>DGNJ01000120.1:4319-8073 GCA_002388905.1 Cellvibrionales bacterium UBA4495
GCGGTCTCCTGGCACTTGCCTTTGTTGTGGGACAGTTGCGTGCATGGCAAATCCTTGTCTCCGAGGGTTATTCCATGGATAGCAACCCGGCCAGTGCCTTCTTTTTCCTGTTGACCGCGCTTCACGGTATCCATCTGATGGGTGGTCTCTGGGTTTGGACCCTGACCACCGTAAAGGCATTTTATGGCCGCGATCTTGGCGATCTTCGCCTGAGCATCGAGCTCTGCGCACAGTACTGGCACTACCTGTTGATTCTCTGGCTGCTCCTTTTCGCTCTGCTCAAGGCGACCTGAGGACGGCACCCCCACGGGAGGCAAGACCATGGATAATGGAACAATGACAGGAACGATGTCCGTAACCAGAACCGAAGCGCTTGCCAGGGACTGGTCGTCAGACAGAGAGGCCTTTCCAGTTCATTGGGGAAAGGCCATGATGTGGATTTTCCTGGTCAGCGATACCTTTATCTTCACGGTCTTCCTGGTCGGCTATATGACCGTGCGGATTTCCGCCACGGAGCCCTGGCCCAGTGCCAGCGAGGTTTTCGCCCTGCATATCGGCGGTCACGAATTGCCATTACTGCTGATCGCCATTATGACGTTTGTGCTTATCAGCAGCAGCGGCACCATGGCCATGGCCGTCAATTACGGGTATCAACGCAACCGCCGGATGACGGCAGCGTTGATGCTGGCCACGGCATTGCTCGGTGCCTCGTTCGTGGGAATGCAGGCCTTCGAGTGGACTAAGCTGATTACCGAGGAGGGTGTTCGCCCATGGGGAAACCCCATGGGTGCAGCACAATTCGGGGCCACATTCTTCATGATTACCGGCTTCCACGGCATGCATGTATCTGCCGGTGTCATCTATTTACTGGTGGTCGCCATCAAGGTTCTAAAAGGGCATTACGAAGCAAAGGGTAACTACGAAGTCGTAGAGATTGCCGGTTTGTACTGGCACTTTGTCGATCTGGTCTGGGTTTTTATTTTCGCGTTTTTCTACCTCTGGTGAGGAGGGATGATGGAACAGGCAGCGAGCGATCAGCAGCACCCCATTGGAATTTACCTGAAAATCTGGGGGCTTTTATTCGTTTTCAGCACCCTGTCGTACCTGGTGGACTATTTCCAGTTCCAGGGACTCTTGCGCTGGTCCCTGATTATTGTGTTCATGTTGATCAAGGCGGGACTGATTGTCAGTGTATTTATGCACATGATGTGGGAGAGGCTTTCCCTGATACTCGCAATATTGATGCCGCCACTCTGTCTTTTGGTTCTCGTGGGCATCATGCAAATCGAGGCGGATTACACATTTCTGACTCGCCTCGATTTTTTTGCCCAGACCGCCGGTGGTTGATTATGGCGCCCAGCGCATAAAACGCCTAAACATTTCCTGGGATCGCACGATCCATTTCGGGGCACCCTTGCCGGCGCCCACCCGTTTCATGTGGGGGTGTTCGCTGGCAATCATGTCGAGGGTTTGCTGCTGGTCGCGATCGATATCCACAAAAAGAATGTGCTTGCCGTGATCGAGAACCTTCTGGAAACGCCGGAATTGGTGGTTTGGCTCCTGGATGCCCCAAAGACCACCTTCCCAGGTGCAAAAACCCAGAACGATAATCGCCAGGAAGATAAAAGGAACCCAGGTAAATTTATCCGGCAGGCTACTGAGTGCGGCAACGACCAAAACCAGGATTGAACCAATAAGGCCAATGACGGCGCCCACTAGTGTCGAGTGAACGATATCCTTTTTCATAAAGGAACTGACGCCGTGCAGGTGGTGTTTGGCCACCTCCTTGTCGTCGTTAGTGAGGATATGGATCTGTTCTGTAGCTATACCGGACGTTTCCAGGGACCGTTCAATATCCTCCAGTTCGTCCACATTGTCGCTAATATAATAAAATCTTTGCATGGTAACCTCCCGGGTCATGGTTCTTATAATAGACGTTTCTCTCGAGAGCTGAGAAGGCTGTTTGATGCGACGCGCTTGCCTTTCCAATAACAGGGACCTTCACCTTAAGCCGGCCCCACAAGGAGTGTATAACAGATATTAGCGCTTTTTCCCAGTGTCACGCAGGTCTTTTTCGAGTTTGGAAAAGACCGCTCCAGAGGCCTCGCCCCGCCTGCATTACAGAAACAGGATATTTTCAGGGTGCCGATGAAAAAGCCCGCCAGCCGCGCCTCCTGAAAATTCAGGTTTATGATTTTATCCTGCCTGTGTGCGCCCCCAGCCTTAATCATGTACCACCTCCCTGTCCCTGAAATGGACATCTCGCCAGCATCGCGGTAAATCTTCCCCTGAGGGAAAGCAAAGATCATTCTTGTTGAATGTCTCCGGATCCTGTTCCTCATCACCCCATTGCAGGCGCCCCGAAACATGGGTTTCGTAGGGGTTGGTCAAATCCTGGAGGTTTTCTACGGCGATCAAAAGATCTCTCTCGCGCAGCTTTAAAAACATGTCGGCCTCACTGTTGCCTTTGCGATCTTTATCATTAAGTTTCCCGACTTAACCGTGGTGCTTATGTTAGCCATTTGTCCAACGACGGTTGTTCGAAAAGTATAGTCGTTTTGGCAAAGAATGATTGCCTCGAGGACCGGCGTCGACTGCGGATGCCGCGAGACATGACATGTCTACTAAAAACACGTTCTTTTTATAGCTATTTTTGTAACGAAAGAAAGAGCTTTTCAGTGGTTTACATTTGTGGTTCGTGATTGTCTAGAGTAGTAAAAATCCCACGAAGATGCTTTTTTGATTTTTGGCGGCACTGTTCTAGCCTGAAAGGCGTAAGCGAGGCAAAGCCGGAAAAATAGCGGATCTATCGCGCGTTTTCCGGCAGCGCCTTTTTTGAATTGATCAAACATGCATTGGAGGAGCGCCATGCAACAGAAGCTATACCAGTGGGTCGGTTCCGGGATTGTTGCCTTTTTTGCATGTACGGCCTTACCCGCATTGGCTGAAAGTCCCTACGCCAAGCCCGACGACACCTGGATCAGCGTCGATGGTGTTGTTGAGGAAGTGTCAGCCGATTGGTTTACACTCGACTACGGACGGGGAATCATTACCGTGGAAATGGACGACGGCGACAGGGACGCCGATGGTTATAAACTCGTTGAGGGCGACAGAGTGACGGTCAACGGCATCATCGACGATGACTTTTACGAGGTCGCCAAAATCGAAGCCAGCAGCGTCTATGTCGAAAACATTGGTACCTACTTCTATGCATCCGTCGCTGATGAGGAAGATACCTTTGTTACAATCCGTCATCCGATTACCGTCTCCAAAACCGTTGTCCAGGGCAAGGTGAGCGGTGTGTCCGGGGATGAGTTCACGATCGATACCGGTGAACGAATGTTGACGGTAGAGGTGGATGACATGCTTTACAATCCCCTGGATGACGAGGGTTACCAGAAGATCGAAAAGGGCGACATAGTGAGCGTCACTGGTAATATCGACAAGGATTTGTTTGAAGGTCGTGTACTGGAGGCGGACGCTGTCATCACCCTATACCATAAAGAAAAATCGCAGTAACAGGAATCACCGGGGATATCCGGTGCTACTGCGACATCCCGATAAGGGGAACCTGTTTTTGGCTCCCCTTATCGGTAATGGGTGGTAAAGAGAGGATTTCCGGCCAGATCGATCAATCGGCTCTGTAATTTGCTGGCGGAGGGACAGGGATTGACTCGCCGCTATCGCGGCTCGGGGCCCAAAAGCGGTCGCTTTTGTCGAACCCGGCCAGGGTTCTCACCCCCGTCCCTCCACC
>DGNJ01000120.1:8083-16509 GCA_002388905.1 Cellvibrionales bacterium UBA4495
CTGGCGGAGGGACAGGGATTGACTCGCCGCTATCGCGGCTCGGTCCTGCGGACCCCCTTCGCTACGCTGCGGGGCCCAAAAGCGGTTGCTTTTGTCGAACCCGGCCAGGATTCTCACCCCCGTCCCTCCACCNNCTGGCGGAGGGACAGGGATTCGAACCCTGGGTGCCTCTCGGCACGCCGGTTTTCAAGACCGGTGCTTTCGACCACTCAGCCATCCCTCCGGCGGTAACGGCGGTGATTATACAGTGCCGCCAGCAGGGGGCAAGCCCTTGTCCCGCAGGTTTCCAGGAAGCGGAAGTGTGCCTGGAAACCTGACTGGAAAGGCGTACCCGACTCCCTTGCTCACCACTGAGTCCGGGAGCCGGGTAGCAGCCGCCTTAACGGTCGGCGGAATGTTCCGCAGCCGCGGATTCAGGGGTGCGGACGGGCGCCGCTCCCCGGTTTCTCGGATCATTGGCGGGCCGGGGAAGGTTGACTTCGATAACCGAAACCGGTGCCGGTTTGCTCGTGTCCAGTGGCCCACTCATTTTGTAGTCAATGACTCGACTGTCCACGGTGACCCTTTCACGGGGCCGGGGGTTTACCCTGGGGTCGTTGTCGGCGCGAGTCGATGTGGGCTGTTCGCTGCCGGAAGACGGTGATGGTCCGTACTCTGCGGGCATCGATTCCGTCGTTTCGGTCGTCACTTCAGGGCGTTGGCTCCCGGGTTGAGGGGCGTTCACCTCAGTGTCCTCTGCCGCTTGCCGCGGCGGTGTAACCCTGTTTTCCGTCACGGCACTGGCCGGTGTTGGCTCCCGGGTTTCAGCTTTCCCGGCCATTTTTTCCTCCCGGATCGATGGGGTCGATTCCACCGGAGGCTCCTGCCTCGGCGGCTCGACCGGAGTCGCCCTGGTGGTCTCGGGAGCTGGTTCGTGGGCAACAGCCGCTTCGCGAGGCGGTTCCCCCGAGCCCTCTTCCTTCGCCTTTACCGAGGGCTCTGCATCCTCTCCAGACTTGTGATCTGCAGAGCCAGGCAGAGGGGCATCCTGTGTGCGGGCTTCGGTGGGCTCAGGCTTTTCTTCGGCCTGTTCTCCGGGTTTGACGACAGACTCCTCGCCGCGGTCCGAAGTGCCGATATGTCGAGGTGCCGAATTGGGCGCATCGTCGCTGGGTACTTGCCCCTGGTCGGTTTTATCGCCTTCCGGCCGCTGACTGGATTCTCCCGCCGCTTTTTCGGGCTGAGGGCGATTCCCCGTTTTTTCAGGGCCGGCATTGGTTGCCGGATTATCGGCTTCGGCGACCTCGGCCATGGCGTCGAGGAGCTCGCGGGGAACCTCCCGGCGTTCCCGCTGACGACGCGGCTCTCGGCGCTTGTCACTGGGCCGCTGTGGTGGCCGGTTTTCCTGGGACTTTTCCTTTTCGCCGTCATCCGCACGGGGACTGCTTTTCTGCTGCTGGGGCTTGGCCCGGGCGGATTTTTCCTGGGCCGATTTGTCGGCGCCGGTCCTGTTGTCCCGCTGATCCTCGCGGCGGGGCCGGTTGTTGCGGGAGCCGGAGCGTTTGCCCCGTGTGCCGCGACTTTTATCATCGCCCCGGTTGGCATGCCGGCCTTGTGTGGATTCTTCCCCGGCATTTCGGCCCCGGGTGGATTTCCCTGCCGATTCCGGTTTCTTCGTCGACGTGTCGGCGCCTTCTTGCGTACCACCAAGGAGGGCCTTGGCCAGGCGCTGCAAAAACCCGGACCTGGCCGGAGTTTTCTCCTCCTGTTTGGGTTTCGGATCAGTCGCTTTCTCGGCAACCGGTTTGGGATTGGGTGTCGGTGCCGGTGCCGAGGGTGGCAGGGACTGAACGGCGGGCTGGGGTGGCGCCGATATGGCTTCTGGCTGGATCGGGTCAACCTCCGGCTCCGAGGCCAATTCCTCGGCGAGCTTGTAGCTGTTGACACTGACCAGTTCATCCTGCTCCCGAAAACGTTGCACCTCAAAGTGAGGCGTCTCCATGGCCGGGTTGGGCAGTACCAGCACCTTGATGTTATTGCGCTGTTCGACGTCGCTGATGGCGTCCCGCTTCTCGTTGAGCAGGAAAGTTGCCACCGCCACCGGCGTGACGGCGCGGATTTCGGCGCTGTACTCTTTCTGCGCTTCTTCTTCCACCAACCGGAGAATCGACAACGCCAGCGAACGGGTTCCGCGAATGGTGCCCTGGCCGCTGCAGCGGGGGCAGATCTTGAAGGTAGTTTCCTCGAGGGAAGGCCGCAGCCGTTGCCGGGACATCTCCAGGAGCCCGAAGCGGGAAATCCGGCCTACCTGGACCCGGGCGCGATCCAGTTCCAGGGCCTTGCGCATCCGGTTTTCCACCTCGCGCTGATTCTTGTTGGCGGACATGTCGATAAAATCGATGACAATCAGGCCGCCCACGTCCCGCAGGCGCAGTTGCCTGGCGATCTCCTCGGCCGCCTCCAGGTTGGTCTGGGTGGCGGTTTCCTCGATATCGCCCCCCTTGGTGGCGCGGGAGGAGTTGATGTCGATGGATACCAGGGCTTCCGTAATATCGATAACAATGGAGCCGCCGGAGGGGAGTTTGACCTCCCTCATGAACGCGGTTTCAATCTGGTTTTCGATCTGGTAGCGATTGAACAGCGGAATATTGTCCTCGTAGAATTTTACCTTGCTCTGGAACGAGGGCATCACCTGCTGGACGAAAGCCGCCGCAAGGTTGTAGGCATCGCGGCTGTCCACAACCACCTCACCGATATCCGGGCGCAGGTAGTCGCGAATGGCACGGATGATGACGTTGCTTTCCTGGAACAGGAAGTGGGGTGCCTTTGCCTTGTCCGCTTCTTCCTTGATGGTGGTCCAGAGTTGCAGGAGATAGTCCAAGTCCCATTGCAATTCCTCGGTGCTGCGACCGATCCCCGCGGTGCGGACAATGGCTCCCATACCCGTGGGAATCTCCAGGCCTCGCATGGCCTCGCGCAACTCGGTGCGCTCATCCCCTTCGATGCGCCGGGAAATGCCCCCGGCACGGGGGTTGTTGGGCATCAATACCAGGTAGCGTCCGGCCAGGCTGATGAAAGTGGTCAGGGCCGCGCCCTTGTTGCCTCTTTCCTCCTTGTCCACCTGGACGATGACCTCCATCCCTTCCTGAACCACGTCCTGGATCCGCACGCGGCCCTGGGAGTCGGAGGGGGATTTCTTGAAGTAGTCCCGGGAGATTTCCTTGAGGGGGAGGAAGCCGTGCCGCTCGGCGCCATAATCGATGAAGGCGGCCTCAAGGCTGGGTTCGACACGGGCAATACGGCCCTTGTAGATATTCGCCTTTTTTTGCTGTCGGGTGCGGTTTTCGATGTCCAGGTCGTATAGCCGCTGGCCATCGACCAGGGCGACACGCAGCTCTTCCGCCTGCGTGGCGTTGATTAGCATTCTTTTCATGGGTCTTCTCGTCCTGTTTTCGTCCCAGGACCACAGAAGTGCCGCAAGGCGGGGAAAGGGTAGTCAGGGGCAGATCTTGGGCAGGGGTCGACTCAGGAGACGTCCCGCGAGTATAAAGCCCTGATTTTTCTGCCTTTAAGCATGTATGTTATCCGTATTGGAAAGCGCTATACACGTAAACCTGTTCGCTTTTGGTGCCGTTAGCTCGTGGCTTCGACTTAGTGGGCCCGCCCTTGAACGCCGCGAGGCGGTGCGGGCAACTGGTAGCGATTTTCGACCTTTCTGGTGTTCTTGCGGCAACCCTGCGTCTTGGGTCGGGTTGCTTGTGGGCATTCGCCCCTGTATCGACGAATGCCGGATAAAATTACTTTCGGCAGCTCTGCTCTGCCCGCTATGCGATGCCGGTTCGCCATGGTGACAATCACGTGGGAACCTTCGCCTAACCGCAAAACTATACCAAGGTTCGGGGTTTCGGGCAATGCGGCTTGTCGACAGGCGTGATCGGGGCTTACGGGCAGCGGCGGTACTGTTAGAATTCCCGCCTCACTGGCTGGCGGCGATCCAGATGTCTCAACACAACGGCGATACGCAGGGCGGCGTTCAGGTTCTCGAGATTGAGGCCGACGAGGCCGGGCAGCGTATCGACAACTACCTGGTGCCGCGCTTGAAGGGCGTGCCCAAATCCCGAATCTACCGCCTGCTGCGCAAGGGCGAGATTCGGGTCAACAAGGGCAGGATCAAGCCCGATTACCGTCTGAAGGCGGGGGACCAGGTGCGGCTGGCGCCCATCCGTCTCGCCGAACCGCCGACGCGGCCGGTGCCCGGCGCCGCGCTGCGCGCCCGGCTTGACCGGAGTATCTTGCAGGAGGACAGTGATTTTCTGGTGATCGACAAGCCATCCGGGTTAGCCGTGCATGGCGGCAGCGGAGTCAGCCTGGGGTTGATCGAGGCGTTGCGCGAGAGCCGGCCCGATCCTTTCCTGGAACTTGTCCACCGGCTGGACCGGGGAACATCCGGGTGTTTGTTGGTGGCGCGCAGCCGGGGAAGCTTGCGGAGCCTGCAAAAGCAAATGCGCTCGGGCTCCGTCGAGAAAACTTACCTCGCCCTGGTCGCCGGTCGCTGGCCGGCGGGGCTGGACCGTGTCGATGCGCCCCTGAAGCGTCAACTACTGGCCAGCGGGGATCGCATTGTCCGCCCCAGTGTGGAAGGGAAGCGCGCCGCCACGGGTTTCCGGGTTGTCCGTCGTTATGACGATGCCACGCTGGTCGAGGCGACTCTGGAGACGGGTAGGACCCACCAGATCCGGGTGCACTGCCAGCTTGCGGGACACCCTCTGGCAGGCGACGATAAGTACGGCAGTGATGTGTTCAATGAGCACATGAGGCGGCAGGGTCTCAGGCGTCTCTTTCTGCATGCTCATCGCCTCAGATTCCGCAAGCCCGGCACCGAGGACCTTGTCGACATCCGGTCGCCCCTGCCGGATGATCTTGCCAAAGTACTTGATAAAAAAGTTGTATTAGATTGAAAAAACTAATTATATTCGACTGGGATGGTACGCTCTGCGACTCATTGGGGCGGATTGCCGAATGCCTGGCCGCGGCGGCGCGGGAGCGGGGGCTGGCGCCCCCCAGCCTCGAAGCGGGGCGCAATGTGGTTGGTTTGTCGCTGCCCCGGGCCCTGGCTGAACTGTTTCCCGGCCTGGATGAGCCGGAACTGGAGCAGCTCGATACCTGTTATCGGCGGCATTTTGTCGAGCGGGACGCAGAGCCTTCGGCATTTTTCCCGTCAGTATTGGAGGTGTTGGAAAAGCTCAAAGCTCGGGGTTACCGCCTGGCCGTGGCGACCGGCAAGAGTCGGAAGGGTTTGACCCGGGCCCTGGCCGCCCATGGTCTGACGAATTTTTTCGATAGCTCCCGTTGTGCCGATGAGAGTCTCTCCAAGCCTCATCCGGCCATGCTCAGGGAGCTGCTGCTGGAGTTCCAGGTGGAGCCCGGAGAGAGCATGATGGTTGGCGATAGCGAATACGATATGGAGATGGCGAGACGGGCGGAAGTCCCGCGCATAGGTGTGAGCTACGGCGCCCACGGTGCCGACCGGCTGAAGCGCTTCGAGCTTGTTGCCTGCCTGAACACCTTCCCCGAAATATTTAATCATATATAACAAAAACAATATTATATCTGTTTATCTTCAGGGTATTTCGAGGCCATGTTTGCGCAACAATTGGCACAGCTTGATCAGGGGCAGGCCGGTCAGGGCAGTCGGGTCATCGGTTTTGATAGCATCGAAAAGGCTGATGCCAAGCCCTTCGCATTTGAAACTGCCGGCGCAATCAAAGGGCTTTTCCCGTTCCAGGTAGCGGGATACGGCGGTTGCCGGCAGTTGGCGGAACTGGACAACGGTGCGGTCGATATCGCTGTAGACCCGCCCGGTTTGACTGTCGATAACGGCCACGCCGGTGTAGAAGCTGACCCGCCGTCCCGATTGCGCCTTTAATTGCCCTTGTGCGGCGGGCAAGTTGCCGGGCTTGCCGAGAATGGTTTCTCCGAGGGTGGCCACCTGATCCGAGCCAATGATCAAATGTGACGGGTACCGGGTCGCCAGTGCCCGCGCCTTGCTTTCAGCCAGCCTCAGCACCAGGTTTTCGCCGGTCTCGCCGGGAGCGGGCGTCTCGTCGATCGCGGGTGTTCCCGTCTGGAAATCGAGCCGGAGCCTTTCCAGTAGTTGTCGGCGATAGGGGGAGGATGATGCCAGCACCAGCGCAGTAGTCACAAAAACCTCTTAAAAACAATCAGGTAGCAAAGTCCGTGGCGGATTCGTCGGAACCCGGGCGGGGCGAATTTTAACGCGGATTTTCTTTGACAGAACAATGGCGTATCCCTAAAATTGCGCGCCTATGCCGACCCCCTCCGAGAGGAATATGCTGCCGCGGCGTATAGACCCGCGAAAACTGACCGCCCAGGGCGCCACGTTGAGCGGCTGCATCCCGACGGCACAGTTGCAACGGCTGATGGCCGCGGTCCTCGATGCCGATGCCGGTGTCGAGGTAACCCTGGACTTCGGCCGGGATGCGCAGGGCAACGCAGTGGTCGAGGGCGAATTCACGCTCGATGCCGATTTGCGCTGCCAGCGCTGCCTGGGTGTGGTCAGGCAGCGCTTGTCCTCCGGTTGCCGGCTGGGCATCGTCTGGGATGACCAGCAGGCCAGGCAGCTTCCCCGGGACCTGGAACCCTGGGTTGTGCCGGAGCAGGATGCGGACCTGTTCGAGCTGGCAGAGGACGAGGTCCTGCTTGCGCTGCCCATCGTGCCCAGACACGATGCCGATGCCTGTCGGGCAACGGGCCGCTACAGCACCGGGGGTTTCGATGATACCGGCGAGGCCGACGAGGGAAACCCGTTTCGGATTCTCGAACAGCTCAAAAAGAACGACTAGCTGTTCCCAGACGTTTAATGTTATAGCAAGTGCCTAGGCACCAGGAGTAAATAATGGCCGTACAACAAAATCGCAAAACCCGTTCCAAGCGTGGCATGCGACGCGCTCACGACAGCCTCTCGGGCCCGACCCTGTCGGTGGATTCCGTGAGCGGCGAAAAGCACCGTCGTCACCACGTGAGCGCCGACGGTTTCTATCGTGGTCGCAAAGTCGTCGAGACCGACGAAGAATAAAGCCCCTTGACTGCGGGCGGCTACTGTCTTGCCATCGATGCCATGGGCGGGGACTCGGGTCCCCGCCTCACTGTTCCCGCCGCCATTGCTACCCTCCGGGATAATCCCGACCTGACGCTCAGGCTCTTTGGCAATGCCGAAGCCCTGATGCCATTGGTGGCCGGTTGCCCCGAATCACTGCGCGAACGCCTCTTGGTGGAGCACTGCACCGAGGAAGTGACCATGGATGACAAACCCGCCACTGCCCTCAGGCGCAAGCGGGGTTCTTCCATGTGGCGGGCTCTGGGGGCCGTCGGAGACGGCAGCGCTCAGGCCTGCATCAGTGCCGGCAATACCGGGGCGCTGGTGGCCATGGCCATGTCGGCGCTGGGGCGTTTGCCGGGCATCAGTCGCCCGGCTATCTGCAAGGCCCTGCCCAGCACCCATGGCAAGACCTATCTTCTGGATATGGGGGCCAATGTCGATAGCAGTGCCCACCATCTGCACCAGTTTGCCCGAATGGCCACCCACCTGGTTGCCGTTGTCGAGGGTATCGACCGACCTTCCGTATCATTGCTCAACATCGGCAGCGAAGCCGGCAAGGGCGACGCCGTTGTCCGGGAAGCGGCGGCACTGCTCGAAAACGATGCACAAATCAACTATCGCGGTTTTGTGGAAGGCGACGGTATCTTTTTCGGCGATGTGGACGTGGTGGTCTGCGATGGCTTTGCCGGCAACGTTGCGGTCAAGACCAGCGAGGGTGCCGCCCGCTACATTGCCCGGCTTCTGCGCCATGCCTTTGCCGGTTCCTGGCGCGGCAAAATGGCGGGCCTGCTGGTGATGCCACTGTTAAAGCCCCTTCGCCAGCGGCTGGATCCTGCTATTTACAACGGTGCCACGCTCCTGGGGCTTAACGGCGTGGTCATCAAGAGTCACGGCGGAGCCTCCATGCCCGGCTTTTGCAGCGCCCTGGATCTCGCGCTCATCGAGGCCCGCCGAAATATTCCCCACCGCATTCGAGAACAGCTTGAAAACGGCAACGTGCCGGCCAACAATTAGCACTATCGTTTGAGGAGCATCATGCAGGAAAAAAGTCTCGCATTCGTATTTCCCGGACAGGGATCCCAGAAAATCGGCATGCTCGCCGAGCTCGCGGGCCGGTATCCGGTGGTGCAGGCCACATTCAATGAGGCGTCGGATGCTCTGGGTTACGATCTCTGGGAAATGGTCCAGGACGGTCAGCAGGAGGACATCAACCTGACCGAGCGCACCCAGCCCATCCTTCTTACCGCCAGTGTCGCTGTCTGGCGTGTCTGGCAGGAGCTTGGCGGGCCGGAACCGGTCCTCACCGCCGGTCACAGCCTCGGCGAGT
>DGNJ01000119.1 GCA_002388905.1 Cellvibrionales bacterium UBA4495
GTGGGTTCGATTCCCATCACCCGCTCCATCCATTTGCCTTATTTACGGCATGCGCCGGTTGCCCCTTAATGATGAAGAGCCGGGCAGCGGCTACACTTCACGGTAGCCACGCTTCAATACACCTTGCCACCAACGAGAGCAGGTTTTCTATGTCGCTGAAGCTTTCCGATCCGTCACTCCTGGTTTCCCAGGCTTACATCAACGACCGCTGGGTCCACGCCGATAGTTCGGATACGTTCGAAGTCCTCAATCCCGCCACCGGTGAAATCATCACGCGTGTGGCAAAATGCGGTGCCGACGAGACCCGGGCCGCCATCGAGGCAGCGGAACTGGCCATGCTCCACTGGCGAGACAAGACGGCGCTTGAACGATCGAGCCTGTTGCGCCGCTGGTTCGACCTGATCCAGGAAGCGAAAGGCGACCTGGCGAAAATCCTTACCGCCGAGCAGGGCAAACCCCTGAAGGAAGCCCAGGGGGAGATCGACTACGGCGCCGGTTATATAGAGTGGTTTGCCGATGAAGCCAAGCGCATCTACGGCGATACCATTCCCGCGCCGGCCAGTGACAAGCGCATCGTCACAATCAAACAACCGGTGGGGGTGGTGGCCTGCATCACTCCCTGGAATTTCCCCAATGCCATGCTGGCTCGCAAGATCGCGCCGGCCCTGGCGGCCGGCTGCACGGTGGTTTGCAAGCCCGCCACCGAGACGCCCCTGTCGGCGCTGGCCCTGGGTGTCCTGGCCGAGCGCGCGGGCATCCCGCCCGGCGTTATCAATATCGTTTGCGGTGCCACCCGGGAGATCGGTGCGGAACTGACCGGCAATCCGGCGGTGCGCAAGCTGACGTTCACCGGTTCCACCGCCGTGGGCAAGAAACTGGTGGCGGATTGCTCGGCAACCATGAAGCGCACCTCCATGGAGCTGGGTGGCAATGCGGCCTTTATCGTCTTTGACGATGCCCACCTGGACGACGCCGTCGCCGGTGCCGTGGCGGCAAAATTCCGCAATACCGGGCAGTCCTGTATCGCCGCCAACAGGATCCTGGTGCAATCGGGCATCTACGACGCCTTTGCCGAAAAGTTCACCTCGGCCGTGCGCGAGCTGGTCCTGGCCGGGGGGATGACCGAGGGCGCCGATCTGGGCCCCTTGGTCAACGAGGGCGCCGCCGACGGGGTTCTCGATTTTGTTCGCGATGCCATCGACAAGGGCGCATCGGTGCTCGCCGGCGGCGGGCGCTCCCCGCTCGGCCCCTGTTTCGTGGAGCCCACGGTGCTTGCCGATGTCGGTGAGGGCATGCGGCTTTACCACGAAGAGATATTCGGCCCTGTGGCGCCCCTCTATCGCTTCGAGACGGAGGACGAGGCCATCCAGCGCGCCAACGATACGCCCTTCGGCCTTGCCAACTATTTCTACAGCCGCGATATGGGGCGTATCTGGCGCGTGGGAGAGGCTCTGGAGAGCGGCCTGGTGGGCGTCAATGCCGGCGGCATCTCCAACCCCATGGCGCCTTTTGGCGGCGTCAAGGAGTCCGGCCACGGGCGCGAAGGCTCCCGGTACGGGCTCGACGACTATCTGGATATCAAGTATCTCTGCCTGGGCGGCATTGATCGTTGACGGCGGTTGTTGCCCGTCCCCGGTGGTCAGGCACCGTACCAGAACACCGCGAAATAGTGGCAGGTGGTGCCCGCCAGTACGAACAGGTGCCAGATAAAGTGTCCGTACCGCAGGCGAGCGTCGAAGAGGTAGAAGGTCGCGCCCACGGTATAGGCAATGCCGCCGGTAACCAGCCACCAGAGACCCGCTGCCGGTACCCGCGAAACCAGCGGCTCGATGGCAATGAGTATCAGCCAGCCCATAAGCACGTAAAGGCCGGTGGATATCAGGGGGTGCTTCATCCGGCCCAGGGCCTTGAGGGCGATGCCGGCGGCGGCGATGCCCCAGACCAGGCCCAGGAGGACCCAGCCCCAGGTGCCGTGCAATACGCCCAGGGTGAAAGGCGTATAGGTGCCCGCGATCAGCAGGAAAATGGCCGAGTGCTCGACGACCCGGAAAATTTGCCGGGTGCGTCCGTGGGGCAGGGCGTGGTACAGGGTCGAGGCGAGATAGAGCAGCACGGTCGTGGTCATGAAAATACTCACGCCCACCACAAAGCCCGCACTGCCGGTGCGGGCGGATTCCAGTACAAGGAAAGGCGCGGCGACAATAGCGGCCACCAGCCCCATGCCGTGACTGACGCTGTTGGCGATTTCCTCGCCACGGGACTGCAGCCGGGTTGCCAGTGCTTTGCTTGTGCCGGTCGGAAGCATGAGCAAGTTGCCTTTGAAGGGCAAAGTACGAACTTGGATTACCTGCCGGTGGCAGAGGTTCAACTATACACCGGGATCATGACAGGAGGCTGACCGGAGCGAATGACCTTGGCGAATTTTCTCGATTTCCTGCAGTGGCCGGCCATGCTGGTGACCGTGGTGGCGGTCTGGCTGGTGGGCTTTCAGCGCAAGACGGAGCGCAAATACGGTTTCTGGAGCTTCCTCGCCAGTAATGTCCTCTGGGTCGCCTGGGGTCTGCACGCCGGTGCCCACGCCCTGGTGGTGCTGCAGTTTGCGCTGGCGGCACTGAACATCCGCGGCATCATCAAGAACGAGCCGTCCCCGTGAGGGCCATGGCCCTCAAGCGAGCCGTTTGAAGAAGATCTTGGCGTTGCGCTGGTAGTTGTAGAGCTCCTTCCTGGCGGCGGGCAGGTCCTCGATGGTGGCGGGCTCGAAGCCCTTTTCCCGGAACCAGTGCGCGGCCCGGGTGGTGAGCACGAAAATCCGCTCTAGCCCCATGCCCCGGGCCTGGCGCTCGATATGTTCGAGCAGGCGGCCCGCCAGGCCCCTGTTCTTGTAGTCCGGATGGGTGGCCACGCAGGCCAGCTCCGCCGACCGGTGGTCGTCGAAAGGATAGAGCGCGGCACAGGCCACCACCATGTTCTCGGCATCCACCACCAGGGTGAACCGTTTGATTTCCGTTTCCAGCAACTCCCGGGAGCGCTTGACCAGAACACCGGCCTCTTCCAGCGGACCGATAATCTCCAGCAGACCGGCGATATCCTCGATGCCGGCGGTGCGAATCACTTCCTGGGCGTCGTGGACCAGCAGCGTACCCTCGCCCTCGCGGGTGAACAGCTCGCCCAGCAGGGCGCCATCCTTGCGGTAGCTGATCAGGTGGCTGCGCGCCACGCCGCTCTGGCAGGCCCGCAAACCCGCGGCCAGGATCTGCCGTAATACCGGGTCCGTCAGGGTATCCAGGTATTTCCCGACATCCGGCAGGGCCAGGGTGCGGAGCAGGCCCCCGTCTTCGTTCACCAGACCACTGTCGTCGGTGAAAAGAATCAGCTTCTCCGCTTGCAGGGCGATGGCGGTCCGGGTGGCCACTTCCTCGTAGGTGAGATTGAAGGCCTCGCCGGTGGTTGAGTAGCCCAGGGAGGAAAGCAGCACTATGGCGCCTTCATCCAGTTGGCGCCCGATGGCGTTGCGGTCGACCTTGCGGACTTCGCCGGTGTGGTGGAAGTCGACGCCGTCCCTGACCCCCACGGGCCGGGCGGTGATGAAATTACCGCCGACGATGCTTATGCGTGAGCCGTGCATGGGGGAATTGGCCAGGCCCACGGAGAACAGGCTTTCGATATCGATACGGAGATGGCCGATGGCGTCCTTGACGCAATCCATGGTGGCGTTGTCGGTGACCCGGGTATGGTCCTGGTACCGCGGCTCGATGCCCGAGGCCGAAAGCCTTTCATCGATCTGGGGCCGGGCCCCGTGAACAAGTACGATTCGGATCCCCAGTGAATGGAGCAGGGCAATATCGTGGACCAGGTGGGGAAAATGGCCATGACGGATCGCCTCCCCGCCAACGGCGATGACGAAGGTTTTCCCCCGGTGCATGTTGATATAGGGGGACGTTTCCCGGAAAAATTTCACGTAGTCTGTCATGGTCGTCGGGCGTCCGCGTTTTCGGCGATTATAAAGCACGTGGTGCATATGGAAAGCCGCCACTGTGGCCCGGGGCGGCCGGCGGTGCTTGACAGTGCCCGGGTGGTCGTGTCGACTCGGGTCCGATAGCGGCTTCGTATCAACAATCAGGGGTAGGCCAATGACTCGCGTTATCCGTTTTCACCAGACCGGTGGCCCGGAGGTCCAGAAAATCGAGGAGCTGCCACTGCCGCCACCCGGTCGGGGCCAGGTACAGATCCGCGTACAGGCCATCGGTGTCAACCGGTCCGACCTGCTCTATCGGGCCGGGCTCCATCCCCTCCAGCCCGTGATGCCTTCCGGCAACGGTTCCGAGGCCTCGGGCGTGGTTGTCGACACGGGCGCCGGCGTTTCGGGGTTTGCGCCGGGTGAGCGGGTCACCGTGGTGCCCCGGATGGCGCCGGAGGAAGGCACTTACGCCGAAGTAATCAATATGGCCGAAAAGTACGTGATGAAGGCGACACCCTGGCTGTCGACCGCTGAAGAGGCGGCCTTCTGGGCCAGCTTTCTGACGGCCTACGGCGGGCTGATCGACGCCGGCGGCCTGGTGGCGGGGGATTTCGTGGTATTGCCGGCGGCCTCCAGTACCGTGGGGTTGGCGGCGATCCAGATCGCCAATGCCATTGGCGCCGCTCCCTTGGCGGTAACACGCAGCGCTAGCAAGGCTGAGCGCTTGCGTGAGGCGGGGGCCGCGAGGGTCTTCGTGTCCGGCCGCGACGACCTGGCCGGCGAGATTATCCATGCCACCGGTGGCCGGGGCGCCCGGGTGGTTTTCGATCCAGTGGGCGGAGAACAGACCCTGGCCCTGGCCGAGGGCATGGCGCGGGGCGGGCGCTATGTGCTCTATGGCGCCATGGGCGGGCAAACGCCGTTTCCGGTCATGGCCGCCTTCGACAAGCTGATTACCATGGGCGTGTTTCGCCTCGATTATGGCAATCGGTTGGAGGAGCTGCCCCGCGGACGGGCTTTCCTGGAGAACGGGCTGGCCAAGGGGCTGCTGCATCCCGTGATTGATCGTACCTACCCTTTCGAGGCGGTGGTCGAGGCCCACCGCTATGTGGAATCGGATCGCCAGTTCGGCAAAGTGGTGTTAACCCTGGATTGAGCGAGCCAACCCGTTGACCGGTCACGACCCGGTGGCGGACGGTGTCAGGCAGCAGTGCCCGATCAACTGCTTCAGGGTCTCGACCATGGGCGGGATACGATCCAGGGCCAGATACTCGTCCGGCTGGTGGGCCTGTGCGATGTCGCCGGGCCCGAGCACCACCACGTCCATGCCCAGGTCCTGCAGGTAGGGGGCCTCGGTGGCGAAGGCCACCGCTTCGCTGCCGTGGCCGGTGAGTCTTTCGCAGATCGCCGCCAGGTCCGTATTGCCCCGCGTGGCGAAAGCCGGTACGCCGTAGTAATCCAGGGACATGGCGGTGCCTTCCTCCACGCCCAGGCTCTGCAGGCGCGCGGCCAGCTGCTCGTGGAGTTCGTGGATATCCATGCCCGGCAGAGGGCGGATCTCGAAGCCCAGTTCGCAACGGCCGCAGATGCGGTTGGGATTGTCGCCGCCGTGAATACAGCCCAGATTCAGGGTGGGATGATCCACCGCGAACAGCGGGTCCCGGTAGCGGGCTTTCAGTTCGGCCTGGAAAGCCAGCAGTTCGGTGAGTACCCGATGCATGGAGTGCATGGCATTGCTGCCCAGGCCGGGATCGCTGGAGTGGCCCGACCTGCCCTCGATCACCAGGCTTTCCACCAGAATGCCCTTGTGGCTGGTGATGGGCTTGAGGCCCGTGGGCTCGCCGACCACGGCATAGCGGGCCCGCGGCCTGCCGGCTTCGGCCAGGGCCTTGGCGCCGGACATGGACGACTCCTCGTCGGCGGTGGCGAGAATGATCAGGGGCTGTTGCAGGGGCCTGTCGATAAATTCCCGGGCCGCCTCGATGGCCAGCGCGAAAAAGCCCTTCATATCGGAGGTGCCCAGGCCGTAGAAGCGGCCGTCTTTTTCAGTCAGGGCGAAGGGGTCCTGCCGCCACAGATTATCGTCGCAGGGCACGGTGTCGGTGTGTCCGGACAGCACCAGGCCGCCGGGCCCGGTACCGAGGGTGGCGATCAGGTTTGCCTTGCGGGGGTCGGGAAGCGGCATGATCTCGACGCTGAAACCCATATCCGCCAGCCATACTGCCAGCAGTTCGATGACTTCCCGGTTGCCCTGATCCACGGCCGGCATGACGCTGCTGATGGAGTTGCTGGCAATGAGTTTGCGGAGCATGGTTGTGAGATCCATAAAGCCAGTGTAAGCGGGACTTGGAAAAATGCCAACGAAGCCGTTGGCAAAGTCGCTTGCCGGCCGGATACGCCCGCTTTTCGTTTGCCGGCCATTACCGCTACAATCCGGCCCATGGGCCGAAAGGGAAAACACCATGTCGAATACCGCCACTGAGCGTCAGCTGGATCTGCCCGGTCTGTTGAGGGAGCTTGTCGAAGACGGTTACCTGAACCGCTCGGACGCCAACCAGATCGGTGGCCAGACCCGCACCCGGGAACAGGCCCTGATGCACCCGCTCACCTATATCGCCTCCCAGCAGCCGGAGAACCGGAAAAATCCCTCCCGCCAGCTGGACCTGGCCGCCCTCACGGAATGGCTGGCGGGGAAAGCGGACCTGCCCGTCCGGCATATCGATCCGCTCAAGATCAATGTCCCCGCGGTCACGGACGTCATGTCCTTCGAGTTTGCCAAGCGCCACAATATCCTCTGCGTCGAAGTCCGTCCGGAGGAAGTGGTGGTGGCCACCGCCCAGCCGTTCGTTACCAGCTGGGTGGAAGGGGTCGAGCAGGTGGCCCGGCGGCGTGTCACCCGGGTGGTGGCCAATCCCCGGGATATCCAGAAGTACACCATCGAGTTCTACACCCTGTCCCGGTCCGTCTTCGGCGCCGGCAAGGAGCAGGGCGGCGATACCCGCTCCGGGGTCACCAATTTCGAGCAGATGCTGGAGCTGGGTTCTCTCCAGGACCCGGACGTCCAGGACCAGCACATCGTCAATATCG
>DGNJ01000013.1:0-395 GCA_002388905.1 Cellvibrionales bacterium UBA4495
ACGGGATGCTCTACTCGCTGCCGTCCCGGGATATTATCGCCGACTCTGTCGAGTACATGGTGAACGCACATTGCGCCGATGCCCTGGTATGCATCTCCAACTGCGACAAAATCACACCCGGTATGCTCATGGCCGCCATGCGCCTCAACATCCCGGTGATTTTTGTGTCCGGCGGCCCCATGGAAGCGGNNNNGACCTGATCGACGCCATGGTGGTATCCGCGGACCCATCGGTCAGCGACGAGGTGGCGGAGGAATACGAGCGCTCCGCCTGTCCCACCTGCGGCTCCTGTTCCGGTATGTTTACCGCCAACTCAATGAACTGTCTCACCGAGGCCCTGGGGCTGTCGCTACCCGGAAACGGCACGATGCTCGCCACCCACGCCGACCGCCGCG
>DGNJ01000013.1:483-9860 GCA_002388905.1 Cellvibrionales bacterium UBA4495
AGGCCTTCGAAAACGCCATGACCATGGACATCGCCATGGGGGGCTCCACCAACACTATCCTGCATTTGCTGGCGGCGGCTCAGGAGGGTCAGGTGGATTTCACCATGGCCCATATCGACCGGCTCTCGCGCCAGGTGCCCCAGTTATGCAAGGTGGCCCCCAATACCCAGCAATACCATATCGAGGATGTTCACCGGGCCGGCGGAGTCATGAGTATTCTTGGCGAACTGGCCCGTGGCGGATTGCTCAGGACCGATATTTCCACGGTTCATTCCGGCACCCTGGCCGAGGCCCTCGCCCGGTGGGACCTGGCCAGGTCGCCGAACGATGACGTTATCCGGTTTTTCAGGGCCGGGCCCGCGGGCATTCCCACCCAGCAGGCCTTCAGCCAGGACACCCGGTGGCCTTCGCTGGACACCGACCGTGAAGCCGGCTGTATCCGCAATGTCGACAACGCCTACAACAGTGACGGCGGCCTCGCCGTCCTTTACGGCAATATCGCCACTGACGGTTGCGTGGTGAAAACCTCCGGCGTCGACGAGTCCATCCTCGTCTTCGAGGGTCGCGCCCATGTCTGCGAGAGCCAGGAAGCGGCCGTGGACGACATTCTCAACGACCGGATCAATGCCGGGGATGTGGTGGTGATCCGTTACGAGGGTCCCCGGGGCGGGCCGGGCATGCAGGAAATGCTCTACCCCACCAGTTACCTCAAATCGAAAGGGCTCGGCAAGGCCTGCGCCCTGATCACCGACGGCCGCTTTTCCGGCGGAACTTCCGGCCTCTCAATCGGCCATGTTTCCCCTGAAGCGGCCGCCGGCGGTGCCATTGGCCTGGTCCGGGACGGAGACCTGATACACATCGATATCCCCAACCGCACCATCGAGCTGCGAGTGGACGAGGAAACCCTGGCTACCCGCCGCCATCACCAAGAGGAAGCGGGCTGGCAACCCGCTGCCAAACGCCCCCGCAAGGTATCGACGGCACTGCGGGCCTACGCCATGCTCGCCACCAGCGCCGACAAGGGGGCGGTCAGGGATATTGCCCGCATTCCCTGAAAGAGCCACAAAAAAAGGCCGCCCGGAGATGGCGGCCTTTTTATTTTTAAGGACATAACGAGATCAGATCTGGCAGGTGGCGATATCCGCTCCGCTTTCGATCAGCTTGGCCCGGCGCTCGCCCTCCTTTTCGGCATATTGAATCCACCGCGTTGCGTATTTCTTGCTATCGTCGTATTTCGCGGACTGCCGGAATGCCTTGATGGCGTCATCGTAGCAATGCAGGTTGACCAGCGCGCTTCCCAGGTTCATGTAGGTCATGCCTGTGCGCTTGAGATCGCCACGACGCACGGCGTTTCGGGCCGCTGCGACGGCCTTCTCGTTCTGGTCCAGGTCCAGGTAAACGCCGGCCAGTCGTGAGTAGATCTCGCCCTCACCGGATTTCTGCGCCGCCTGCTCCAGCACCGGTAATGCCTTGTCGGAACTCTGGGCCTGCTGCCAGGCCATGCCCAGCACTTCCAGGTTTTCGGCATTGCGCTCGATCTGCCCGGCCTGCATGCCTTCCTCGATAATCCGGGCACCGCGATAGGGCGCACTCGCTCCCATGTACATGTAGGCCAGGCTCAACAGCTGTCGTTCCTGGTCCATTTCGCCGGCAAGATAGGGCATCTCGGTAGCCACCAGCTGATTCATTTCCGCACCGAGCTCCCCGTACATGCCGCCCAATTGGCGCCAGTAGCTGAAGCTCGGATAGTGACGGATCAGCTTTTTGAGGATGTCCACCACTTTCCGGTAATCATTCTTTTCGTAATAAAGAACCCGCTGGAGGCTCCACCAGCTTTCCTTGGGCAGGTTGCCCTTGGCTTCCTGCTCGTTGATTGCCTCTTCCACCAGGCGCAGCGAATCGTTTTTGCGATCAACCTGGTAATAGGCCTGGGCCAGGAGCACTTTGGCGTCGGAACCGACGATGGGCGATTGTTCCATCCAGATTTCCAGCTGCCGGGCGGCGTTGGCGTAATCCTCGATGATCATATAGAGTTGGGCGATCGTGTAGCGGGTGCTGATGGCCTGCTTGGGGTCCGCTTCCGGCTCGTTAACCATATTGGTATAGGCCCGGATGGCGTCCTGATAACGCTCCAGCGAATAAAAAACGTAACCGAGAAAGTTGGAAACCTGGGATTTCTCATAGCTGGTCTGACAGGCATTTCTACCTTTGGTCTGGAGCGTATTCAGAGCCTGCTGCCATTTCTCTTCCTCGGTAATTGTCTGGACATCCTCCAGCACCGCGCCGCATTCCCGTCCGACGGCCTGGCGCTGCTGGGTCTCGATATCCTCGTATTTGCGCTTGTCCTCGTCGTCATCCTGGGCATGAACCGCTGCGGTGCCGATGCCAAGCGCCAGAGGTACTACGGACATGGCCAGTGTGCGAAGCCAGAATTTCCTCAAAGGGGCTTTATGCCGCATATCTCTACCTGTTCGTCAACTTTATAAGGAACCGGCCCCGCGGCCGGTTCGGGTTATTCCGCAATGCGGAAGGTGAACTTGTAAAGCACGCCGGGCACTTCCACCGGCGTTCCGTCGACCACCCGCGGGTTGTACTTGAGTTTGTCGGCGGCGCGCAGGGCGGCCCGGCCAAACCCGTACCCCTCCGGATATTCCTCGAGGAGCTTGGGATCCCGCACGGCGCCCGATGTCGTGATGGTAACCTCCACCACCGCATAACCGCTTACGCCGCGAGTCTGGGCCCGACGAGGGTATTGGGGCTGGGGCACGTAGACGGGAATATAGTCGGTATCCCGGGCAAAACCGCCCAAACCGATATCCAGTCCTCCGGCGGCTCCGGGTGCAGCCATGCTCAGGGCCCCTTTAGGTGCCTGGATATCCTCCTGTTGCTCGGGGATGTCCGGCGGCGGCTCGGCGGGATCCTCCGGTTTGTCCGGTTTCTCCTGTTCGACGCGCTCGGTCACTTCCCGCTCCGGCTGGAAGATATCCGCGATTTTCTTGGGCGGCTCTTCGTCCAGCTCTTTGCTGCCCGTGGCGATGAGGGTGAACATCAAGACCAGCAAAAGAAAGGTAATGATGGCGCCAGGGACGAAGGAAAAACTCAATCTCGGTGCAATATTCATCGCCTGATCAGCCCTCCAGAGTCGAGACTGCTATGTTGGTAAGACCGATATCGATGGCGGCATCCGACACCAGGCCGATCATTTCCATGCTCGACTCATTGTCGGCCTGGATAACCAGCCCCCCCTTTGGGTTTTCGGTATGCAGCCGTATGAGCTGGAGCTTGACGTTTTCCGGTTCAACCTGCTGTTTGTCGATCCAGATTTCATCGTTCTGGTTGATGGCCACAAGGATTGCGGTATTGCGTTTTTCCGCAGTCAATGCGGCGGTGCGCTCGACATCGATACCGGGAATTTTGATAAAAGAGGCCGTGACGATAAAGAAGATCAACATGATGAACACCACGTCCAGCATGGGTGTCAGGTCGATCGCCTGCGCCTGTTCTTCGGCCTTTGGTTGGCTTCTACGCATGATCTGTTTCCACTGCAGTTAGAAGGGGTCCAGCTAGTGGTCCATGGTCAGGTGGTCCTGGAGCAGTTCTTTCTCGCGGTTGGCCACTCTCTCCAGATAGGTATGCCCGAACACCCCCGATATGGCGGCAACCATGCCCGACATAGTCGGTATCGTTGCCTTGGACACACCAGCCGACATGGATTTGGCATCGCCGCCACCGGTAATGGCCATGACCTCGAACACCACAATCATGCCAGTCACGGTCCCCAGCAGCCCGAAAAGGGGCGCCAGGGTAACCATGGTCTTGATCAGCGGCATGAACTGGTCGATCCGCTCATTAACCTGGGAGATCAGGGCCTCCCGGACGTGGTGAGCACGGGTGGATTTGCGCTCGGCCCGGGCTTCCCAGGCCTCAAGAGCCGATTCCAGATCGGCCTTGAGGGCGGTCTTGAAGTACCAGACCCGCTCGAAAATGAAAGTCCACATCACGAAGATCAGGATGGCGATCAGGTAGAGTACCGGACCGCCCTGATCCATGAAATCGCGGACCCCTTGCCATGCATCGATAAGTGCATACATATGGTTTCGCCCTTCGCAATTACGCGGCTTTCCGCCCTTCGGCATTTTCCGCCACGATCCCGGCGCTCTGCTCTTCGAGGACGTGGAGGACCCGCTGTGCCCGGCCGTTGACCAGGGTATGCAGGAGGACCGTCGGAATTGCCACGGTGAGACCCAGCACGGTGGTCACCAGGGCCTGGGAGATACCGCCGGCCATGGCCTTGGGATCCCCGGCACCGAAGATGGTGATTTGCTGGAAGGTCACGATCATACCGGTGACCGTCCCCAGCAGCCCCAGCAGCGGCGCCACCATGGCGATAATCTTCAACAGGTTCAGACCCGCTTCGATTGCCGGACGTTCCTTGATCACCGCTTCGTTGAGCTTGAGCTCCAGAGACTCGGCATCCATACCGGGGTTATCCTTGCCAACCTTGAGAACCCGACCAAGGGGGTTGTTTTCCTTAGGCTCTGTGGGGTTCTTGAGCTGGGAGTTAACCTTGCCGGAAATCGCACTCAACACCAGGAACCGCCAGATTGCCAGGAGTATGGCGAAGACACCGATACCGGAGATGATGTAGCCGACCAGGCCACCCTGATGCCATTTTTCAACCAGGGAGGGGGTGTCGACCAGCGCCGCGAGCAGGGTGCCACCACTGGGGCCGGTGGGGTCGATTCCCACGGCAGTGAAGCCCTCGGTGGCGTTCTGCAGCTTGGCCGCGCCGGACGTGTGGTCGGGCTGGCGAGGCAGCACAGTGATCAACTCACTCTTGGGGTTGTAGCTCAGGTATTTGCCGTCGGAGAGCAGATTGTAGACACCCACGCGCACCACTTGCTGCTCGGAACGCTCGCCATCGGCCTTGACCACGGTGGCGGGAAACTTGACGACTTTACCGCTCTCGGCCATTTCCCGAGTCATTTCGTACCAGAGCCGCTCAATTTCCTCAAGCTTGGGCAGCCGGGTGTCGCCACTCATTTTCGCGATCAACTCGTCGAGAAAGTCGGTGCGGTTGGGATACTGGGCACTGACAATGGACTGGTTGAGGTTGGCCCGGACATCGCCGGCGGTCGAGGTCAGGTGGCCGAAAAGCTCCTTCAGGGAACCCAGTCGCTCGTTGAGCTGTTCACGCAGGTTGGTGATTCTCAGCTCGTTGTCGGCAAAGGTCTTCTCGAGCTGGGCGCTCCTGTTCTCGAGCGATTCCCTTTCGGAGCGGGCCTGCTGGAGCATGTTCTGCCGGTTGGCCTTGTCCTGGCGGAATTCCGCCTCGCGCTGGCGCAGTTCCCTGTTCTCAACGACCTTGGACTGCTCGATCAGCTTGAGCAGTTCGTCGATTGACGCGGCCTCCTGGGCGACAAGGGGGGTGGCCATGAACAAGCTGCTGGCGATGACTGCCAGGCAGCGTTTACCGAAACTCATTTTCATTGTGCTGCCTCCGGAGCCGGAATGGGAAGTGTCAGGATATCGATCGCCGCCTGTTTCTTGGCGATGCGGATGCCTTTGGACACGGCCGAACGGAATTCATTGGCCTGCTGCCAGGCATTGGCTTCGTCATCCCAGACGCCGGTAATGTCCTGGTTCGGTGTCTGGTAGAGCAGGGCGATGCGGCCCACCCGCAAGAAATTGACCTGGCGCTCCTGGCCGTCAATCTCGGCGGTGCCTTCAAACTGGTCGACCGTGCGGCTGTACTCGCTCTCGATATCGTACAGTTCGAGCACTTGCCGGAATTTTTCCGCGGCACTGAAGCGGGAACTGTCCAGGTTTTCGCGCACGTCCTGGATGGCCTGCAGCCGCTCTTCGCGCTTGAAGGGCAGGTCGAGTTTCACGAACTCTTCCAGGCCGTCGAGCATGCGCACGGTCAGCGGCATGATCTGCCGCTCCATAAGGGTGGCGTTCTCGATGGACTCCTGAAGGTCGGCGATGGTCTGATTCTGGTTGGCGATCTGCCGGTCCAGTTGGGCGTTGTAGACCCGGAGACCTTCAATCTGCTTGTTGACCGTCTTGTACTCCTGGAGCAGGTCGTAGGCTTCGTCGGCGATCTTGTCGACACGCTGCTGAGACGCCTTCTGGTTGGCCACCTTCTCGGCACCTTCCTGGAGGACGGTATCCACTTGTTGGGCCAGGGCCGTGCCGGCCATGAAGCCCGTCGACAGAACAGCGGACATCGCCATCACTTTGAGTCGATGATTTTTCATATTTCCCTCAGTTTGGGTATCACGCGGATTAAAAAACTGTTATCGCTTCACGGTTGATCCACCCCAATGTGGCGGTCAATTCGCGCTAGGGGGTGGAATTATGACCTCGCAGAAAAAAAGAATTCAATGAATCGGCCAAAAATCAGCCACATGCTATTACCGGCGAGACTGTTTGTTACCTTAGGTAACAGGATCGCGCGGTTCATCTACACATTCATAGACTACGAAGCTGTAATCCAGATCGGCTTTGTCCGAGCGGCCCCGGACCCGGCTCTTCTCCCGCCAGCGCTGGCCGGAAATCTCCGGAAACCAGGTGTCGCCCTCAACCGTCAAGTCCACCTCGGTGACATACAGACGGTGGGCCCGGGGAAGCGCCTGCCGGTAAACCTCCGCCCCCCCGATGACCATGATTTCGCCACCCTTGCCCCCCAGTTCCCGCCGAGCCAGGACAAGCGCCTCGTCGACACTGCCGGCAACCAGCACCCCTTCGTGGCGCCACTCGGACTGGCGCGTCACCACGATACTGGTGCGACCGGGCAACGGCCGGCCGATGGATTCGAAGGTGCGGCGCCCCATCACCATGGGTTTGCCCATGGTGACCTCCTTAAAGTGCCGGAGATCTTCCGGCAGGTGCCAGGGCAGGCGGTTATCCCGGCCGATAACGCGATTCCGGTCCATGGCCACCATGAGTGCGAGCCGGACCCCGTTGTCACTCATACCGCCACCGGGGCCGGTATGCCGGGATGCGGGTGATAGTCGAGAACCTCGAAGTCCTCGAATCGGTAGTCGTAGAGGGTCTCCGGCCGGCGCTTGATATGCAGCCGGGGGAGGGGGCGGGGCTCCCGCCCGAGCTGGGTGGCAATCTGCTCGCGGTGATTGTCGTAGGCATGGAGGTCGCCCAGGCTTACGACGATCTCGTGCGGCACCAGATCGCACTGCTGGGCCAGCATATGCGTGAGCAGGGCCAGGGAAGCCGTATTGTAGGGCAACCCCAGGAAACTGTCGGAACTGCGGATATAAAGCTGCGACGACAGCCTGCCGTCGGCCACGTAGAACTGGTAGAGCAGGTGGCAGGGAGGCAGGGCCATGCGTCCACGGCGAACATTCTCCGGGGGAGAGAGGGTTTCATCCGGCAGGTATTCCACATTCCAGCCATGAAAAAGGATTCGGCGGCTGTCCGGGTTGTTCTTCAGACAGTCCAGTACATAGTCAATCTGGTTGATACCCGCACCATCGCGGGTGGGCCAGTCGGTCCACTGCTTGCCGTAGATGGGGCCAAGCTCCCCGCTCTCCGTGGCCCATTCATCCCAGATAGTGACACCGCGTTCGTTGAGCCAGTTTTTGTTGGTGTTGCCGCTGAGAAACCAGAGCAATTCGTTGGCGATACTGCGGAAATGCAATTTCTTGGTGGTGAGCAGGGGAAACCCGTCCGCAAGGTTGTGGCGGAACTGGCGCCCGAACACCGAGGTGGTGCCGGTGCCCGTGCGATCCCCCTTGGCAACACCGTTGTCGAGAATGTCCCGCAGCAAATCGAGATACTGCTTCATGGCGAGGCCCGTTTCTTGCTCAGAGAATTTTGGCGACGATCAACAGCAACAGCGCGATAATCGCCCAGATGATCATTGCACTGGTGGTCTGGGCGCCGGCGGAGTGCTGCAGCCACCGGGCCGCGAGCATCCGGCCGCCGGCGCCACGAAGCACGGCCAGCAGTCCCACCCAATACCTGCTCAACCACTGGAATACTACGCTTGCCAACTTAAAGCCCGCCACCCGCCACAGCCAGTCAGTATCCAGGCTAATGGTCGCAGTGCGCTTCATGAGGGGCAGCAGTATAAAGAAGGCCAGCCCGGAAAACAGCAGCAACTGGGTCTGGGTCGTCAGGTGCCCCGCGGTGTAGGGCACATAGTCGACCGGATAGGGCAGGAAGCGGTAAAGGTACTCCGGGAAGATGCCAATCAGCAGACACGCGCCGGCAAAGAGCACCATGGCCGCCCGCATGTTCCAGGGCGGGTCCGGAGGACGCAGCCCGGAATCCTTCTGAAAAAAGACAAACCAGGGAAATTTGATCCCCGCGTGCAGGAACACCCCGGCAGAGGCCGCCAATAGCAGTGTCCATACAGCGGCCAGGTGCTGGTCGGCGGCTGCCTGGGAGATCATGGACTTGGAAATAAAGCCCGAGGTCAGGGGGAATGCCGAAATAGCCAGGGCACCGATAATGCCGCACACCGCCGTCAGGGGCATGGAGTGGACCAGTCCGCCCAGGTCGCTGCAACGGTTGCGACCGGTCATATATACCACCGAGCCGGCGGACATCATCAGCAATGCCTTGTAAATAATGTGGGCAAAGGCGTGGGCGGCGGCACCGTTGATGGCCATTTCCGTACCGATACCGATACCGCAGACCATGAAACCCACCTGGTTGACGATGGAGTAGGACAGGATCCGGCGGATATCGTTTTCCAGCAGGGCATAGATAATCCCGTAAAAAATCATGTACAACCCCACCCAGATCAGCACCTGCTGACCCGGAAACAACAGGATCAGGGCCAGCACGGCGGTCTTGGTGGTGAATGCGGACAGAAAAACCGAACCGGAGGGGCTCGACTCCGGATAGGCATCCGCCAGCCAGGCGGAAATGGGGGGCGCGGCGGCATTGATCAGCACCCCGATCAGCACCATCCAGCCGTCAAATGTATCCAGGGGTATGGGCTGGATTTCAATGGAGCCGGTATGGACCATGATCCCCTCGATGCCGATCTTGAGGATCACACCGCCCAGCAGGTGCATGATGGCATAGCGGATACCGGCGCGCTGGGCGTTCTTTGTGCCGCCACACCAGACCACGACGGTGGAGAAGATCGCCATCAACTCCCAGAAAAGGAACAGCGTAATCAGGTCGCCGGCAAAGGAAACACCGATGGCGCCGGCGGCATAGGCCATGGCTGCCGCCAGCTCCCACCATCGGGCCTGGCGATAGGCGAAAAGGCCGCCGGCGAACGCCATGATGGCAAAAATGGTGGCGAACAGCCGCCGCAGCGGTCCCGACTGCACCAGCTCGATCTGGTAACCGAGAAAAGGCGCGGTCTGGAGGACGCCGTCGCCCAGCTGCCAGATGGC
>DGNJ01000084.1 GCA_002388905.1 Cellvibrionales bacterium UBA4495
ACTTGCCATTGTACTCGCCGATGGCGCCGCCCGCGGGACTGAAGCCTGGATAGGGCAGATAGCTGCTGGCTGTCCATTCCCAAATATCGCCGAAAAGCTGCTGGATATCGTCCGACGCAGGATCCGCCGGTGCGGGGTGATAGCGACCAGTGGCGAGCAGGTTACCGCGCACCGGGCGGTCTGATGCCGCAGTCTCCCATTCGGCTTCCGTCGGCAATCGGGCGCCGGCCCAGCGGGCATAGGCGTCGGCTTCGTAATAGCTGAGGTGACAGGCGGGCTCTGTGGGTTTCAGTCGCTGTTCCCCGGCGAGGGTAAAGTGGTACCAGTCGTTACCGACCCGGCGCCAGTAGAGGGGCGCTTGCCAGTTTTCCTGTCGGACCGCATCCCAGCCATCGGCCAGCCAGAGTTCCGGTCGTTGATAGCCGCCGTCGGCCATAAACTCGAGAAATTCGCCGTTGGTTACCGGCCGGTTGGCAAGGGCGAAAGGTTCGAGAAAATGGCGATGACGGGGGGTTTCGTTATCGAAGCAAAAATCATCCCCCCCGGCGCCGATGGCGACCACGCCCCCGTCAAACTCCAGCCAACGGAGGGACAAATTGGGGGCAGTGCCCTCATCGGCCCGGTCGCGATTCCGATAGGCGGGCAGGAGTGGATTAACGTGAAGACTGTACTTGAGGTCCGTGAGCAGAAGTTCCTGGTGTTGTTGTTCGTGGTGCAGCCCCAATTCGACGCGCTCAAAAATTTGCCGGTCATCGGCACCGCCGCCCAGGGAGTCGAGGAGCGCCAGCATCCGTTCGTCAACGCTTTGACGATACCTGTACACCTCCTCCACCGTGGGCCGCGAAAGGAGTCCCCGCTGGGGCCTCGAAAAGGGGGTTCCGATACCGTTGTAATAGGAATTAAACAGGTGCTCGTACGCGGGATGCCACGAGCGATAACCGGGCACGAAGGGCTTGAGGATGAAGGTTTCAAAAAACCAGGTGGTATGGGCAAGGTGCCATTTGGGGGGACTGGTGTTGGCCATGGCCTGAAGACTGTAGTCCTCGACAACAAGCGGTTCGCAGAGTTGCTCGAACTGACGGCGAACACGGCTGAATTCCTCGATCAACTTACCTCCGCAAAGCATGATCCGAATGGTTCTCCTTATGAACTGGTTGTTCAGCATCGTCCCGGCACGCCACTTTTTCAATTCGCCCGCCGATTTCCACCGAGTCGCCAAGATGCCGGGTCCGCACAGAGCCGCCCCGGGGCGATTGCTGGACGAAGGTTAACGTGTCGCCTAACCGGTCCCGCCAGAAATCGGCAAGTACCACACAGGCCGAGCCGGTAACCGTATCTTCGTCATTGCCGTATTGGGGAGCAAAATAACGCAGCCTTGCATCGCCGTCGCCGCCGGCCGCCGTGGCAATAACGGCACGCCCTGTCGAGCGGGCAATGGCCCGCAGATCGGGCCGCAGGCGGGCAAGGTCGAATCCGTCGGGCCAACGAAGCACCCAGTATCCGGATTCCCCGCCCGCCACCGCGGCGAGCGAGGAGTTGCGGTCAAACAAGTCGGTGGGTACCCGGGAAAACGATGTGCAGGGGAGGACCGGGCAACGCAGCCACAGGGAACCCGCCTCTTCCCGAACACCGTAGGTCGCGAACTGGCTGCATAACCTTTCGGGCAAATAGCCGTCGAGCCGTGCGGCATGCGCGCTGGCCAGCAAACCGTGACCACAGAATTCGATGGCGACACCGCCGTTAAAGCAACGGACTTGCAGGCAATCGTTTTCACGCCAGGCATAACAGACCGCCTCTGTGGTTTCGCGCGGTGAAACGGGCCCATCCGGTGCTTTTTTCCCCAGCCAAACTTCCGCACGGGTTCCGGCGTAGGCGTCGGTGGCAAAGACTGACACATCCATGCATTTCATTGCTCAATCAGCCACCTTTTCCGGAAACAGTTTCGACCCCGTGCGGGATATCCCTTGCGCAAGTATAGCAACAACATCCGCTGCTGAAGTAAACACATATTCTTGCCCGTAATAAGTAACTCAGACCGAATATTGGCAATACCATTATTTCTTGTACTACGCTTTTCCGGCAAGTAACAAGGTTTGTATTTTTACAATTCACAGCAATCAACAGGAGGAAACCTGTTATGAAACTTATGAAGAAAAGTTTTATGGCCATTGTCTCCCTGGCGGCATTTTCCGGCCTTGGCAGTGCGTACGCCCAGGTGGAAACCGAGGGTGTCAGGGATATATTCGAGCATATGTATGTGGAGCCCGGTCAGTTCACCGTCAACAGCGACGCCGATACCGAAGTGGTGGATTTCGACCAGCCGCGGGATGTGCGTTTTTGCCTGGACGTCAGCGAGCACCGCACGCCGCTGCATATCAAGTACGAGAAAAAAACCAAGGTGTTGCGTCCCGGCAATTGCATGACCGTGGAAGCCAAGGAAATCGCCATCTCCGCCGCCGGCGATCTGGAAGCCGGCTGGAACCTGACCGGCACCTATGACATCAGCCGGGACTGAATCAGGTTCAGTTCTCCTCGTGTTTCAGCAATTGCGCTAAATCCCGCTTTACGACAGAAAGGCTCCTGGCGCTTTTTTTCAGGCCCCGCCAGGGGTCTTTTTTCTGTGCCAGGGAGCGGAACAGATTCTTCGCCGTATAGAAACGGGCGTGCAACCCGGCATCGTCGAGCCTCTCCCGGTCGATGGGCGCGGCCACCGGCGCGCCCGGCCTGGCGCGCAGGCTGTAGGGCGCCACCGCGGTCTGGCCGTGGGCATTGCGCTGGACATCCAGGTAAAGGCGACCCTTGCGCTTATCCTTGCGCTGCTCCAGGGTATAGCGATCCGGATATCGCCGGACCAGTACCCGGGCCAGATCCGTGGCCACGTCCCTCACCTCGTCGAAAGAATGTTCCCGCCGCAAGGGTAATAACAGATGCAGGCCCCGGGATCCCGTGGTCTTGAGGTAGCCGGTAAGGCCAAGCTCGTCGAACAGCGCCAGGCAATCCCGCGCGGCCTGGCGCACCGGTTCGAAATCGCTACCCGGGGGATCCAGGTCGAAGATCATCTGGTCGGGTTTTTGCGGACGATCCAGTCGCGACAACCAGACATGACAGGCAATGCAACCCTGATTGGCCAGGTAGACCAGTGATGCCCTGTTCCTGCAAACGGGCACTGTCTGCCGGCCCTCGCGGGTGCGAACCCGGGCCCGCTCAAACCAGCTGGGAAAATAATCCGGAAAATTTTTCTGGATGAAGCCTTCGTCATCGATACCATCCGGGTATCGTTCCATGGTCAGGGGGCGCTGCCTGATGTGGGGCAGGATGAACTCGGCCACTTTTTCGTAGTAGTCGATAACATCGCCCTTGGTCAGGGAAATACCGGGATAAAAAATTTTGTCCCGGTTACTCAACTCAACGCTGTAACGACCGAATTGTTTGCGCATAGACATGATTTAGTCGTCGCCGTCCTCCTTCGCCACCTCCGCGATGGTCCGGCGACTCAGCACACTGGCCGGCTGGGTGCTCAGGGGACGGCGCCTGGCATCGGCATGCTCGTCCTTTTCCTTGATCAGCAACCAGTTATCCCGACCACGCCCTTCCATGCGCACCAGTGTCCAGCCCCCCCGCAATTTCTTGCCCCACAGCTCGAAACTCAGCTTTCCCGCCTCAAGCGCCCGTTCGGGCGACAACGGCTTCCCGTCGCCGTCGACGGAACGGTTCTTATAGGTTCCCGCATCCCAGACCAGCACCGTGCCGCCGCCGTACTGATCTTCCGGAATTACACCCTCGAAATCGGCGTAGTCCAGGGGATGATCCTCGGTGGCAACGGCCAGGCGCCGGACCCGGGGATCCAGGGAAGGGCCCTTGGGAATCGCCCAGGATTTGAGTACGCCATCCACTTCCAGGCGGAAATCGTAATGCAGGTGGGAGGCATCGTGCTTCTGGACCACAAAGATGGAACGGCTGGCAACTTTTCGCCCTCCCTTCCCCGAAGGCTCCGGCGACCGGCGGAAATCGCGCCGGCTGCGATAGGTTTTCAGTTTACCGCCCGTGCTCATGGCTCAGGGTCTCCGCCGGAAACCTGTCTGTTCCGGGCCAGCGGTCTGGCGAAGCTCAATTCGTTGCCGGCGGGATCGCGCACGTGAAAATACCGTTCTCCCCAGGGCGCATCCCGGGGACTGAACTCCGGCTCAATGCCCGCCCGAATCAGGCGTTCGTACATGGGATCGACCTGATCCACATAAAAAATAACGCGACCCCAGCAGCCCCGGAATCCCTCCTCGTCGGCGCACAGGTTCAGATACTGGCCGCCAACGACAAACGTGCTGAAGCCGGCACCGGCACCGCCGCTTGCCAGGGCAAAACCCGCCTGCCGGTAGAAGGCCACGGATTCCGACATTTGCGGGGCCCAGAGGGTGACGGCACTGATGCTTTCAATCCGGGGCATGGCAACCGCTATCGTCGCTACCTGGGCGCTTGTCAAAGCGGGCAGGACATCGAGCCTGCCCGGGAGTTCAAACTACGACTCGATGACGAACTTGCCGTTCATCAGGGCCCAGTGCCCGGGGAAGGAGCAGAAAAACGTATAGTCGCCGCCCTTCTCCAGCCCGGAAAGATCAAAGGTGATACTGGTGCTCTGGCCGCCACCGATCATATCCGTGTGGACGATAACCCGCTCGTCATCCTTGGGCAGGTAGTCGTTTTCCAGGCCCGCACCCTGACCGGTCTGGGCGATACTCTTCCAGTCCGATGTTTTGGCGAGCACCCAGTTGTGGCCCATCTGCTTGACCGGCAGTTTGCCCACGTGCTCCAGGGTCAACTTCACCTTGTCGCAGTCGGCCGCCACGGTCAGTTTCGATTTGTCGTACTGGATCTGGTCGTTGCCGGTAATCTCCAGTTCGCAGGTCTTGGCGGATGCCTGGGCGGCAAAGGCCAGGAAAAACGCGGCGAACAGCGAGGTTATCCACTTCATAACAATTGCTCCTTTAATGGTCTATGGTTTCGGTAAAGCAGGATAGCTGGCTGGGCTTTCCCTCCACCCGGACGAAAAAAGATCGACTACTACCTCGTCGACACCTGCATTGAGTATAGACACATAAAACGCCGGGACGCGAATCTTTACCCCGGTTTCAAATCGATTTCAGGAGGTTGCCAGCATGTCAGATACACAGAAAACCGTTGCCGTCGTCCTCGCCGCCGACTACGAGGACAGTGAACTGGAACAGCCGGTGAAGACGCTGGAACATGCCGGGTTCCACTGCGAACTGATCGGCGAAAAAAGCGATGAGGAAGTCCGGGGAAAACGTGGCGGCAAAGCCGTCATTGGCAAAGCGGTGGACGCCGCTACCGTGTCCGACTACGCCGCGCTGGTAATCCCCGGCGGTTATTCTCCGGATCACCTGCGCATAAACGACGCCATGGTGGCGTTCGTCCGCGATTTTTTCCGCTCGGGCAAGCCCGTGGCCGCCATCTGCCATGGCCCCCAGTTGCTTATCGAGGCGGATGTGGTGAACGGCAGGCGCGTCACTTCCTGGCCCTCGGTGCGCACGGACCTGATCAATGCGGGCGCCCAATGGCAGGACCGGGAGGTTGTGGTGGACGGCAACCTCATCACATCACGCAAACCCGCGGATCTCGACGCCTTCGGACAGGCCCTGCTGGACCAGCTCGGCCATTGATCGCCGTCCGAAACAGGCATCTGGTCATGTGGGCCGGAAGCGCTTGAGTCTCGACAGCAGGTACACCGCAAACGCGGCGACAAAGCCCGGCAGGATCTTGAAGACATCGTCGTTGTAGGGGGACAGATGCCAGCCCACCACGGCGACGACCCCGGCCCCCATCATAGCCAGCGCCGTCGGCAGGGAAAGAGCCCGGTTATAGAGCCGCAGCAGCAGCACAGACCCGAGACTCGCCCCCAATACCGACCAGGCCACCAGCACCAGCCCGAACACGCCTTCGGGCGCATAGAGGGCTATCAGCAGCGCCAGGGCGCCTATCGACAGCGTACTGGCCTTGGAGGCGAGATAACTCTTCTTCCAGCGGGGATTGATGTCGTTTGTCACCGATCCCGAACAGACAATAATCTGTGAATCCGCCGTCGAGATGGTAGCGGCAAAAAGACCGGCCAGCGCTATTCCGACAACAATGTCCGGGAGCAGACGCATGGTAATCAGTGGCAGGGCCAGCTCAGTGGGCGCCTCCAGCCCCTGGGCAACGGGCAGTTCGGCCAGGTCCGGTATCAGCGCCCGGCAATAAAGACCCACCCCTATGGAGGCCAGGAAGAAAGGGATATACCAGAGAAAATAAAAAAAACGCGCGGAGCGGATTGCCTCCACGGATTCGATGGCAATAAGCCTCACCATAATCTGCGGCTGCCCGATCACGCCAAAGCCCGCGAACATGAATCCAGCCAGGTAGAACCCGAAACCCAGCGCCGGTTCCGCCGGCATAAGATTCACCAGCGCCGGATCCTGATCGCGCAGATTGGCCGCCACCGCCTGCCAGCCACCGATTTCCAGGAAACCGGCCACCAGGATCATGACCATGGTGGCGATCATAACCAGAGACTGCACCGCATCGGTCCAGATAGTGGCGCGAATGCCGCCGGCAAAACAGTAAATCACCACAATGGCCGCCCCAATCAGCGCCCCCACCTCCATTTGCCATCCGAACAGGGCACGCAGGGCCGTGCTGCCGGCCTTGAGCTGTCCCGCCGCATAGACGCCCAGGAACAGGAAGGTGACGACACCCGCGACGGCTATAAGCAGGCGGTCCGGGCCACTGCCACTACCGGAACCGAGCAGTGCCGGCAGGGTATTGGCACGCCGTTCACCGGAGATACGCCGCACCCGGGGATGGACCAGAAACCAGGCGGTGAGATCCCCCAACACCCAGCCGGCCATCATCCACACGGCTTCAATGCCCAGGCGGTAGGTATAGGCAATCATGCCGATAAACATGAAACCGCTGTTGTTGGTGGCCACCGCGGACAGCGCCGCCAGCCAGGGCTTCACCTCGCGGCTGGCAACCAGATAATCGCCGGTGGTCTTGCGCCGGCGTGTTACGGAAATCGCGCCAAAGGCGGTAATCAGCCCGGTCAGGGCCAGAAAGCTCCAGACCATATCATTCATGACAGCCTCGGAAGACCGGGAGTTGTCGCGCGGGATCAGGTTTCATTCGCGTTTCCAATGAAAACATTCTCCCCCACTTTAGTACCCGAGCCGGTGTTTTTCCTCGCAACACTCGCGAGTCACGCCTCCCGATTCCGCCAGCCGGCGTTTTTCATCGCGGGCAGATGCTTTAGAATGGGCTTTGCGCGGGCAAACGGGGGGCAAATAGCGCCCCGACAAGCCAACGCCCCAACCCGGTCAGTCAAACCCCACCCTCAAGGAGCCTCGCATGAAGAAAGACAGGACCCGTCAGCATTCATCCCTTATTGTCGACGGGGACTCACGCACCCCCAACCGGGCAATGCTCCGGGCCGTGGGCTTCGAGGATGCGGACTTCCGCAAGCCGCAGGTGGGCATTGCCTCCACCTGGAGCATGGTGACCCCCTGCAACATGCACATCGACCGCCTGGCCAGAGAGGCGGCCGCCGGTGCCGACGAGGCCGGAGGCAAGGCAGTCATTTTCAATACCATCACGGTCTCCGACGGCATTTCCATGGGCTCCCCCGGCATGCGCTATTCCCTGGTGTCTCGGGAAGTTATCGCCGACTCCATCGAGACGGTGACCGGTGCCCAGGGCTTCGACGGCCTGGTCACCTTCGGCGGCTGCGACAAGAATATGCCCGGCTGCCTCATGGCCATGGCCCGGCTCGACCGGCCCTCGATATTCGTCTACGGGGGCACCATCAAGCCGGGACCGGAAAAGCGCGACATTGTTTCCGTGTTCGAGGCCGTGGGCGGACGCGCCCAGGGCCGCCTGTCCGACATTGAGCTAAAGGAGGTGGAAACCACCGCGATTCCCGGCCCCGGCTCCTGCGGGGGTATGTATACCGCCAATACCATGGCTTCGGCCATCGAGGCCCTGGGCCTGAGCCTGCCGGGCAGTTCCGCCCAGGAAGCGGAATCGGACACCAAGCTCAGCGATAGCCGGCGCGCCGGGGAAGCGGTGCTGAATCTGCTGGAAAAGGACATTCGCCCCTCCCATATTCTGACCCGGGAAGCCTTCGAAAACGCCATTGTCACCGTGATTGCCCTGGGCGGTTCCACCAACGCCGTGCTGCACCTGCTGGCCATGGCCCACAGCGCGGGGGTTCCCCTGTCCCTGGACGATTTCACCCGGCTGGGCGAGAAAACGCCGGTGCTCGCCGACCTGAAGCCCAGCGGGGCCTACCTGATGTCCGAACTGATTGCCATTGGCGGTATCCAGCCGCTGATGAAGACGCTCCTCGACGCAGGCCTCCTGCACGGCGACTGCCTGACCGTGACCGGCAAAACGCTGGCGGAGAATCTCGCCGGCGTGGCCCCCTACCCGGATGATCAGGATATCGTCCGCTCCCTGGACAACCCCCTGAAGAAGGACAGCCACCTGGTCATCCTCTACGGCAACCTGGCG
>DGNJ01000083.1:0-1116 GCA_002388905.1 Cellvibrionales bacterium UBA4495
GGAGCGGTCCTCGACCGCGATAGCTTTCCGAGCCTCTCTAACCGCTTCCCCGGAGGTCTGGCGTCGCCACCTGTGCTAGAATCGCGACCCTGTTGACCGACCAGGCATTCACTTTATGCGCTGCCCCTTCTGTGGTGCCGATGAAACCAAGGTGATCGATTCCCGGCTGGTGGCCGAGGGCGGCCAGGTGCGTCGTCGCCGGCAATGTCTGTCCTGCAGCGAACGCTTTACCACCTACGAGGCGGCGGAACTGCTGATGCCCCGGGTTATCAAGCGCGACGGTACCCGGGAGCCGTTCGAGGAAGGCAAGTTGCGTGCGGGCCTGCAGCGGGCGCTGGAGAAGCGGCCGGTGAGCGTCGAGCAGATTGAAGCCGCCATCACCCAGATCAAGCACGGCCTGCAGACAACCGGCGAGCGGGAAGTCCCCTCGCGCCTGATCGGCGAGCGCATCATGGCAAAACTCCGGGATCTCGACGAGGTGGCCTATGTGCGCTTTGCCTCCGTGTACCGGAGTTTCCAGGATATCAGCGAATTCCGGGCCGAGCTGGACAAGCTGGAAAGCAAGGCCGGCAAAGCGCGGGACACGAGCAACTGACCATGGCCGGCCGCTTCGACATCGACTGCATGGCCCGGGCCCTGCAGCTGGCCCGGCGGGGCCTGTACACGGCCCGGCCCAATCCCCGGGTGGGTTGCGTTATCGCCCGCAACGGCGAGATCGTCGGCGAGGGGTTCCACCGTCGGGCCGGGGAGGCCCATGCGGAAATCAATGCACTGGCCGATGCCGGCGAGCGGGCTCGCGGGGCCACGGCCTATGTCACCCTGGAGCCGTGCAATCACCAGGGGCGCACCGGGCCCTGCTCCCGGGCACTGGCGGAGGCAGGCGTTGCCGAGGTGGTCTATGGCATGACCGACCCCCACGACAGGGCCGGGGGCGGTAATGACTATTTGCGTGGCGCCGGCATTGCCGTGCGCGGGCCGGTGCTGGAAAACGAGGCCCGGCGGCTGAATCCGGGCTTTATCAAGCGCTGCGAAACCGGGCTGCCCCGGGTGACGGTGAAGATCGCCGCCAGTCTCGATGGGCGCACGGCAATGGCCAGCGGCGAGAGCCAGTGGATC
>DGNJ01000083.1:1195-2165 GCA_002388905.1 Cellvibrionales bacterium UBA4495
GGGCCGGGGAACTGGGCCTTGCCGGGGCCGAGGCCATTGCCGACAATCAGCCGTTGCGGGTGATTGTCGACAGCGAAGGTCGCCTGCCGGACACCGCTAAAATGCTGGGCTTGCCCGGCCCGTTGCTGGTGGCGGTGGTCGGTGACAGGGTAGGCGAACTGCCACCGGCGCCGGAAGTCTTCGCCTCGCAAAGCCGCGAAGGCAGGGTCGATCTGGAGGCCCTCCTTCGGGAACTGGCCCGCCGGGAATGCAGCGAGGTGCTGGTGGAGGCGGGGGCGGAACTTGCCGGCGCCTTTATAGCCGCCGGCCTTGCCGACCGGCTGGTCATCTATATGGCCGCCAGGCTTCTGGGCAGTACGGCCCGCCCGCTGGTGGCCCTGCCCCTTGAATCCATGGCCGGGGCCGTGGATGTAAAAATTGTCGACATGCGCGCCCTGGGCGGGGATTGGCGCATTACTGCGGAGGTGGTTGACGACTGATGTTTACCGGAATCGTGGAAAGCCTTGGCGAGATACGGGCGGTGGAGCCCACCGGCGGCGACGCCCGGCTGACCATCGCCGCCGGCGGCCTGGATATGAGCGGGACCCGGCTGGGTGACAGCATTGCCGTCAATGGCGTGTGCCTGACGGTCAATGAAATTGTCCGCGACGGCTTTATTGCCGATGTGTCTGTGGAAACCCTGGACGCCACCACCGTCGGCGACTGGCGGGAGGGCCGACGGGTCAATATCGAACCGGCGCTGGCCGCCGGCGCGCGGCTGGGGGGCCATATCGTCTCCGGCCACGTGGACGGTGTCGGCGAGGTGGTGGAGCGCCGGGACGATGCCCGGTCGGTGCGTTTCCGGTTGCGGGTGCCGGCGGCGCTGGCCCGCTATGTGGCGCGCAAGGGCTCGATTACCGTCGATGGCACCAGCCTCACGGTCAATGCCGTGTCGGGCGCGGAATTCGAGATCAACATCGTTCCCCACACG
>DGNJ01000083.1:2200-2823 GCA_002388905.1 Cellvibrionales bacterium UBA4495
GGTCAATATCGAGGTGGACGTGGTGGCCCGCTACCTGGAGCGGTTGCTGCTGGGGGAGAAAGCGGCAGAGGCCGATGCCTCTGTCGGGACTGACGAGTAAGGGTTATGACATTGAACAGCATTGAAGAATTGGTGGAAGAAATCCGCGAGGGCCGGATGGTGATCCTCATGGATGACGAGGACCGGGAAAACGAGGGCGACCTGATCATGGCGGCGTCCCGGGTCAGGGCCGAGGACATCAACTTCATGGCCAAGAACGCCCGGGGTCTGATCTGCCTTACCCTGACACCGGAGCGCTGCAAGCAGCTCAACCTGCCCCTGATGGTGGCCGGAAACGACGCTCCCCTGGGTACCAATTTCACCATCACCATCGAGGCCGCCGAGGGCGTGACCACCGGCATCTCGGCGGCGGACCGGGCCCGCACCGTGCAGGCGGCGGTCGCACCCAATGCGTCCCCCAGGGACATTGTCCAGCCCGGCCACATCTTTCCCCTGATGGCCCAGCCGGGCGGTGTGCTCAGCCGCGCCGGCCACACCGAGGCGGGCTGCGACCTGGCCCGGCTGGCGGGCTACGAGCCGTCGGCGGTAATTGTCGAAATTATGAACGACGACGGCACCATGGC
>DGNJ01000083.1:2838-11537 GCA_002388905.1 Cellvibrionales bacterium UBA4495
AGCACGGCATCAAGATCGGCACCATCGCCGACCTTATCCACCACCGGATCGCCCACGAGAAAACCGTCAAGCGGGTAAAGGTGCGCCAGATCGATACCGAGTACGGCGCCTTCGAGCTGCGTACCTATCTGGACGAGGCCCGCGACGAGTATCACCACGCCCTGGTCAAGGGCAATGTCAGTGGCGATGAGCCCGTGCTGGTACGGGTCCATATCCCCAGTCCGCTCCGTGATTTCTTCACCCTGCACGAACCCGGCAAGCCCCACTATCCGCGCTGGACCTTCCACAAGGCCATGAAGCAAGTCTCGGAGGAGAAGAATGGCGCGGTTATCCTGATCAATGCCGATCACGGCAGCAGTGGCCGGGAAGTGGAAGCGAGCCTGGAAGAAGCCTTTGGCGACCGGGTCAAGTCGTCGCAGCCGGGCTCCGAGCACATCCAGTTCCAGCAGGTGGGAGTCGGCTCCCAGATCCTCCGGGAACTGGGCATCAAGAAATTGCGCTTGATGGGTGCGCCCATCAAGTATGCCGGCCTTTCCGGGTTCGACCTGGAAGTGGTCGAGAATATTGAGGCGGAAGAGTAGATTATGGGAAAGCTGAGACCCCTCGAGGGCAATTACGAGGTATCGGATGCCCGCTTGGCCGTGGTGGTCAGCCGCTGGAACGATACCATCACCGACGGCCTGCTCCGGGGCGCCCTGGCGACACTGGAACGCCAGGGTATTGCCGATGACAACATCCGCGTGCTGCGTGTGCCCGGTGCCTTCGAATTGCCCCTGGCCGCCCTCAAGGCCGTCGACGCCGGCGTCGACGGCGTGATCGCCCTGGGTTGTGTGATTCGCGGCGACACGCCCCATTTCGACTATGTCTGTTCCGAGTGCACCCGGGGTATCGGCCGGGTAAGCCTGGATGCCCGCCTGCCCGTGGGATTCGGCCTGCTTACCTGCGACACTTTCGAACAGGCACGGGCCCGCGCTGCCGACGACCGGGACAACAAGGGCGAGGAAGCCGCCCTGACGGTGCTGGAAATGATCTCCCTGTTCCGGCAAATGAGGTAATTGTCCGTGCCGTCCAAGCCTTCAAACCGCAAGAAAGCGCGTCACCTGCTGGTTCAGGCGCTTTACCAGTGGCAGCTTTCCGGGAGCGATATTGCCATCATCGAGGCGGAATTCTTCACCGACCAGAAGATGGACAAGGTGGATACGGCGTATTTCCGGGAATTGCTCCACGCCATCCCCAGGCAGGTGGAGGAACTGGACAATGCCCTCGCGCCCCACCTGGACCGGGCTTTCAAGGACCTGGACCCGGTTTCCGTGGCGGTGCTGCGCCTGGGTGCCTACGAACTGCTGCACCGGATCGATATCCCCTACAAGGTGGCCATCAACGAAGCGGTCAATCTGGCCAAGGTGTTCGGCCCCACCGACGCCCACAAGTACATTAACAGTATCCTCGACCGGGTTGCCGATGGCGCCCGGCAGCTGGAAGTGCGGGCCGCCAGGTCGGGCCGCTGAGCAGACACCGTGGCTCTCGGTGAATTCGACATCATCCGGCGTTATTTCACCGATATCGGGGGTCCCTCCACATCGCTGGTCCTGGGCGTGGGGGACGACTGCGCCCTGTTCGAGTTGGCAGCCGGCGAACAACTGGCGGTCACCACGGATACCCTGGTGGCGGGCGTTCATTTCCCCCACCGTGCCGACCCCCGCCTCGTCGCCCGGCGGGCCCTGCGGGTCAACCTCAGCGATCTTGCCGCCATGGCCGCCGTGCCCCTGGGTTGCCAGCTTGCGCTGACGTTGATCGATGCCGACGAAAGCTGGTTGGCGGCGTTCGCCGCCGGCCTCGCCGGGGACGCGGTCCGCTATGGTTGCCCCCTGTCCGGCGGCGACACCACCCGCGGTGCCCTCGCCGTAACGTTCACCCTCCTCGGTTCCGTGACTGCCGGCGAGGCCCTCAGGCGCGACGGTGCCGCCGAAGGGGACGATATCTATGTCACCGGCACGCTGGGGGATGCCCGGGCGGGACTGGCCCTGCTCGACAGCAAAAAAGAGCCAGACAATGAAAGCAAGTACTTACTTGACAGGTACTGGCTGCCATCGCCGCGGCTCGATGCGGCCCGGGCGCTGCGTTCCCTGGCGAGTTCGGCAATCGATATTTCCGACGGCCTGCTCCAGGACCTGGGCCATATTGCCGCGGCCAGCGGCGGGGGTGCCGATGTGGAGCTGGAAGCGCTGCCCCTGTCACCCCAACTGCGGAATTTTGCCGGCGACGAAGCGACCCACTGGGCGCTGACCGGGGGTGACGACTACGAGCTCTGTTTTACGGCGCCACCGGCAAGGCGCGTCGAAGTGCAACAGCGCCTTGCGGCACTGGATGTGCCGGTCGCACGCATCGGCGCCATGGGAGGCGCGCCAGGGGTGCGGTGCCGCGACCGCAGCGGCAGGGAAGTGGTGGAACCGGGTGGCGGCTATGACCACTTCGGGTAGAGCGACGCCGACCCCGGGCGACCTGGTTCGCGACCCGGTACTGATGCTCGCCTTCGGTTTCGGCTCGGGGCTGGTGCCGCGGATGCCGGGAACCGCCGGCAGTTTGCTGGCTGTCCTGCTTTTTCCCGCCATCGCCTGGCTGCCGTTGTCGGGATACCTGGCTTTCCTGGCCGTTGTCGTCGTGGTGGGCGTGGCGGTTTCGGGACGGGCGTCGCGCAGGCTCGGCGTGCACGACCACGGCGGCATTGTCATCGACGAGTTCGCCGGCCTGTGGCTTGCCCTGGCCGGGTTTCCCGCCACGCTGCCCTGGCTCGTGGCGGGCTTTGCCCTGTTCCGCCTCTTCGATATCTGGAAGCCCTGGCCGATCAGCTGGCTGGACCGGCGCCTGTCGGGCGGGGTGGGCATCATGGTGGATGACCTGGTGGCGGGGGGATTCGCATGGCTTATACTCTGCCTGTTCAGGGAGGTATTGTTGCCATGGGCAGGATTCTAGGTTGCTCGCTGTTGGCGCTGATGTTGTTGGCGTCCCCGGTCCTTCGCGCGGCGCCCGAAATTGTCGCCAGTGGCCTGTTCAAAGACCGGGCCATGCTGACCATCGATGGCGAGGCGCAGTTGCTGCGGGTCGGAGAGGTGTCCCCGGAAGGGGTGGAACTGGTGTCCAGTTCAAGCCGCGAGGCGGTGATTGAGGTGGACGGCAGGCGTCATAAACTCGGGTTGTCGACGCGGATCGCCGCCACTTACCGGGATGCGGATGTCGCCGAGGTGCGTATCCCCCGGGGCAGCGACAGCCACTACATGGCCGGCGGGTCCATCAACGGTCACCCGGTGACCATGCTGGTGGACACCGGCGCCACGCTGGTGGCCATGAATGTCCACGATGCCCGGCGCCTGGGGGTCCAGTTCCGCAACGGCCGTCGTGGCACGGCATCGACGGCGGGTGGCAGGGTGGATACCTTCGTGGTCAATCTCAACACCGTCCGTATCGGCGGCCTCGAGGTCCGCAACGTCTCGGCGGCGGTGCTGGTGGGCGACTATCCCGAGACCATTCTTCTGGGCAACAGCCTGCTCGATCGCCTGGAAATGAGCCAGGAGGCCGGCGTGCTGGTGCTGCGCAAAAAGTATTGACCGGGGGCAATTCCTTTACTCAGGGCGTTTCCCCGTTAAAATAGCGCCTTTCACCTTTCTGGTTCCAATGTGACTCTACAGTTTGTCGAATCTTCCCGGTTACCCACGCGCTGGGGAGTCTTTCAAATTCACGGTTTTGACGACCCGGCCACCAACAAGGAGCACATTGCCCTGACCATGGGCGATGTCGGCGATGGCGAGGCGGTGCTGTTGCGTATCCACTCCGAGTGCCTGACCGGGGATGCTCTGCACAGCCTGCGCTGTGATTGTGGCGCCCAGCTCGAGGCGGCGATGCGCCGTATTGCCGAGGAGGGCAGGGGCGCGATCCTCTATCTTCGCCAGGAAGGCCGGGGTATCGGCCTGATCAACAAGATCCGCGCCTACCGTCTCCAGGACGAGGGGGCGGACACCGTGGAGGCCAACGAACAGCTGGGTTTTGGTGCCGATATGCGCGACTACACCATTTGCCGCTCCATGCTCGAGCACCTGAAAATCGGGGCCATCCGCCTGATGACCAATAATCCCCGCAAGGTCCACGCCCTGGAGGCCATGGATTTCCCGGTCACCGAGCGTCTGCCCCTGCAGTCGGGGAGCAATCCCCACAACGCCAGGTATCTGGCCACCAAGGCCGGCAAACTGGGCCATTTGTTCGGCAAGGGGGAGGGCTGAGATGGCGCTCGCCAAACGCATTATTCCCTGCCTGGATGTGGACAAGGGCCGCGTGGTAAAGGGTGTCCGGTTTGTCGATATCCGGGATGCCGGCGATCCGGTGGAAGTGGCCAAGCGTTACGATAGCGAGGGGGCCGATGAAGTGGCATTCCTCGACATCACCGCCAGCCATGAGGGCCGGGATATCATGCTCCACACCGTGGAGCGCATGGCCAGTGAGGTGTTTATTCCCCTCACCGTGGGCGGGGGCGTCAAGAAAGTGGAGGATATCCGCGCCCTGCTCAACGCCGGTGCCGACAAGGTGAGCATCAATTCCGGCGCCGTTTATGACCCCGAATTTGTCCGGGCCGCCGCCGAGCGCTTCGGCTCCCAGTGCATCGTTGTCGCCATTGACGCCAAGCGTGTCAGTGATGGCGAGGCCGGGCCGGACCGTTGGGAAGTGTTCACTCACGGTGGGCGCAAGCCCACGGGGCTGGATGCCGTGGAGTGGGCGAGACGCATGGCCGCTTACGGGGCGGGCGAGATATTGCTTACCAGCATGGATAGGGATGGCACCAGGAACGGTTTCGACCTGGACCTGACCCGGGCGATCACCGAAGCGGTAAACATTCCCGTGATCGCCTCCGGCGGTGTGGGCAACCTGGAGCACCTGGTCGATGGAGTGGTTCAGGGGGGTGCGGATGCGGTGCTCGCCGCCAGCATCTTTCACTTCGGCGAGTTCAGTATCCGCGAGGCCAAGGAGTATATGCGCGAGAGGGGGATCGAGGTCCGCCTCTGAGTTACCTGAACGTGTCCGGGAACAGGCTTTATCAGGCGCTCAGGCGGTAATGATCCACCTCAAGGAGCCGGAAAGCGGCGGGCGGGGCACTCTGGACGAATTCAATAAAGTCGCGGGTGGCCCTCTCGGCCTGCTCCTTGCTGTCGTAGGGGCCCAGCATTGCCCCCTCCCTGGTTGCGAAATACCAGAAGTCGTGGAGCTTGAAATACCGCTCGCCCCTGACCGGGAGGCGCCTGATATTGTCGTCTTTTCTGAACATGGCCGCTCAACCTTTCTATTGCTTTTAAATTATAGATGCTGCACGGAATCCTTGCCGAACTTTCGCGAGTATGCGGCAAGATGTCGCCTTGCACAAGTCTGGTGCGTAAGCCCGCTTACAGTCCTGCCCTCGCGGGCGCACTCGCGGGACCCGGGGTCATTGCTGGAAAATCGAAATACCCTTGAGGATATTTAGCGCCTCGTAGAGCTGGTTGTCTTCGGTGCCCGCACTGCGTTGGTTCTTGACCGCTTTCTTGGCGGGTTTGTCTTCGCTGCCGTTTTTCAGGTGTCCGGACAGATTGGCCTCCAGTATCGACTGGCCCTGCGCTATGGGCTTGATCTGGGCGCGCTCCACCACGATGTCCGGGGCAATGCCCTGGGCCTGGATGGAACGGCCGGAAGGTGTCAGGTAGCGGGCGGTGGTGAGCTTGATGGCCCGCCCGTCCTTGAGCGGCAGCACGGTTTGCACCGAGCCCTTGCCGAAGCTCTGGGTGCCGAGGATGATGGCCCGGTGATTGTCCTGCAGGGCGCCCGCGAGAATCTCCGAAGCCGAGGCGCTGCCGCTGTTAATCAGGACCACGATGGGTACGCCGCTGATCATGTCGCCCTCGGTGGCATGGAACTTGGTGTTGGCGCTGGGAATGCGGCCTTCCGTGTAGACCACCAGGCCGTCGTCGAGCAGGGCATCCGCCACCTCGATGGAGGCCGGCAGCAGGCCGCCCGGGTTGTTGCGCAAATCGATGACCAGCCCCTTGAGGGGGTCCGTTTTCTCCAGTAGTTTGCCCACTTCCTTGCGGAACTGGCTGCCGGTGTCGATCTGGAACTGGGCGATACGGATGTAGCCGTACTCGTTTTCCAGCAGGCGGCTGCGCACACTCTGAACCCTGATGATGTCCCGGACCACCTCGATTTCCAGGGGCGCGTCGACACCTTCCCGGAGAATCGTCAGGGTGATGGGCTCGCCGGGCTGGCCGCGCATGATCTCGATGGCTTCCTTGAGCGACATCCCCTGTACCGCCTGGTCGCCCAGCTTGATAATGAGGTCCCCGGCCTGGACGCCGGCCTCGTCCGCCGGGGTGCCGTCGATGGGGGCGATCACCTTGACGAAGCCGCCCTCCATGCCCACTTCGATACCCAGGCCGCCGAATTCGCCGGTGGTGCTTTCCTGGAGATCCTCATAGGTGGCCTTGTCGAGATAGGCGGAATGCGGATCGAGACCGTTCAGAAGCCCCTCGACGGCATTTTCCAGCAGGGTCCGGTCGTCCACTTCCTCCACGTAGGCCTTGCGGATCTGGTCGAAGACCTGGACGAACAGTTGCAGGTCCTCCAGGGGCAGTTGGCCTTCTTCCGGTGGCCTGGACTCACCCTCCATCGCCAGGAGCGCTGTGGTTGGCAATGTCAGTAATGCGAATAACAGTGTCTGTAGGAGCGGCTTCATGCAATTAATTCCGGTTTCGTGGCTGTCGTCCCTGCTGAATCGATCATAGTAGCCCTGTCTAGCGCCTGTCTGCCAGCCAGACCTTGGGGTCCTGGGGGCGTCCATTGTGACGGATTTCAAAGTACAGCGCACTCTCGGTCAGGCCCCCGCTGCGGCCGGCCCGGGCCACCGCCTGCCCCGCCTCGACCCATTCGCCGGCCTCCGCCAGCAGCACCTGGTTGTGGGCGTAAAGACTCAGGTAGCCCTCGCCGTGGTCGACGATAAGGACCAGGCCGTGTCCGCGCAGATAATCGGAAAATACCACCCGGCCGTTGTGGACGGAAAGTACCGGCTGGCCCGGTTCGGTTTCCAGCAGCCATCCGGTCCATGGCAGGTTGGCCGCGCGACGACTGCCGAAGGCGTGCTTGACCCGCCCCTTTACCGGCCAGGGCAACGCTCCCTTTTGGCGGGGGAAGGGGGCGCTTTCCGGTGGCGAGAGATCCTGGATGGCCTTCTCCAGGGCGGCGAGCACAGTTTCCAGTTGGGCCCGCTCCTTTTTCAGGCGGGCGAGGCGGTCCTTTTCCGAGCCCAGCTCTTCGGCCAGGCCGGCAAGGGTCTCCTTGCGCCTGGCGTGCTGTCGCTCCAGCGCGGTTTTGCGTTCGCTCAGTTCCGTGCGTGTCTCGGCGAGGTTACCCTGCTTGCTGCGAATGGCATTGGCAACTTCCGTCAGTTCCTCCAGGGTTTCCCGGTAGGCCTGGATTTTGGCATGCCTTGCCTCCAGGAAATACTCGTAGTATTTCAGGGCCCGGGCCATTTGCTGGGGGTCCTGCTGGTTGAGCAACAGTTTCAGGGGCTCCTCCCGGCCCAGCCGGTAGGCCATGGCGATTTCCCGGGCGATCTGTTCGCGCTGCTCGCGGCGTTGTTCCTCCAGGGAGGTCCGGCGCTTGTCCAGGCTTTGCAGTTCCCCCCGCAGTTGCGCCATCCTGTTCTCGATGGTGGACATTTCGCGGCCGATATCGGCGATGGCGGTTTCCTGCTTCTCGAGTTTTTCGCTGAGGCGGGCGTGGCGGCCGGAGCGGGATTCGATGCGCGCCCGGGTATCGGCAATTTCGTCCTGGAGCGCCTTGAGGCGCGCGCGGTCCTCGCTTTCGCCGGCCGCGGCCGCGAGCACCCAGAACATCGCCACGGCCAACAGGAGGGTGCGCACGGTCATTGCCCGGCGTCAGCCCGCCTCGATCAGGTTGCGGCCGGTCATTTCCGCAGGCTGGGGCAGTTCCATCAGGTTCAGTAGCGTTGGCGCGATATCGGCCAGTGTTCCGCCGGTGGCGAAGCCCAGCTGCCGGTTGCCGATGTAAACCAGTGGAACCGGCTCCGTGGTGTGGGAGGTCAGGGCCTGGCCGTTGCTTGCGTCGACCATTCGTTCGACATTGCCGTGGTCGGCGGTAACCAGGCAGTGCCCGCCGGCCTCGATCACGGCATCGCGAACCTGCCCGAGGCAGTGGTCCACCGCTTCCACGGCCTTGACCGCCGCGTCGAAAATCCCGGTATGACCGACCATATCGCCGTTGGCGAAGTTGCAGATAATGGCATCATAGCGGCCGCTACCAATGGCCTGCACCAGTTTTTCGGTGACCTCGGGAGCGCTCATTTCCGGTTTCAGGTCGTAGGTGGCAACCCTGGGGGAGGGTATCAGTATGCGCTCCTCGCCGGGGTAGGTGTCTTCCCGGCCACCACTGAAAAAGAAGGTGACGTGGGCNNTTTTCGGTTTCGGCAATGCGCAGCTGTGTCTTGCCCAGGCCGGCGATATATTCGCCGAAACTGTTAACCAGTGGCTGGGGAGGAAAGGCGCAACTGGCCGGGATGTCGGCGGCGTATTCGGTGGTCATCACAAAGTCCGCCAGCTTGGGCCGGCTTCGGCGTTCGAAGCCCGGGAAGTCATCCTCGACGAAGGCGCGGGTGATTTCCCGGGCCC
>DGNJ01000086.1 GCA_002388905.1 Cellvibrionales bacterium UBA4495
CCATGGCCAGGCGCAGCTTGGTGCCGACACCGTCGGTGCCGCTCACCAGAACCGGGTTCTTGTATCCCGAGGGCAGCTTGCACAGGGCGCCGAAACCGCCCAGGCCGGACATCACCTCTGGCCGGCGGGTTTTTTTGGTGACGGTCTTTATGCGCTCCACCAGGGCGTTGCCGGCGTCGATATCGACACCCGCATCCTTGTAGCGCAGCGACGGGGGGGTATCTCGATTCATTCTGAACTTCCGTTGCAAAGACGCTATTTTATCTTCCCGACTCCAGAATGCCAGCCCGGCGAGGCGGAACTTTGGCGCGCATTTACTTGCCCTCGAAACGGGTGGTGAAAGCGCCGACAACTGATACAATCTGCCGCCATGAAAAAACGCTTCCAGAGCCTCGGGCTCCTGCTTGTTCTGCTGTTGATCGAACACGCCTTTGCGGTCCAGGTGGACGATCTCTACAGCGCCACGGTGCCGGTGGCCGATTTTGGCGATGCCGAGCGCGACCGGGCCCTGCGCCGGGGGCTGGGGCAGGTGCTGATCAAAAAAACCGGCGACAGTGCCATCGTCGATTATCCCGCCGTGGCGCCCCTGCTAGCCGGCGCCGCGTCCTATGTGGTGGAGTTCGGGTATACCGAGCTGCCTGCCGGCAAGGACGAGAAGGGAGCGCCGGCGGTAACAGCGCGTTATGCCCGGGCCGAGATCGACCGTTTCCTGCGCCGCAACCAATTGCCTATCTGGCCGGCCAGCCGGCCCCGGCTGCTGGTCTGGCTGGTTCATGAAACCGGAGACGGCGATCGGACATTTGCCGACCATGAAACCGGCGCCGATGTTTACGAGTTGCTTGAACGGCATTTCGAGCGCCGCGCCGCACCCTATCGATTGCCTCTCCTGGATCTGGAAGACAGCCTGCTATTGTCCCCGGACCAGGCCTGGCGCTTCGAGACGGAAGCCATCACTGCGGCGGCCGGCCGGTACCGGAGCGATGCCTGGCTGGTGATTCGCTATTACCGGACCTCCAGCGGGCAATGGCGCGGCGCCTGGTTGCTCGGTCATGACAGCAGGACCGAGCTGGAGGGTGCCACCGGCGCCTCGCTCGATGGCCTGCTGGCCCGGAGCGTCGATGGAGCGGTGGATGCCCTGGCGGCGACACTCGCCTATCGCCCCCGGGCCACTGCCGATACCCTGACATTGTCCATCGACGGCATCGCCAGTTACCGGGATTTCGACGGCCTGATGTCGTTCGTGGCCGGGTTGACCATGGTGCAGGATGTCCAGGTGGAGCGGGTTTCCGGGGGGAATGTCCGGCTCATCGTCACCGTCGAGGGCGAGCGCGAACTGTTACTCGATAACCTGGCCGCCGACGATCGACTGGTGGTGCTTGCCGGCGCCGGCCCCGAATCCCCGTTGCAACGGCTTAAATGGCTTGCCGGCAAAGAACAGTGACCGGGCAGTTGAGTCTGGGCCTGCGCCTGCGCGACGAGGCCACCTTCGCCAATTTCCTTGCGCCGGATGACACTATCAGGGCGCGTGCCAAGGCGGCCCTGGGCGGTACCGGTGAACCCCTGGTCTACCTCTGGGGGAGCAAAGGCAGCGGCCGAAGCCATCTTCTTCAGGCCGCCTGTCACCGGGTCCGGGAAGAGGGTGGCGGTGCCCAGTACTTTTCCCTGGGCGATATGATCGACTATCCGCCCGATCAGGTTCTCGACGATATGGAGTACCAGGACCTGGTGTGCCTGGCCGGCGTGGAGGCGGTGGCCGGCCGGCCCGGGTGGGAGGAAGCGCTGTTCGGTTTCTACAACCGGATACAGGATCAGGGTAATAGGCTGGTGATTGGCGCCGACGGTCCACCCCGGGAACTGCCCCTGGCCCTGCCCGACCTGAAATCCAGGCTCTCGGCGGCACTGGTTTTTCACCTGGCGACCTACGACGACGAGGACAAAATCGCTATCCTGCGCCACCGGGCAGCCCGGCTGGGCATCGAGCTTTCCCGTGAGGTTGGTCTTTTTATCGTCAACCGCGGCAGCCGGGACCTGGATCACCTGATGGCCTACCTTGAGCGGCTGGACCTGGCGTCATTGGCGGAAAAGCGGCGGGTGACCATACCTTTCGTTAAACAGGTTTTCGGCTGGTAGCGGGTCCCCGCAGGTCTTGGTTGCCACCGATCTACAATTCCTCGGGGCAGGCGAAACATTGCAGGTAGGCGCCCCGTGGATCGTTGAGGCGGCTTATTTCCCGAAATAGCAGGGCCAGTTCCCGGGCGCGGCGGTCAAGGGGCGCGGGCAGGGCCTCGACGAGGCTGGTACCGGCGCCGGAGAAACGGCCCATTTCTCCGGAAAGTTGCTTGAGAAGGCGCTCCTGGAAGGTCAGTGGCGGGGTGATGTATTTGACCCGCCACCGGGCCACCCCGGCCTTTTCGGCGGCCGCCGCCACTGTGTCCTTGAGCGAGCCCAGGTGGTCCACCAGGCCCACGTCCAGGGCATGTTTGCCGGTCCACACCCGGCCTCCGGCAATCTCTTCGATTTTCTCGGGTGTCGAACCCCTGCCCTCGGCGACCAGCGCCAGGAACTTTCCGTAAATATCCTCGATGGTGAGCTGGATGATCCGCTGCCCCTGGGGCGACAGGGGTCGGTCCAGCCGGTAGATGTCGGCCAGTTCGGTGGTTCCCACGCCGTCGCTGTCGATACCCATGCTCTCCAGAGTCTCGCCGAAAGTGGGAACGATGCCGAAGACGCCGATGGAGCCGGTCAATGTGGTGGGCATGGCCCAGATTTCCGTGGCGTTGGCGGCGATCCAGTAGCCGCCGGATGCCGCCAGGGAACCCATGGACACGAACACCGGCAGCTTTTCGCGGGTCTCAAGCAACTCGGCGCGAATGGTTTCCGAGGCAAAGGCGCTGCCGCCGGGGCTGTCGATGCGCAGCACCAGGGCGTCCAGGGACTCGTCCTGGCGGGCCTGACGGAGAAGCCGGGCCAGGGATTCGCCGCCGATGGTGCCGGCGGGCTGTTCGCCGTCGAGGATGGTGCCGCTGGCGACGATGACGCCGATCCGGCCCTCCGGGGTTCCCTCTTTTCCGCCCGTTCCGCCCAGCCGGACATGAGCGAGATATTCCTTGTGATCCACATGACGATAATCGTCGTCGGCCTCGCCGGCCAGGTCCTGAAGGCGCTGGCGCACGGCGGGACCGTCGCTGATCCTGTCGACAAGATTCGCTTCCAGGGCGACACGGGAGAGGTTGCCGCCATGCTCGGCCATGCGTGAGGGCAGGTTGTTGACATAGTCGTCCACCGCACCCGCCGGCAGGGAACGACGTTCTTCCACCGCACCCGTGTAGGCGCTCCACAGGCCGGTCAGCCAGGACCGGGTGTTTTCCCGGGCCGCCTCGGACATGTCGCTGCGGGTGAAGGGTTCGACGGCGCTCTTGTACTTGCCGGCCTTGAATACATGGAAACGGACCTTGAGCTTGTCGGCGGCATTCTTGAAATAGTTACCGTAATAGCCGTAACCCACGAGCATCACCGCGCCCATGGGATCAAGGTGGATTTCGTCAGCGAAACTGGCCAGGAAATACTGTTCCTGGGTGTAATTGCTGCTCACGGCGACAATGGGTTTGCCGCTTTCCCGGAACCGCGCCAGGGCCGTGCCCATTTCCTGCAGTTTGGCGATGCCGCCCCCGGCCAGGTAATCGAGCTTCAGGACCAGGGAGGTGATACGCGGGTCCGAAGCGGCACTGTCGATAGCGTCGATCAGGTCCCGGATCGGCGTTTCGGCGTCCCGCTTCGAGCCCTGGCTCATCAACTGTGTCAGGGGATCCGTATAGCTGCGCTCTTCCACCAATGTGCCGCTGGGCACCAGGGTCAGCGCCGCCTGGTCGGGCAGGGGCTTGAGTCCGGGGCCGAACAGGCTGACCAGGACCGTGATCATCAGGAGCAGGAAAACGGCATTGATCAGCCAGCGCAGGGCCGTGAACAGTTTGCCAATCAGTGCGAAAAAACGTTTTATCAGTCCCGGTTTTTCCTTGCTCATAATCTGTCCATCACATCAGTGTCGGGGTGGTGTCAGGATAGTGCCTGTCTGGCTGTCATGATTCCGGCGGCCCATTCGGCGATTGGGGCGCGCCGGCACGGGCCAGGGCGTGCTGTTTCCAGCGACTGAACATCATCGCGGCGATAAAGAGCACCACGATCAGTATCAGGGAAAAGACATCGTACAGGGAAGGGTCCGGCCCACCCAGGTTGACCACGACGACGATAAAGTAAAAGAGGGTGACAAAACAAAGCAGCGACAGGCTTTTGTAGTTTTCCCGGGCCATACCGGGCAGGAAGATCAGCAAGGGCAGGACGCTGACGATCATCAGGCTGTACATCTGGGCATCCGCCCCGGCAGCCAGCAGGTTGACAATCAGGAGGAAATACGCGCCCCAGGTGAAACGTCTGGCGTAATAGAGTTTGGTTTCCAGGGCCTTGATCATGCCAGCTTTCCCGCCAGGTGCGCCAGCCGTTGCCCCAGGGCCCGGCACAGCTCGATTTCGTCGTCGGTGAGGGGGCGGTTGTCGGTACCGGCGGCGTGGGACGGCCCGTACGGTGTGCCGCCGCTGCGGGTACGGGTCAGCGCCGGTTCGCTGTAAGGGAGACCGGCGAGCACCATGCCGTGGTGGAGCAGGGGGACCATCATGGTCAGCAGGGTGGCCTCCTGGCCGCCGTGCAGGCTCGNNCCGTCGATGTGAAGGCCGCCGCCGGTCTGCCCGCCAGGGTGCCGTTCATCCACATCTCGCCGGTGCCATCCAGAAAATATTTAAGGGGCGCGGCCATATTGCCGAAGCGGGTGGGACTGCCCAGGATAAGGCCGGCGCATTGCCTGAGATCGTCGAGGGTGCAATAAAGGGGGCCTTCGCCGGGGATTTCCGGGTCCACGGCTTCTGTCGTCGTGGAGACAGGCGGCACGGTGCGCAACCGGGCCTCCAGGCCTGCCAGCTCCACGCCCCGGGCAATCTGGGAGGCCATGGCGGCGACACTGCCCTCACGGCTGTAATACAGAATCAGAATGTAACCAGGCATCAGAGAATATCGAGCACCGCTTCCGGGGGGCGCCCCAGGGCGGCTTGCTTGCCGTTGATGACGATGGGGCGCTGGATGAGCCGAGGATGGCTCGCCATGGCCTCTATAAGCCGGTCGTCGTCCAGGGATTTGTCGGCCAGATTGAGGCGCTTGTATTCCTCTTCGCCGGTGCGGATCAGGTCCCGGGGCCGCATGCCCAGTGCCGCCAACAGGGATTTCAGGGTGGCCGCATCCGGTGGCGTCTCCAGATAGCGGACAATCCGTGGCTCGATGCCGTTTTCCTGGAGCAGGGCCAGGGTCTGGCGGGATTTGGAACAGCGCGGGTTGTGGTAAATGGTGACCATAATGTTGCCATGGGCGGGAATATTGGCCGGTTATCTTAATGGCTTGGGCTGTGGAGGGCCAGACTATTAGCACCAACTATAATAGGAGCAACTATGAAGCCCCAGAAGTAAAGTCCCCAAAATTCTGGCCAGCGTCGTTGCGCAGCCGAGCCTCTGACCGGTAGCTTTTTCAGCCCCGTGTTCCCACTTATTCCCGATGACCGCCCCCGCTATTTTCGACCAGGGTGTGTGGGCGGCCCTCGGGGCCGGCCTGCGACCCCTCTGTTACAATAGATTGATCGAATCAAGGTTGCCGCCCGCAAATCTGCGGACGGTTTTGTTCCCTTGCCGGAGGTCGTTTCCGCAACCGCGGCACCGGACAATCGTGCGAGAGAACCTATGAATGCAAACCAGGAAAAATGCCATGATGTTATCGAGAAAAATCGTTGCCCTGGTGACGATCTCGTTGCTCGGCGCCTGTGGCGGCGCCGACAACCCCCGTGGCCCGGTACTTGCCGACTTCGAAGGTAAAACCGTCTTCGTCAATTACTGGGCGGTCTGGTGCGAACCCTGTCGCGAGGAAATCCCGGCGTTGAACCGGTTCCAGGGAAATCATCCGGACCGGGTTCGAGTCGTGGGCGTCGATTTCGACGGACATACCGGCCAGGCGCTGGCGCGGCAGGAGAAGGCCCTGGGTATCGAGTTTCCCACGCTCCGGTGGGACCCGCGCCGGTCCCGGGGGATTGCCGCGCCGGCGGGACTCCCGGAAACCCTGGTCTTCGATGCCTCGGGGCAACTGGTCCTCACCCTGACCGGCCCCCAGACCCTGGCAACGCTTAACGAGGCACTGGCGCAGGTTCGCGACGGCGGGGAGGAGTCATGATACAGGTTATGGGAACCGTCGGCGGCCGGGTACAGGGTGTATTTTTTCGGCGCCATGTCCAGGAAGCGGCGCAGCACCGGGGTGTCCGGGGCTACGCCCGCAACCTGCCGGACGGGCGCGTTGAGGTGCTGCTGTGCGGGGAGGAGTCGGCTGTGCGGGACGTTCAGGCGGCCGTGGAAGCGGGGCCCGCCAACGCCCGGGTGGATGATGTCCGGTGGCGGGAGGACGGTTCTGCGGCCGTGCCGCAGGGCTTCGAAGTGCGTTGAACGGCCGCTCAGGGCAATTGATGGAACAGGTGCTTGAGGCCCTCGCCCCAGGCTTTGGCCAGCTTGTTGAAATAGCGGTCGTCCGGAAGGAGCCGTTCGATCTTGATCTCCAGGCTGTCCGTGCGATAGATGGCCAGGTCGATGGGCATGCCCACTGAGAGATTGGACTTCATGGTCGAATCAAAGGAGATCAGCGAGCACTTCATCGCCTGGTTGAGGGGCGTTTCCGGCGTAATGATACGGTCGAGGATGGGTTTGCCGTACTTCGACTCGCCGATCTGGAAAAACGGGGTGTCCGGCGTGGCGCGGATGAAATTGCCCTCGGGGTAAATGCGATAGACAGCCTGCGCCTGCCCCCTGATCTGTCCGCCAAGGATGAAGTTGGCATTGAAGTCCACTTTCCTGTCTTCGTTTTCCTCGCGGTACAGTTTCTGCGTGCTGACCAGTGTCTGGCCCACCAGATCGGCAATCTGGAAGAGACTGTCGCAGGCAAAAATGTTGGTTTCTTCCTTGCGGGCGATTTGTTGCTTGAGGATGCTGATCACGCGCTGGGACGTGGCCAGGTTACCGGATGTGGTGAGCATGACCACCCGTTCGCCGGTATTCTCGAAGGTGAAGAGTTTGGGGAAGGTGGCGATCTGATCGACGCCCGCGTTGGTGCGGGTATCCGCTGCCATGATAATACCCTCATTGAGGGTCATGCCGACGCAGTAAGTCATGGAGTATCCGTTTGGCCTTTGATAAAGCGGTGAGTTTAGTTGCCTTTGTTCCGGTACGCTACAGCCGCACCGGTTCGGGAAGATCAAGCCCGTGAATTGCGTAAAGGAGCCAGTCGTTGACCAGTGAAAACGATGCCCTGGCCGGGCAGGACGAAAAATGGATGGCGCGGGCCCTGGATCTGGCGGCCCGGGCCGCTGCCGAGGGGGAGGTGCCGGTGGGCGCGGTACTGGTGCGGAACGGAACCGTCCTGGGTGAAGGTTACAACAGTCCCATCGGGTCGCGGGACCCGAGCGCCCACGCCGAAATCAACGCCCTGCGTTGCGCCGCATCGGCCGCGGGCAATTACCGGCTCCCAGGCTCGACCCTCTACGTCACCATCGAACCCTGCACCATGTGCGTTGGCGCCCTCATACACGCCCGGGTGGAGACCCTGGTATTCGGCGCCAGGGAACCCAGAGCCGGTGCCGTGGTGAGCCGGCTGGAGCTGATGGCCGCGCTGCACTACAACCACCGTATCCAGTGGCGAGAGGGTGTTCTGGCCACCCGATGCGGGGACCTGATGCGAACGTTTTTCCGGTCCAGGCGTTAGTCGGCCGGGGGTAGAGGACTTTCCAGAGGCACGCTTTTTGCTAAACTATTTGTATATATATACAGGTATTATGGGCATGAGCCAATCCGGGCAGATTCGCAGAGGCCGTGGCGCCACCTTCAACCCCCCCAATCGCTTTGCGCGCCAGATCAGCGAACCGGTGGACGACGACTGGTGGCGGGACGAGGCGCCGGAATCGCTGGCGACAACCGTGCGCGAGGAGGTGGCGAAGAGCGCCCTGTCCTGGAACCGCTCACCGGATCTGGGCTTTGACCGGTCCCTGAATCCCTACCGGGGCTGCGAGCATGGCTGTGTATACTGCTATGTCCGACCCAGTCACGCTTACTGGGACCTGTCGCCGGGCATCGACTTCGAAACCAACCTGATCGCCCGCACGGGCCTGGTTGAGCGATTGCGGGAAGAGCTTTGTAAACCCGGCTATCGGTGCCGACCCATCAACCTGTCCGGCAATACTGATTGCTATCAACCCCTGGATTGCAGCGGTTTCCGGCCGTCCCATCCCCAGGCCGACCTGTTTGGTTGAGTTCAGCCTGGTGCTGTTATGGACTGCTAACGGGCGCTTAGAGACTGATATTGAACAGACCCAGAATCCCGATCAGGATCAGGTAGATCGCTACGATATAGTTGAGCAATCGGGGGATAACCAGGATCAGGATCCCCGCAATCAGGGAAATCAGCGGAGCCAGGGCAAGGGTAAAGGTGGCGGTCATGGCATTCTCCTTGTCTGTGGTTGATCGCCGGCGGCATTTGCTCAATGGCGTCCGCAGACCACCGTCGGCAGTGCGGTGGCGATGAGGGCCGTTTAAGCTACCGGCAAGCATAGACCATCGACAGCAACTCCGGGCTGCTGCCCGTTATGCACGCCACGCAAGCAGTGGCGCCTTTTTTTCTTTACAGCGTGGTTCCTTTACAGCGTGAGAAAGCGACCGTCGTCCCACCGGTACTCGGGGAAATCCGGGCGTACCTCTTGTTGACGGCGATTTTTTTCAATGGTGTTCCACTGGAGGATCTGCAGATACTTGCGGATATTCCGGACGTAAAGCACCGGCTCGCCCCCGCGCGCGTAACCGTAGCGGACGGTCTGGTAGTACTTCTGCTGTTGAAGCAGCGGCAGAAATTCCCGGACATGATCCCAGCGGTGGGGATCCCGACCCGCGCGTTCGGTGAGTACCCGCGCGTCTTCAAGGTGACCCATGCCGACATTATAGGCGGCAAGGGTAAACCAGGTGCGGTCCGGCTCGTGGATATCCGATGGCAAACGGCTCTTGATGTCGAGGAAATAGCTGGCGCCCCCGCGCAGGCTCTGCAACGGATCGAGCCGGTTGGCGATTCCCACCCGGCCGGCGGTATCCAGGGTCAGCATCATCAGGCCACGCACCCCGGTGGGGGAGATGGCCAGGGGGTTCCAGTGGGATTCCTGGTAGGCAATGGCGGCGAGCAGATGCCAGTCGATTCCGGTTTCTCTGGCCACCTTGCGGAACAGCGGTTCGTATTGCGGAAGCCGGTTTTTAATCCGGCGGGCAAAGAGCTGGGAGCCCGCCACCGTGAAGTTCTCGATGCCGCCGAAAAAGCGTTTGCGCAGAGCCTCCAGACGCCCGCTCTCATCGACGGCGGTCAGGAACCGGTTGGCCGCCTCGATCAACGAGCCATCCCCGTGCCGGGCAAAAACCCAGGCCAGTTTCTGGGGATCGGTGATCTCGAACGCGGCCTTGGCCCGGGGGTAGAGGGCCCGGTGGGCGGTGTAGGTGGTGGAATCGATAACCGCATAGTCGAGATCGCCCCGATGAACCCAGTCCATCAGTTCGACCATTTCCACGTCCTCCAGGCTCCGCCAGCGTAAACCGGGGTGCTCCCCACGCAGCTCCCGCAGACGTTCCTCATGGGAACTGTCGGCAATGACTGCCAGTTCGCCGTCGCCGAGGTCCCCGATGTCGCGGGGCCGGCGGGTGCCCCGTCGGTAGATGACGGTCTGCAC
>DGNJ01000131.1 GCA_002388905.1 Cellvibrionales bacterium UBA4495
GGTGGAACAGGGCATCGGCGACTGGCGGTGGGACCTGCCCGAACCCCCGGCCCGGCACCTTAAAGGACTCAAATCCACCGACCTGATCGCCACCGACCGCTCGTCCGACAAGGGGAGCCGGGCGGCATGAGGAAAACCTGGACCACCCCGGGCGGCGTTCATCCCCCGGACAACAAGCGCCAATCCCTGGGGGAATCCATCGGCTCCCTGCCGCTGCCGGACCGGCTGATCCTGCCCCTCAACCAACATATCGGCGCCTTCGCCAGGCCCCTGGTGGCCGAGGGCGACAAGGTGCTTAAAGGCCAGATGATCGCCGAACCCGGCGGCTTTATCAGTGCCGCCATCCACGCGCCCACGTCCGGTACCGTCGAGTCCGTTATCGAGCACCCGGTTCCCCACCCGTCGGGCATGAGCGCCGACTGCGTGATTCTGGCCCCCGATGGCGAAGAGCGCTGGATCGAGCACCACGGCGTGGAAGATTACCTGTCCGCGAGCCCCTCCGCCCTGCTGGGCCTGATCCGTGACGCCGGCATCACCGGGCTGGGCGGCGCGGGCTTTCCCACGGAGGTGAAGCTCGGTCCGCGCAAGCCCATCGAGACCCTGATTATCAACGGCACCGAATGCGAACCCTACATCACCGCCGACCACGCCCTGATGCGCGAGCGGGCCGCGGACATCGTCGAGGGCATCAGGATCCTGGCCCATTTGCTGGGTGACCCCCGGGAGATATTGATCGGCATCGAGGACAACAAGGAGGATGCCTACGACGCCCTGTTGCCCCACCTGGACGGCACCGCCATCGAACTGGTGGAGTTTCCCACCAAATACCCATCCGGGGGCGAGAAACAGCTGATCCAGATCCTCACGGGCCGGGAAGTGCCCAGCGGCAAACTCCCCATTGACCTGGGCATCGTCTGCCAGAACGTGGGCACCACCTACGCCGTCTACCGGGCGGTACGCCACGGCGAACCCCTGATCAGCCGTATCACCACCGTCACCGGCGAGGCGCTGGCCACAAATCGCAACTACGAGGTGTTGCTGGGCACCCCCATCCGCCACCTGCTGGTCTGCAACGGCTTTAGCGAAGAGCGCTGTGAGCGCCTGATCATGGGTGGCCCCATGATGGGCTTTACCCTGCAGAACCCCGAGGTGCCGGTGATCAAGACAACCAACTGCATCCTGGCGCCGGACCTGCGCGAAATCCCGCCGGACCCCATGGCCCAGCCCTGCATCCGCTGCGGCCTCTGCGCCGAGGCCTGTCCCGCTTCGTTGCTGCCCCAGCAACTCTACTGGTACGCACAATCCCAAAACCATGAGCGGCTGGAAGCCCACAGCCTGTTCGACTGCATCGAGTGCGGCGCGTGCGCCTATGTCTGCCCCAGCAACATNNTTCCCCTGGTGCAGTACTACCGGGCCGCCAAGGGCGAGATCCGCAAGCTCGCCGAAGAGCGCAAGAAATCCGATCACGCCCGCCAGCGCTTCGAGTTCCACAAGGCCCGCCAGGAGCGCCTTGAGGCCGAGAAAGCCGCCAAACGCGAAGCCCGCCGCAAGGCCGCCGAGGCCGCAAAGGAAACCGCGGCGACGGGCGCCCCCAAAAAAGGCAAGGGTTCCGCCGACGACATTATCGCCATGGCCAAGGCCCGTGCCGCCGAACGCAAGGCCTCGCCAGAACAGGCCCGGGCCAAGCTGGAGCGGGGCGTGGAATCGGCCAGGGACCGGCTGAAAGCGGCGGAGGAAAAACTCGCCGAAGCACAACGGGAGGCCATCGAGGGAGAAGCCCTGGAAAAGCTCCGCGCCCGCGTCGAGACGGCAAGGCTCAAACTGGGAGAAGCCGAACGCAAATTGCAGCAGGAAGTGAAGCCTGCAGAAGTGGAGTCTGCAAAGGACACCGGGAAAACGGTCGCCGCGAAAATGCAGCAAAGCCCGCGGGAGCAGCTGGAGAAGAAGATTGCCACGCTGCGCGAGCGTATCGCCGGCACCGAGGCCAAGATCGCCGACATCGCCGATGCCACCACTGTCGAGGCCATGCGCAAGGGCCTGGACAAGCAACAGCAAAAACTCCGGGACGCCGAGCGCGAACTGGCCGAATTGCCCCCCGACGCCCAGGAACCGGGGGAAGATCCGGTGGCCGCCGATGCCGCGGCCGCCGCCATCGCCCGGGCCCAGGCGCGTATCGAGGCCCGGCAAAGCCAGACGCCCGAGCAGCAACGACAGGCCCGCATCGAATCCCTGCGCCAGCGCATCGACAAGGCGGAGCAGAAACTCGCCAGGGCCGAGGCCGAGGGGTCGGAGCATATCGACACCCTGAGAACCTCTGTGGACAAGCTCCGCGCCAAACTCGATACCGAGCAGCGGGAAGCAGGCGGCATCGAGGAGAATTCCTGAGCCATGGTATTCACCCGCGCCTCCTCGCCCCACGGCCACGCGCCTCTGGACACCCGCCGGGTCATGCAGTACGTGCTCCTGGCGACGATACCGGGGCTGGTGGCCCTGACCTGGAACTTCGGCTGGGGCTCGCTGATCAACATCGTCCTGGCGTGCCTGGTGGCCGTGGCCTGCGAAGCGGGCGTCATGGCCATCCGCCGCCGGCCGGTGATTTTCTATCTGCGCGACCACAGCGCCCTGGTCACCGCCTGCCTGCTGGGCCTGGCCCTGCCGCCCCTGGCCCCGTGGTGGCTTGTGGTGCTGGCCACCGGCTTTGCCATCGTCGTTGCCAAGCACCTCTATGGAGGCCTCGGCTACAACCCCTTCAACCCGGCCATGGTGGGTTATGTGGTGGCGCTGATTTCCTTCCCGGTGGCCATGACCACCTGGATCACACCCCGGGACCTGCTCCCGGAGGGCGTCACCCTGCCCGGCCTGATTGAATCCGTGCGCATCGTCTTCGGCTTTGCCGGCACCGGCTCGGTCCTGGACGGCATCACCGGCGCCACGCCCCTGGATGCCTTCAAGCACCACAGCGGCCTGCTGGTGGAACAGATCCGTGCCCGGGAGCCCCTGTTCAGCGAGGCGGAGGTGGCCAGCTACGGCTGGGAATGGGTCAACCTGGGCTTTCTCGCCGGCGGCGTGTGGCTGCTCTACAAGCGGGTTTTCACCTGGCACGCCCCCATCGCCATGCTCTCCGCCCTGGCACTGATGGCAATGCTGTTCTACGACGGAGGCAGTTCGTCAAGCGGCGGGCCGGTACTCATGCACTTGCTGAGCGGCGCCACCATGCTGGGTGCGTTCTTTATCGTCACCGATCCGGTGAGTTCGGCCACCAGCAACCGGGGCCGCCTGGTTTTCGGCGCCGCCATCGGCATACTGATCTACGTCATCCGGGTCTGGGGCGGCTATCCCGATGCCGTGGCCTTCGCCGTGCTGCTGATGAATTTCGCCGCCCCCATGATCGACAACTACAGCCTGCCGCGCACCTATGGCCAGAAAAAATCCCGCCGGGCAACGGAGAAAATGGAATGAGTTCGCCGGAAGACCAGGGCCCGGCACCGCCACGGCTGACCAGTTCGATCCGCTTTAACAGCCTGGTACTGGGGCTGTTTGCCCTGGTCACGGCATTGTTGCTGGCCACCACCTACCTGGGCACCCGCGACACCATCGCCGAAGCGGAACGGGAAGCCGCCCAGCGTTCGCTGCTGGAAATATTTCCACCGGACAGCCACGACAACGACCTGTTGGACGACACCATCCCGGTGCCCAAACCCTATTGGTCCACCCTGGGGCTGGACAAGGGTGGCGACATTCACGTGGCCAGGCGCGACGGCAGAATCGTCGGTTTTATTGTCCCCGCGGTGGCACCGGATGGCTACAATGGTGACATCCGCCTGCTGGTGGGCCTGCGACCCGACGGCACCATTGCCGGGGTGCGGGTGACCAGCCACAGCGAAACCCCGGGGCTGGGGGACAAGGTGGACCTGAAGATCAGCGACTGGATTCTCGGCTTTAACGGCAAGTCCCTGGGCAACCGGCGCCGGGAGGACTGGGCGGTAAAGAAAGACGGCGGCAGCTTCGATCAGTTCACCGGCGCCACCATCACGCCCCGGGCGGTGGTGGCCCGGGTCTTGCGCACGCTGCTGTTCTTCCGCGACCATGGCGGCGAACTGGTCAAGGCGGCGAAAAAGGCGACGCCGGCGGCCGCGACGACCACCAACTCCAAAGCAGATTGACGCAAACCATGACGGATCAAAGTCAGTACGGCGAAATTGCCCGCAATGGCCTGTGGAACAACAACCCGGCCCTGGTACAGCTTCTGGGCCTGTGCCCGCTGCTGGCGGTAACCGGCACCGTGGTCAACGCCCTGGGGCTGGGGCTGGCCACCCTGCTGGTGCTGGTGGGGTCCAACCTGGTGGTGTCGCTGATCCGCCGCCAGGTTTCGGATGCAGTGCGCATCCCCGTGTTCGTGATGATCATCGCCACCTTCGTCACCTGCACCGAACTGTTGATGAAAGCCTATACCTACGAGCTCTACCAGATTCTGGGCATCTTTATTCCCCTCATCGTCACCAACTGCGCCATCCTCGGTCGGGCGGAAGCCTTCGCCAGCAAGAACGGTCTGCTGCCCTCGACCCTGGACGGCGTGATGATGGGACTCGGTTTCGGCGCCGTGCTCCTGGTCATCGGCGGCATTCGCGAGATCCTGGGCCACGGTACCCTGTTCGCCAACATGTCGCTGCTCTTCGGCCCGGTGGCGGAGGGCTGGCAACTGACCCTGTTCGGCGACGGCCAGGGCCTGCTGGTGGCAGTGCTGCCTCCAGGGGCCTTTCTGGTAACCGGCCTGCTCATCGCCCTGAAAAACGTTATCGACGGCCAGATCGCCCGTCGCCGGGCCGCCCGCCGGGCACCCGTTGCCAGGGGCTCCAAACGGGTTCGCACCACCGGAACCATCAGCTAGAACGTCTGCTGCTCTCGGAGAGCGACGCCACGTGCCGCCCAGGGCCGTTCGCCTTGAGATGGCCCGGCAAGTCTCATACTATCAAGGCAACCCAGCAACCGGGAGTGACTGTGCACAGGCCGAAAGCGGTCGCCGTCAAAGTTTATGCGTTTGTTTCCTGGCTGATTCTCCACGGTGCCCTGTGGTGGCTGCTTACCGGCGGCCATGGCTGGGCATTCGGGCTGGCGTTTGCGGTGTCCGCCGCGGCCCTTTCCCTGTACCTGTCGCGCTCGCCGCTGCCCCTGCGCCTGCATAGACTGCCGGGCTTTGTCGCCATGTTCTGCCGGGAACTCCTGTCCGCCGGCTGGGACGTGGCCCGGCGGGCCCTGCATCCGCGACTGCCGCTGGCACCGCAATGGCTCGACTACCCCCTGCAATCCCGCGACTTCCATGTCCGCCTGGTGCTGTCCGCGATGGTGGGCCTGCTGCCCGGCACCCTGTCGTCCCGATTCGAAGACGACATCCTGTGGGTACACGTCATCGATGCAACACAACCCTGGCAGGACACAGTGGCGGCCCTGGAACAGGCCCTTGCGAATTTGCTGGAGGACCGGCGGGCATGATGGCACTGGCGGGATTTCTTCTGTTGACCGCGCTGGCCGGGTTATGGCGGCTGCTGCGGGGGCCCACCAGGGCGGACCGACTTCTACCCATTCAGTTTTTTGGCACCACCGGTACCACCGTCCTGCTGATCCTGGCTCAAGCCCAGCAACAGCCGGCCCTGCGGATTGTAGCCCTGCTCCTGGCCCTGCTCGCGGCGGTGGTGCCCATCGCGCTCGTTCAGTATTTGAGGAGGGTAGGTGACTGACTGGCTGGCACTATTGAGCTGGGTGCCCCTGCTTGCGGGTGCCTTCTTCTTCCTGGCCGGCACGGTGGGCCTGCTACGCTTTCCCGATATCTACTCGCGCCTTCATGCCATCACCAAGGCGGACACCCTCGGCCTGGGCCTGGTGACCCTGGGCCTGATAATGCGTGCTGAAAACTGGCAGGCCGTGGCTGTCATGGTGCTGATCTGGTTGCTGATGATGGGCTCCGGCGCCACCACCTGCCAATTGCTGGCCCGCTATCAGCAGGATCTGGAGGCGCCCGACGCGGACAAGGAACCGGTCCATGCCCGACGCTGAGTGGCTGTTCGACGGTACCCTGGGGATCCTGCTGCTGGTTCTTGCCGGGGCGGCCCTGCATGCCCGCAGCCTCTATGCCGCAGTGGTCATGTTCATCGCGCTGGGCCTGATGCTGGCACTTACCTGGGCGCGACTGGGCGCCCCCGACCTGGCCCTCGCCGAGGCGGCCATCGGCGCGGGAGTGACCGGCGCGCTCCTGTTTTCGACCCTTTACAAGGCCGGCATGGACCGGCATAAACGCGCAACCCCGAACCGGATTGCCCTGCTATTGCCCGGTCTGGCCTTCCTATTGCTGCTGACGGCGGCCTGGCCGCTGCCGGAGATGCACTCGCCCCTGCCCGACCAGGTAATGGCGCATCTGAAAGACAGCGGGGTATCCCATCCGGTTACCGCCGTCCTGCTCAACTTCCGCGCCTGGGACACACTCCTGGAAGTTTCGGTGGTCCTGATCGCCCTGTTGGGAGTCCGCCAGCTTTACCCTTCCCACGGCGAAGTTCCGACTCCCTGGCCGCTGATGCTGGCCTGGGGCAGGCTGCTGGCGCCGTTGACCGTGATCGTTGGCGGCTATTTGCTGTGGCGCGGCACAGACGCCCCCGGCGGCGCCTTCCAGGCGGGTACTGTCCTCGCCGCCGGCGGCGTCGCCCTGCGCCTGATCGGTGTACTGCCACCCCTGGGCTGGCACCAGTGGCCGGTACGCCTGCTGGTCCTCGCCGGCGTACTGGTCTTTGTCGCGGTGGCGGCCCTGACCGCCTGGCTGGGTCAGGGATGGCTTCACTACCCGACCGGCTCGAGCAAGGTGCTGATCCTGTTGATCGAACTCATGGCAACGGCGTCCATTGCCACCACCCTGACGTTGCTGGTCGTGGGCGAGAAGCGGGAGTTGCGGCCTTGAGCACCACCCTCTTTTATCTCGCCATTGGCATCGGCCTCTGGCTGATGGGACTGCACGGCCTGCTGGCGACGCGCCAGTCCATAATCCTGGTCCTGGCGATCAACATCATGTCGAGCGGCACCTTTATGGTCATGGTCGCCCTGGCCACCCATAGCGACCCGGTGGATCCCGTCCTCCAGGCACTGGTGGTCACCGGCTTGGTGGTGGCGGTCAGTGCCACGGCGCTTGCCCTGCGACTGGCCGCTTCGCGCCGGCGCAGGACAGAGGACGACGCCACGTGAATCCGGCGCTGCTCAGCCTGCTGACCCCTCTGGCGACGGCGATATTGATGCTTCTGTGCCGGTCCCGTGCCGCCGTCTGGACCATCGCCGCCAGCCTCCTGAGCCTGGTTGCGGCGATCGCAGCGCTGTACCAGGTCACCACAGACGGCAGCCAGTTGATTCACCTGGGTGGCTGGGAGAGTCCGCTGGCCATTCGTTTTCGGGTAACCGCCCTGAGTGCGCTGTTGCTGGCCTTCACCGCGTTGATTCACCTGCTGGTGGGCCTCTACGCCGCGCGCAGCCGCCACAGTCAGACCCGGAACACTGACTACTGGCCGTTGTCCTGTTTTCTGCACGCGAGTCTGGCGTCCCTGTGGCTTTCCACCGACCTTTTCAACTGGTATGTGATCCTGGAGCTGCTGGGTCTGACCGCAGTGGCCCTGGTCAGCCTGGCCGGAACCAAAGCCCATCGGGCAGCCTTCAACTACCTGCTTTTGTCCCTGGCCGCCTCTCTGTGCTACCTGCTGGGCGTGGCACTCCTCTATGGCCGTTACGGGGTTCTCGACAGCCTCCTGCTCGCCGACATGCTGGAAGCGGACCATACCACCCGCACGGCCCTGCTCGTCATTACGCTGGGTCTGATGCTCAAGGCCGCGCTCTGGCCCCTGCATTTATGGCTGCCCCCCGCCCACGCCGGCGCCCCGACGGCGGTAAGCGCCCTGCTCTCGGCCCTGGTGGTGAAGGGTCCCCTGTTCGTCCTCTGGATGCTCTGGAGCCAGGTGGCCCCGGTGGAACTGGGCCGCCAGGCCGGCCCCGCGATGGCGGCCGCGGGTGTGGCCGCGCTGGTTTCGGCGGGCTGGTCCGCCTGCCGTACGCCGCATATCAAGACCCTGGTGGCCTACTCCACTGTGGCTCAGCTGGGCTACGCGTTGCTCGCCCTGGGCATGCTGTTGCGCTGGGGAGTACGGGAACTGCATGTGGCCCTGTGGCTATTCGTATTTGCCCATGGCCTGGCCAAAGCCTCCATGTTTCTGGCGGCCGGGGAAATGCAATCGACCCTGGGCAGCAAGAAGGTCTCTGCCCTGCGGGGTGCCACCCAGACCGTCCCCGTGGCGATGTTTGCTTTTGCCGTGGCCGGCGGCAGCCTGATCGGACTGCCACCCAGCGGAGGTTTCCTGGCCAAGTGGGTGCTGCTGCAGCCGCTGCTGCTTGAGCCGAGCCACTGGCCCTGGGCCCTGGGGGTGCTGCTGGGCACCCTGGCCAGCGCTGCCTACGTATTCCGGGTGATCGCCCTGTCCTTCGACCGGGCTCCGCCGCCCCGGCCGGACTATAATCCCGACCCCGTCGCCCAGTGGCTGACCCTGCTGCCGGCGCTGCTGGTCTGGGGCATGGCCCTGGGTGGGGAAACCCTGATCCTGTGGATGTCGGGAGTGGCGTACTGATGGTTTCCTGGACCTGGTTGCTGCCCCTGGCCATTATTCTCAGTTCGCTGATTCCCGGCCTGCTGATTTTTTCCCTCAAGGAGAGACAGGAAAAACTAAGAACCTTTCTCAACCTTACCGGGGCCCTGGTAAAAATGGCGCTGGTGGGAGTGATGCTGTACGGGGTGTCCAACGGCGTGGAATTCCGTTTCAGTCTCCCCTTCCTGCCCGGCGGCGGATTGCTGCTCAAGGGCGACGCCCTGTCCCTGCAGTTTGTCAGTCTCTCTTCCGTGTTGTGGCTGGCCACCACTGTCTACGCCATCGGCTATCTGGAGGATTCACCGCTGCGCTCGCGGTTTTTCGGCTATTTCAGCCTTTGCGTCAGCGCCACCGTGGGCCTGGCCCTGGCGGGCAACCTGGTGACCTTCCTGCTGTTTTATGAGTTATTGACCCTGGCCACCTTTCCCCTGGTCGTACACCGGGGCACCAAGGCGGCCCTGCGCGCCGGTCGGGTCTATCTGGTCTACACCCTGGCCGGCGGCGCCGTCCTGCTAATGGGCGTGGTGCTGCTGCACACCGAGGCCGGCACGCCGGATTTTGTTCCCGGCGGCTATCTTTCGGGCATGGATAGCGAAGGCAACTTCAGTTCGACGGTGATTTCGGGTCTGGCGGGAGAACGCGACTTCACCCTGACCGTGGCTTTCGTGCTGCTGGTGGCCGGCCTCGGGGTCAAGGCCGCGCTGATCCCCCTGCATGGCTGGCTGCCCCAGGCCATGGTGGCTCCCGCGCCGGTCAGTGCCCTGCTGCACGCGGTGGCAGTGGTCAAGGCCGGCGTCTTCGGTCTGGTGCGCGTGGTGTACGATGTTTACGGCATCGAGTCCGTCAGGGAACTGCACCTGAACCAGCCACTGCTCTGGCTGGCGGCCGCCACTATTATTTACGGCTCCGTCAGGGCGCTGGAACAGCGGGAACTGAAAAAGCGTCTCGCCTATTCCACCGTCAGCCAGGTCTCCTATATCGCGCTGGGCGTGGCCCTGGCCGGCCCGCTGGCTGCCACCGGGGCCCTGGCCCACCTGGTCCATCAGGGCCTTATGAAAGTGACACTGTTCTACTGTGCCGGCAACTTCGCCGAAACCCTCGGGGTGCACCGGATCGAGGGCATGAACGGGATCGGCCGGCGCATGCCGCTGACCATGGCGGCTTTCACGCTCGGCGCCCTGGGGATGATCGGGGTACCGCCCCTGGCCGGCTTTATCAGTAAATGGTACCTGGGCCTGGGGGCTCTGGAAGTGGGCCAGGACTGGGTGTTGCTGATTCTGGTTGCCTCGGCTCTGCTCAATGCCGCTTACTTCCTGCCCCTGATTTACCGGGGCTGGTTCGCCGCGCCGCCGGATGAATGGCCGGAAGACAAGCGCTGGCCGGCCCTGCACCCGCTGCTCGGCGAGACTCACTGGATGCTTCTGCTGCCGGCCCTGTTTACCGCCGTGCTCTCCCTCCTCGCCGGCCTGTTGGCGGGGCTGGATATCAGCCCCCTGGCGTGGGGCCAGTTGATTGTCGAACGGGAGTTTGCCCCGTGAACGGACTCTGGTGGCTGGCCGTGGTCATGGCGCCCGTCCTCGGGGCGATGTGCCTGTGGTACCGGCCCAGGACGACGATTCCCTGGTTGTGGGTCACCTGCGCACCCGCCCTGCTGGCGGCCTTCCAGCCGCCGGCCGCCCTGGTCCCGGCGTGGCTGTGGCCTGGCGCCGAATGGGGCGCCACCGACGATATCCGGCGAATTTTCCTGGCGCTCACCGGCCTGGTCTGGGGTTGTGCCACGGTCTTTGCCGCCGCCCGGCGTCCGGCTGCCGGAGAAGCGCGCTTCTGGCTGTTCTGGCTGCTCGCCCTGACCGGAAACCTGCTCGCCGTGATCTCCCGCGACGGGCCCGGATTCTACGTGGGCTTTTCCATTATGAGCCTGTCTGCCTATGGCCTGGTTGTGCACCCGGGCGGGCGGGAACAGCGCCGGGCCGGCCGCATCTACCTGCAGATGGCCCTGGCCGGGGAGATGCTGCTCTTTGCCGGGCTTACCCTGCGCATTCACGAAACGGGATCAGTCAACCTGGGAGACTGGCAAGCCCATGCACTGCCGCCACTGACGGGGGCACTACTGATTGCGGGGTTCGGCATCAAGATGGGTTTCTGGCCTCTGCACCTGTGGCTGCCGCCGGCCTACCGGGCGGCACCGGCGCCCGGGGCCGCGGTACTTTCGGGGTCCATGATGAAAGTGGGAGTGCTGGGGCTCTGGCTCTTTATGCCCGAAGCCGGCCCCTGGCTGCGGGACTGGACACCCTGGCTGCTGGCGCTGGGGGCCGTCAGTGCCTTCTACGGGGTCATGGCCGGCCTGCTGCAGCGCGACGCCCAGACCGTTCTGGCCTATTCCTCGGTAAGCCAGGCCGGCTACCTGCTGGTCATCCAGGCACTGGCCTGGCACCAACCGGCAGTTCGGGAATCATGGGGGTTGCTGCTGGCCTTTTTTGCCGTGCACCACGCCACCGCCAAGAGCGCCCTTTTCCTGGGTGCCGGCCTGGCCGGGAACGTACGCCTCGGGCGCTGGCACTGGTTGCTCATGGCCCTGCCGGCGCTGGCCCTGGCGGGCCTGCCCCCGACTACCGGCATGGTGGTCAAGAACCTGATCAAGAAAGGTTTGGCGGACGATACCCTGGAAGCCTGGATACCACTTCTGTCCCTGGGTTCCCTGGCCACGGGATTGCTGGTCCTGCATGCCCTGTGGCGGATGTACCGTGCCGGACCGGCGCCGGGCGAAGGCGACAAGGCCCATCCGCTTCGGGTGTATCCGTGGGCGGTGCTCAGTCTGGCGCCACTGGTCCTGCCCTGGCTCTGGCCGGCCATGAACGAGCCCTGGCGGAAGGCCCTGGCACCGGACGCGCTCTGGTCCGCCATCTGGCCACTGCTGGTGGCCGGCGGTATCGCGGCCCTGGCCATGGTCCGGGGCTGGCGCCCGCCCGGGCGCCTTGCCTACCGGCTCGGACCGGGGCTCTCCCTGTCGTCCGGGATCATAGGCGTGCTCAACCGGTTGTCCCTTCCCGCGCTGGAATACGCGGGCGGCGGACGCTGGTGGCGCCAATGGGAGCGGCGCTGGAATCGGCTCTGGCGGGAAACCAACCCCATCACGCTGAGCGGTTGGCTGTTGTTCCTGCTCCTCCTGCTGGGCTGGCTGTGGTAACCCTTCAGCCCGCCTCTTTCAGCGCCCGGCGCAACACCTTGCCGACATTGGACTTGGGGAGTTCGTCAACAAATTCCACCTGCCTGGGCACCTTGTAGGCGGCCAGGGTCTGCCGGGCAAAATGGCGGATGTCGTCGGCGGAGAGGTGCGGATTGCTGACCACGGCAATCAGCTTCACCGCCTCCACGGTTTCGGGATCGGGCACCCCCACCACCGCACACTCGACAATATCGGGATGGCGGGCGATGGCATCCTCCACTTCGTTGGGATAGACGTTGAACCCCGACACCACGATCATATCCTTGAGCCGGTCGACAATACTCAGGTAGCCATCCGCGTCCATGACCGCCACGTCCCCGGTGTGAAGCCAACCCTGCTCATCGAGCATCTCGCGGGTCTCCTCCGGCCGCTGCCAGTAGCCCGCCATCACCTGGGGACCGCGGATCCAGAGCTCGCCGGGCTCACCCTGGGGTACCGGCTGCCGGTCGGCGTCCAGCAGGCGGCACTCGGTATCCGGCAGCAGCTTGCCCACGGTGCCCAGCCGGGGCTGTGCCGGCGGGTTGAGGGAAACCACGGGGCTGGCTTCGGTGAGTCCGTAGCCCTCGATTACCTTGCAGCCGGTAACCGCTTCCCAGCGCTCAGCGGTGTCACGGGTCAGGGCCATGCCCCCCGAGACGGTGATGCGCAGGCGGGAAAAGTCCAGCTTGCGGAAACCAGGGTGCCGGCACAGGGCGTTGAACAGGGTATTCAGGCCCGCGAACAGGGTGAAGCGCTCTCTCCTGAGGGCGCGGACGAAACGGCCCAGGTTGCGGGGGTCGGGAATGAGTATCACCCGGGCACCGATACCAATGCCCAGCAACATGCACAGCATAAAGGAGAAAATGTGGTAGATGGGCAGGGGAGCGACCATGATTTCCTCCCCCTCCCGCAGCGCGCCGTCCAGGAATCCCTCCACCTGGCGGATATTGCTGAGCAGGTTGGCGTGGCTGAGCATGGCACCCTTGGCGATACCGGTGGTACCGCCGGTGTACTGGAGTACCGCCAGGTCGTTGCTGTCCCCGGCCACCGGTTCGGTGACGGCAAACCCGGCACCTTGGGCCAACGCATCCCTGAACCGCACCGCCGTCCCCTTGAGCCGGGACGCCGCCTTCTGAAGCCGGCGTGCCCGGACCACGCCGTTGATCAGCCACCGCCTGCCGGCAGGATGCAAATCGGCGGGCTCGGTCACGATCACCCGTTCCAGGTTCACATGATCCATGACCCCGGCGGTCTTGTCGGCAAAATCCCCCAGCACGATCGCGGCCCGGGCGCCCGCATCATTGAGCTGATGGATCAGTTCCCGCTCCGTATACAGGGGATTGGTGTTGACCACCACCAGCCCCGCCCGGAGGGCGGCCACCACCGCCACCGGGTACTGGAGCAGGTTGGGCAACTGGATGGCAATGCGGTCGCCGGGCTCGAGCCCGGCGCCGTGGCGCAGATAACCGGCAAGATGCCCGGCCAGGTTGTCCAGCTCGCCGAATGTCAGGGTGTGCCCGAGACAGCTGAATGCCGGCTTGTCGGCATAGCTGCGGCAGCGCTCCGCGAAAAAGTCTGTCAGCGTTCCCGTTGTGTTCATTGTGCCTCGCTTTTTTGAGAATATCCTAACACGAGTCCCATACAGGCCACCTGTACGTTAGGATTCAATTCGTCGGCCGAAGCCGACCCCACAATCGGATTCTGGAGTAGCCATTCAATGAAAATCTGGGTCGATGCCGACGCCTGCCCCCGCGCCGTGCGGGAGATTCTCTTCCGGGCCGCGCGCAACCGGGCCGTGGATGTCGTCCTGGTGGCCAATCAGGCCCTCAACGTCCCGCCTTCGCCCCGGATTCGCGGTATCCAGGTGGCCGGGGGCTTCGATGTGGCCGACGACTACATTGTCGAGCACCTCGAGGCCGGCGATCTCGTCATCACTGCCGATATTCCCCTGGCCGCGCAGGTGGTGGACAAGGGCGCCGAGGCGCTCAATCCCCGGGGCGAGCGCTATACGGCGGAAAACATCCGCCAGCGGCTGGCCATGCGCGACCTTATGGAAAGCCTGCGCAGCAGCGGACAGGTGAGCGGCGGCCCCGCCGCCCTGGGCCGCCAGGATATCCAGCAGTTCGCCAACAAACTGGACCGGTGGCTGACAAAACACGCCCAGTAGCGGGGATTAAAACAGGTTCCCAATCGCGGCGGCCCTGCGTATACTTCGCCACCAAGCCACATTTGCCTCCGGGCACCATCTTTGCAGGCACCACCATGACTTCCCCCTCCTTTGACGCCCTGGGCCTCGCCGCGCCCATTCTGGGCACGTTGCAGGAACTCGGCTACGAGCAGCCCACTCCCATCCAGGCCCAGGCCATACCCCTGCTGCTGGCGGGCGACAATCTGCTGGGCGTAGCCCAGACCGGTACCGGCAAAACGGCAGCCTTTGCCCTGCCCCTGCTCAGTAACCTGGATGCCGGCCAGCGCGCGCCCCAGTGCCTGGTGCTGACACCCACGCGCGAACTGGCCATCCAGGTGGCCGAGGCTTTCCAGCGCTACGCCCGCCACCTGGGCAAGTTCCACGTGCTGCCCATTTACGGCGGCCAGGACATGGGCACCCAGCTGCGGGCCCTGAAGCGCGGTGTCCAGGTGGTGGTGGGCACGCCGGGCCGGATACAGGATCACCTGCGCCGGGGCAGCCTGGACCTGGGCTCGATCCGGTCCGTGGTGCTCGACGAGGCGGACGAAATGCTGCGCATGGGTTTTATCGACGATGTCGAGAGCATCCTCGCCGAGACCCCCGAAGGCGCCCAGCGGGCCCTGTTTTCCGCCACCATGCCCGCGCCCATCGCCCGCATTGCCGCCCGCTATCTGCCCGATGCCCGGCAAGTGCATATCGAGAGCAAGACCCGCACCGTGGAGCGCATCGAGCAATCCTTCCTGCTGGTCGCCAACAACAACGAGAAGCTGGATGCCCTGACCCGGATACTCGAGGTTGAATCCTTTGACGGCCTTATCGTCTTCGTGCGCACCAAGGCCAATACCGTGGAACTGGCGGAAAAACTCGAGGCCCGGGGGTTCGCCGCGGCGGCATTGAACGGCGACCTCAACCAGCAGTTGCGCGAGCGCACCGTGGGCCGGCTCAAGTCCGGCGATCTGGATATCATCGTCGCTACGGATGTGGCGGCCCGGGGGCTGGACGTGGAACGAATCAGCCACGTGATCAATTTTGACGTCCCCTATGACGCGGAATCCTACGTTCACCGTATCGGCCGCACCGGCCGGGCCGGACGGGAGGGCCGGGCCATTCTCTTCGTCACTCACCGGGAGCGCCGGCTGCTGCACAGCATCGAAAAATCCACCCGCCAGCCCATTGCGCCCATGTCCCTGCCCTCCGGTGCCCAGGTGGGGGAACAACGCCGCCAGCAGTTTCTGCAGGAACTGGAGGAAATGCTTAACCGGGCGGAGCTGGGGCCCTTCCGCGACCTGGTGCTGACTTTCGCCGAGACCACCGGCAGCGAACCCGTGGATATCGCCGCCGCCCTGGTTTACCGCCAGCAGCGGGAGCGCCCCCTGTTCCCGACCTTCCGGGAGCCGAAAAAGGCCCCGGACAAGCAGAAAAAAGAGCGCGGCGAGCGGCCGGAGAAAAACCGCGGTGGCGGCCGCCCCGCCGCCACCGACAGCCTGGCGATGGAAACCTATCGCCTGGAAGTCGGGCGCGACCACGGTGTGCAACCCAAGGACATCGTCGGCGCCATCGCCAACGAGGCGGACCTGGAAAGCCAGTACATCGGCCGTATCGAGATTCAGGGCGAGTACAGTACCGTGGATCTGCCGGAAGGCATGCCCAAACCCCTGCTCCAGCACCTGCGCCGGATGCGCATCTGCCAGCAACCTTCGGGCATTCATCTGCTAACAAGCGATGGCAAAAGGGTTCCCCACAAGCCCGCTGGACGTCCGGGGGCTCGTGCCGGTAACCTTGACGACCGGCCCCGCAGCCATAAAAGCAGCCACAAGAAAGCCAGGACGGACGAGCGCGGCAAGACGCCGGCGAAACCGTTCAAGGCAAAATCCGCGAAAGCCGGCAAGGGTCCCCGCAAGAGAAGCCGGCAGCAACACAGCTGACACGAGCGCCGCGAAACGTGAATAGCGCAGTCGATCCCGATCACTACGAGATGCAACTGGCCCGCAAGGTGGATTCCGTCAGGCAGCGGTTCCGCCACCTGGCTACGCCGGAGCCGGAAATCGTCCGGTCCCCGCCCCTGCATTTCCGCATGCGTGCGGAATTCCGCATCTGGCACGAGGGAGACAACTCCTTCTACGCCATGACACCACCGGGGGAGAAGAAGCCGAAACCCATAGACGGCTTTGCCATCGGCTCCCGGCCCATGGTCGAGTTGATGCCCCGCCTGCTCGATGCCATCGAGAATGACGACACCCTGAGGCGAAAACTCTATGCCGCGGAGTTCCTGACCACCCTCAGCGGCGAGGTTCTGGTAACCCTGATCTACCACCGGCGCCTGGATGAGGTCTGGAAGCAAAGGGGCCGGGATCTGGCCCGGACACTGGATGTTCACCTGATTGGTCGCAGCCGCGGGCAGAAGGAAGTGCTGGGCCGGGATTACGTGATGGAAACCCTGGAGGTGGATGGCGTTGCCTACCGCTACCAGCAGGTGGAAACGGGGTTTACCCAGCCCAACGCCGAAGTCAACCGCCATATGCTCGCCTGGACCCGGGAAGTCACCCGCGATAGCAATGGCGACCTGCTCGAACTTTATTGCGGCAACGGCAATTTCACGGTGGCCCTGGCCGGCAATTTCGACAGGGTGCTGGCCAACGAAGTATCAAAGGTTTCCGTCAGGTCCGCCCATTACAACCTGGAAATCAATGGCATCGGCAATGCCCAGGTGGTGCGCATGTCCAGCGAGGAACTCACGGACGCACTCAATGGCGTTCGGCCTTTCCGGCGCCTGCGCCACGTGGACCTCGACAGCTACCGCTTTTCGACAATTTTTGTCGATCCTCCCCGGGCCGGTCTCGACGAAAACACCCTGGACCTGGTACGGGCGTTCGACCGAATCGTCTACATCTCCTGCAACCCGGCGACATTACTGGCCAACCTGGAGGCCCTCGCCGACAGCCACCGCATCGAGCGATTTGCCGTGTTCGATCAGTTTCCCTATACGGAGCACCTGGAATGCGGTGTCCTGCTATGTCGGTGAATACCGGTCCCGCCAGGGCAGTCCGGCCGGTTCGGCGCCCTCTTTTAGCCCCCGACGCGTAACGATTCCATGGCCCCGGCTATACGCAAAAAGCTCCGCCTGATAGTGCCCCTGGCCTACATGGTGGGCATCCTGATGCTGTCCTCCATCGAACAAAGCGCTGTCCCCGATGTGGATGAGCCCCTGCGCGGGCTGTCGCCGCTGTTGCAGAATCTGTTACACATTCCCCTCTATGCTATTCTGGCTGGCATCGGCTTCTGGGCCCTTGCCGGCTACACGGAACAGCGGGGGTATAAAACAGGCCTTACCCTGCTGATGGTCCTGGCCTTTTCGATCATCGACGAGACCTATCAGGCCACCGTGCCCGGCAGAACGAGCTCGCTTATGGATGTCGCCCTGGATGTGACCGGCGGCATACTCGCTCTGGTAGTATTGACCAGGATGGGGCGGCCGGGACGGCAGCGCAAACAGAACCCGGCCGCGCGCTGAACCTTGTCGGAGACACCTTGTCGGAGACACCTTGTCGGGGACACCTTGTTGAGGGCATGGGGAGGATTTTCCGAAGTGAACGCCATCGACTCCAAAAGGAATGGACGAACCATGGGATACGCCACGATAAAGCTGTTCTGGGCGTTTATTGTCCTGGCGGTCTTTTCGTACGAGGCCGCCAGCGCAACGGATGATAGCGACGACAAGAAGAGCCAGGGCCGCATCCTCGCCGAAAAAGTCTACCATCGCCCCGACGGCAAGGACGCCAGCTCCAGGGTCATCATGCGCCTGGAAAGCGAAGACGGTACCGTCCGGGAGCGGCTGCTGTACAGCTACGCCAAACAGGAAAGCGAGTTCGAGCGCTGGTCATTGCTGCGCTTTGTCGAACCGGAGAATATTGCCGGAACCGGCTTGCTGACCCTGGACGACAAAGGGGACGAAAGCGACCAGTGGCTGTACCTGCCGGCACTGGACCGGGCCAGGCGCATTTCATCCTCGCGCAAAGGCGGCCGGTTCGTGGGCTCCGACTTTTTCTACGAGGACCTGCAGGACCGCGAGCCTGACATGGACAATCACCGGATTCTGGGCAAGGGCAAAATCGGCGGCACCGAAGCCATTGTCCTTGAGAGCATCCCGGTTGATCCGGATAACTCGGTATACTCCCGGCGGGTGAGCTGGATACATCCCGGCCTGCTGCTTCCCCTGCGTACCAATTTGTATATCGGCGGCAGGGAAAAGCCCGACAAGGTGCTCCAGGCAAGAAAGATCAAGAAAGTCCAGGGTTACTGGACCATCTATGAAAGCACCATGTACAACCTGGCGGACAAGAGCAAGAGCCAGTTGCTGATCACCGATATCGAGTATGACCAGGGCCTGCCGGACAGCCTTTTTACCCGACGCGGCCTTAACGATGACAGCCTGGAGAAAGGCTACCGGCCCTGACACGCCCGAATCCACAACAACAAAAGGAAGCGATACCTGTGGAGAAACAATCTTTTATCAAACTCCTGCTGCCACTGGCCATATTGTCATTCCCCGTATTGGGCGCCGAACCCGATCCGCTCGACAGCGACATTCCCGCGCTCGATGGCGGAGACGACGTTTTTATCATTGATGACAGCGGTGAAGACGACGTCCTGACCATCGAGAGGGATCCAGCACAGGACGACGACCCGCAAGGCATAGAGCCAGTGGACGGCGACGAAGAATTCATCATTGACGGCGAAATCGAGGGTCTTCCCGGTGGCGATGCCATTGTCGAGGAAAAAGCGGACGACACTGAGAAAAGCGCTGCCACCGGAGCCACGGACTATGAAACCGAAGAAGGCGCCTTCGGTGTGGACGACCTCTGGCTGGAAATGAGCCATTTCCCCGACAGCAACTCCGCCGCCGATAATCAGGCGTTTTTCCATGGCCAGGTCTCGGGCGAATGGCGCTTGTCCGATCACTGGGATGCGAAACTCACGCTGCGGGCGGATACTTACGTGCAAAACGGTAGTCAGGACACCGAAGACAGCACCCTGGACTACGGGGATACTTTTATACGTTACTCGGAAGAAAACTACCGGGTCACCCTGGGGGGACAAACGGTGATGTGGGGCCGCATCGATGAGTTCCCGCCCACGGACTACCTGAGCACCCAGGATCTGTCGCGCTATATCCTGGACGACCTCTCGGATCGTCGCCGCGCCTCGCCGGCGCTGCGCTTCGAATACTTCAGTGGCAATGCCAAGCTGGATGTCATCGCCCTGCCGGTATTCCGGGAGGCGGAGTTGGCGGACAAGGACAGCGTCTGGTTTCCCGTCAACCGCCGCAGCGGCGAAATTCTCGGGCTCGAATCCACGCCGGTCACCCGCTCGATCATACGTACCACGCCGGTGGTGCTGGACGAGCCGGACGGTGCCGGGGGCGGCGCCGTTCGCTTCAGCAATATCTCCGGCACCTTTGACTACGCCATCACCGTGCAGAGGGGCCGCCAGACAGTGCCCTATTTCACCTTTGACCCGGTCCGGGGTGTTATCGAATCCCGCTATCCCCGTTCCTGGGTGTTTGGCGGCGATATCGGCTTCGAGGCCCTGGGTGGGACGGTCAGGTTCGAGGCTGCCTGGATCGGCGACACACCGGCGACGGAAGTGGACGGCACTTTCACCACGGAGGAAAGCGTCACCTGGGCGGCGGCCATCGAACTGTACCCGGGCGACGGCGACGGTCGCTTGAACCTGCAAATTATCGGCCGCAACATGATCGGGGCCGACGACGTGCTGGATCGCGATGAACTGTATTGGTTCAACGGCTCCTATGAAGTGCCGTTTGCCGACAACAACTGGCGTTTCAAGACGCGGTTCAATATCGGCCTCGACAAAAACGATGTCTACCTGAACCCCGAAATCGCCTATACGGGCTGGCGATCCCGGGAAATTTACCTGGAAGCACACTATTTCAACGGGGCCAACGGCACGCCGGGGGGCTTCCACGAGGATAACTCAGTCATAGCCATCGGCTGGCGGGGCAAGTTTTAGGCCCTAGATTTCCTGAACCCGAATGGACAACTATCGCCTGCGACTTCAATCCCTGGATGAATCCACCGAACCCTGTGCCATCCTCTATCACGGGATTTTCGTCTACGCCAACGAAGCCTTTGTCCTGAAGCTCGGGTATAACTCCTTTTCCGAGATCAAGGCCAAGCGTATCCGGGATCTGCCCCTTGCGATAGATCCCGACGATCTGGCGACATTCCTCAAGCGGGCCAACCTCACCGTCGAGGTGGCCAGCTCCCGGCCCAAGTGCAAAATCTCCGTTACTGGTGGTAAAGATGTTGTCCTCAGTGGCTACAGCACCTATTTCGGCGGCAGCCGGGTCACTTGCCTAACCGCCAGCGACAGCAAGCAGATCCGGGTTCCCCGTATTTTCCAGCGCCTGGCGGATAGCACCTGGAAACCCCTTCTCGCCATTGCCTTTGTGCTTTTGCTTACCGTGGCATCCGGCCTGCTTCTCACCAATATCAATATCAATAACGCCCCAAAGGTTTACCTGCCGTCGGATTCACCGGCGGTCGTCATCGATGAAAAGTTGCGGGAGGTTTTCCCCAATGATGAAGGCCTGGTGCTGTTGTTCGAGGGTGTCGCCCTGTATTCCGACGGTTTCATGGACGCCATGGACAGGCTCACCAATGTTCTGGAATCCCACGAGGCTGTCGACACCGTTATCAGTGTCACGTCCCAGGACCATATCCGGGGCACCGAATCCGGTTTTATCATCGAACCGCTGATCGACGTCGACAACGAAGACCGCAACGCCGCCCAGCGCCGCGAGCGTATCCTCGGCGACAGGTTCGCCAACGGCCTGCTGGCGGCCCCCGATGGCAGTGCCCTTGCCCTGGTCGTCATCCCGGAGACCATGCAAAGCAGCCTTGCCCGCATGGCGCTTCAGGATGAAATCACCGACCTGGTCGCCGACCACGGCCTGAAGGGCTACCTGACGGCGGTGGCCGGCCAGATCACCACGGACGTGGAGCAGACCCGCTCACTGATCGATGAAAACAAGCTGTTTATCCCCACCACGGTGATCGTCGGCCTGCTGCTTATCTGGTTCCTGTTCCGGCGGGTTCTGGCGCTGGCTGTCACGGGTCTGGTACTTGCCAGCGTGGTGAACACCACCATCTCCCTGCACGTGGTGTTCAATCAGCCCTTCAACATGATCTCCAGTATTCTGCCGCCCCTGCTCTCCGCGCTTTCCATCGCGGCCCTGGTGCATCTTTTCAATGCCATTTCCTATGCTTCAAAAAGGGGCAAGATGGGCGCCGAGCGGGTGGCGGATGCGCTCGCCGAGGTGAAGCGCCCCGCCCTCTATACCGCCCTGACGACAATGGCCGGCTTCGCCTCCCTGGCCTTCAGCCCCATCACACCCATCCGGGTATTCGGGCTGATTACCGCGGCCGGTGTCGGGTTCATCTACCTGGTGGTCTACCATCTGGTGCCACCCATCCTTGCCCGTTACGACCACAACGAATGGCGGACAGGTACGGGGCGGCGTTCCCCCATCGACAGAATTGTCGGGCTCTGTTACCGCTTCGGTGCCCGCCGGCCCGTTCCGACGCTGGTGGTCACGGCCTCACTGCTTGTTATCGGTTCACCCTTTATCGCCAATGTCGTGGTCGAAACCAACCTGCTCCAGTTTTTCGCCAGCGACCACAAGACCCGGATCGCCACCGAGCATATCGAGGAAAAGATCGCGGGCACGGGCTCCCTCGATATCAGTTTCACCAGCGCCCGGTCCGAGGGCCTCATTTCCCCCAGCAACCTCAATGTCATCCGCGACTTCCAGGACTGGGCCGAGCAACAGCCGGAGGTCGACAAGGCCCTGTCGCCGGTGGATTTTATCGAGGAAATGCACTGGGGCTTTCACGCCGAGCAGAGCGAATACCGGACGATCCCCGACAACCCCGACCTGATCAGCCAGTACCTGTTCATCTACGATGGCGACGATCTTTACGATTTCCTGGATGAAAGTTACCGGCAGGCCCGTGTCAGCCTGAATATCAATGTGCACGGCGCCAACGAGATCAGCATGCTTATGGATCGCATACGGGACTACCTGGCGAGCCGGGACATGGACGACATGGAGTGGCAAATCGCCGGCCTGAGCCGGATGTTCGCCGAGCAGGAAGATTTGCTGGTGAAGGGCCAGATCTACAGCATGGTCAGTGCCGTGGGCATGATTTTTCTCTTTATGCTGGTCCTCTGGCGGTCCCTGAAAGACAGCCTGATATGCATGATCCCGAATCTTTCACCCATCCTGATAATCTTTATCGCCATGGGCATCTTCGGCATCTGGCTGGACATGGCCACCGCCATGATCGCCAGCGTTGCCGTGGGTATCGCCATTGACGACACCATTCATGTCTATCACGGCTTTATCTCGAGGGTAAGAAAAGGCGGCGTGCGCCCGGTAACCGCCATCGCCCGCACCTACCGGCAAGCCGGCCGGGCAATTACCACCACCACCATTATTCTCTGCGCGCAATTTATGCTGCTCACCACCAGCGCATTCGCGCCCATCAACAGCTTTGGGCTGTTGACCAGCGCAGGGCTGCTTGCCGCGCTGTTATTCGATATCCTTTTATTGCCGGCGCTGTTGGTGCTGTTATTTCGCCCGGCGACCCCGGCGTCAGGGGATCTACAGCCGGGCTAAAAGTTTCCGGGCCTCTTCCTTTTCCGGGAATTCCGACTCGCCGGCAAGCAGTTCTTCGAGCACGGCCACGGCCTGCTCCCGGTCCCCGGCTTCCGACAGGATTTGCGCGTAATGGTAACGCAGGGTCGGACTGTCGCCCGCCAGCGCCAGGGCGTCCTCCATGGTCCGCCTGGCCCTGGCGGTATCGCCATTTTCCAGGAGGACCATCGCCATGGTGTCCAGGGCCGATGGCGATTCCGGCTGCATTTCCGTGGCTTTTCCAGCGTATTCCAGTGCCTTCTGCGTATCTGTTTTTCTCAGCAGCCAGGCGAGATTGTTGAGGGCGGTGAAATTGTCCTTGTCCGACTCCAGTACCCTGGAATACTGTTCCCGCGCCTTGGCGTTATCACCGGTTGCCAGTTGAATATTGGCCAGTTCCAGTCGCGCCGCGCTGTCGCGGGGGTATTCCTCAAGCCAGTCCTCCAAAAACTTCAGGGCGCCTTCCCGGTCGCCGCCCCGCCAGTAATGCCTGAAAAGCATCAGTGCGGTTTCCGTGCCCGGAGCCTTGCCGTGCGCTTGCTCCAGAAGCTCCCTCGCCTTCCCGTGATTGCCCCTGAGGGTCGCTTCCGTGGCCCGCAGCCTCAGGACCTGGGGATCCTCCGGGACCATTTCCTTTAAAACGGTCAGATGGGATTGCGCATCATCCACCCTGCCCTGGTTGAGCAACTGATTGGCCAGTTCAATACGGGGATCCAGGTAGCTTGGCGACAGCTCGATGGCTCTCTCGAATGCAGCTTCCGCCTTGTCCCCCTCGCCGAGGGCCAGATAGGCAATTCCCTTGTGGTACCAGGGCTGGGGGGCTNNGCATCCGGACGCAGGATGACCACGCGATCAAAGGTATTTACCGCATCCCGGTAATTGCCGGTTCGCAAATCCGACAGGCCCAGCAAATTCAGCACCTCGGCGCTGTTTCGCTTATCCTGCTCCAGGCCGCTGAAAAGCACGGGAACTTTCTCCGCTCTGCCTTTTGCCAGCCGGTAACGGGCCATGATAATCCGGGGTTGCGTTGCCTGGGGATGGGCCGACATGGCATTTTCCAGGTGGGCGACCATGGCCTCGTGATTCCCGGCCCCTTCTTCCAGGGCGGCGGACTTCAGCAAGACATCGAGGTTGTTCTCGTCGGCCTCCAGCACCCTCCGGTAATGACTTCTCGCCTTGTCCAGATTACCTTCCTGGATCGCCAGAGCGGCCAGGCTCTTATTGGCATCGGGATTGGCGGGCTCTGCCTCCAGCACAGACTGAAAGACTTTTCGTGCCTCTTGCATGTTGCCGGCCGCCAGGTGGACCCTGCCGAGCACCTGTCTGGCGGCGGCACTGTCCGATTGACTGGCGACATATTCGCGGGCCGCCGCCAGGGCCGCGTCCATATCGCCCTTGCGCATATAAGCGGAGACCCGGAGCAGTCCCGCCGGCTGATACCCGGGATCCAGGGACAGAGCCGTTTCAATGTTTTCAAGCGCCTCGGAAAACTCGCCGGCCGCGATCATGCTCGCCCCGAGCCTTGTGCGCATTTCCGCGGAATCCGGCTGCTTTTCAGCCAGCCGGGAGAGCAGGGGCAAACCCTCCTCATAGTTACCCTGACGGATCAGGGCCGTGGCGAGCAGGTTCTGGGCCTGGATATCCGGGTCGTCTCCTTCAATGAGTGGCGCCACCAGCTCCCGGACCTCGCCGGGCTCACCGCGCCTGAGCTTGATGGTGGCGAGCAACTTCCTGGCGGCGGCATCCTCCGGCGCTATGGCAAGAAACCGGTAGGCGTATTCCTCGGCCTGGACAAGCTTGTTTTTTGCATAATAGGCGGCGGAGAGGTAACGCAGCGACAGGGGGTAGTTGTCCTCGAACTTCTGGGCCACTTCCAGCGCTTCGATGGCCTCGTCGATATTACCCTGGGAAAAAGCGGCCACCCCTTTCAGGTATTGGGTGCCGGGATTCTGGGGCACCATTTCTTCAAGCTTTGCAATATCCGCCTGGGCTTTGTCGAGTTCCTTATTCTGGATCCGGATCAGTGCCCGTTTATAGTAATCATCGGGATTGTACTCGCTGTGTTCAATGGCCTTGCTGAATGCCCGTTCCGCCGCCTCCAGTCGCATGCTTCTCAGTTCAATGTCCCCCAGCAACCGCCAGGCGGGCGCGTAATCCCCGTGGCTTTCGATAACCCGATCGAGCTTCTGGCGCGCCTCGTCCCAGTTCTCTCTCTCGGCCCCGGTCACACGGGCCTCCATCACGCGCACATAGGCCGAATCGGGATCTTCCCCCAATGCCTCCTTGACCAGCCGCCAGGCCTTATCGCCATCCCTTTTCCGCAAATATCCCCAGGCCTGGGTGGCCTTTACCACGGCCCGTGCTTCCGGAGAAAGACCCGCCAACTCCAGGTTTTCGAGTTCATCGAGCTCGTTGGTGTGCAACAACGACTGGGCCAGTAATGGCGTCACCTGTTCCGCCGGTTGGCCCAGCCCCTGCGCTCGCTGCAACTCCTTCACGGCATCCGCATGGGCGCCAGTTTCGTGGTACAGCTTACCCAGGAGCCAGCGGGCCTCGCCATTTTCCGGGTTCTTTTGCAGGGCATTTTTGAGCGCGATCACCGCGGGCCCCTGCTGACCTTCCGCCAGGTACTCGCGAGCCTGCTCGATATGTTCCACATCGGATTTCTCCAGTGAGCAGGAGAGGGTCAATACCGAGACTAAAATCAGAAAGAAGCGAAGAATGCCGGTTTTCATTGTCATGCCTTATCTGCGTTTGCCATCCATGTATCAGGGATTATGGCACGGCCAAAGATCATCGGAAAGGCTAGCCATCACCGGTTATTGACTAACAGAGATGGCAAATAAAAAAAAGGGCTCCGAGGAGCCCTTTTCAGGTGGATCAGTTTGTCAGTTGGTGGTTATGCAGTCACCTGGGAGTCTCTCCTGGAGCGGCGCAACCCCGCCATACCCAGCAGGCCAAGCCCGATCAGCAGAATGGCAGCCGGCTCGGGAATTTCCCGGGCGGTGATGGCGTATTGGAGCTGGAAGACGTTATTTGCATTTTCGTCAGTCACCAACCCGAAGCAGTTAGGATCAGCACCAGCAGCCGCGCAGATAGCGTCGTCCAAAATACCCAGCCCTTCGGCCAGCAAAAACACCGTGTACTCGATAGCAGGGTTACCGGGATCACCAGGAATGATAAAGCTATCGATCACAAAAGCGTCGTCATCGGTTCCGGTCACATCCACGGACTCGCCGGTCAAACCTGGACCTGCAATAGTGAATATGTCACGACAGCTTACGCCATCCGGATTGCCCGAAGGGCAGTCTGTGCCTGTGAGGGCGTTAGGGGTCTCCGTAAAGTTAATGTCGTAGGTAAGCGTCCTCGTATCGAGTGGCCCCAGCGCGGGATCCGCAGCTGCCAAAACAATAAAATCTGTGGCCTGGGCTGTATCAAGCGACTCCGTATTGTTGTTTAGGGTTTGGTTGTCATGAGCAACTTTAGGACCCAGCGCAAAATCACTGATATCTAAAGGCTCAGTAGCTGTGAAGGCATTGGTGTTGGTGGTGGTTCCGTCACCATCATTGATTTGGACACTGCTGGTATTTGCATCATCATCAGACCAACTCAGAGTCTGCCAGCCACTAACGTTATCCCCATAGGGAGCGGGACCGACACTGGCGCTAGTGTCGCTTTCCTGTATACCAGTTCCGCCAGTGTCGCCATCATCAGTCCATTCGGTCCACTCAAACTCCTGATCCACATTCCATTCGTTAATAAAAGGCACCGCCTGCGCGCTGGCGCCGACCACGCACAACAGGGAAGCAAGAGCCGCTTTCCTAAATCCAGTTATTCGTTTCATGAGTACATCTCCGTGAGTAGAAATCCTTACTTAGTGTGAGCAGTCAGGCCCGGGGAATTCACTTTGATATCCGCTACCCGAGTCTCGCTTAACCAGAGATATTGCACATCCCATGCCACCTGCACCAAAACAGGTCTAATATTTTTATATCCATTTGATTTTTATGATTTTTTGTTTTTTTCAACCAATCCATCCCCTCCCCTTGCAGACGTAAAAATCTGCTGATTGTAAAAAATACTGACGGACAATTACCGGCACATTTTGCTATAAATATCCGGTATCCGACCATCGCCTTCCGGGCAAAACCAGGAATTTTTGACCCGGGGCCGGCGGCGGAAGGATAATCAAGCGATGACTGACACGAAACTGATCAAATTGCTGGCCCTGAACGGCCTATGGGCTCCCTCCGCGGACAACAGCCAACCGTGGCGGTTCGACTGGGACGGCCACTCGCTGGTCATCGGCTATGATTCCGAACGGGTGGCCGGTCATACCTTCCCGCCGGAAAGCCAGGCAACCCTGATTTCGGCGGGGTGCGCCATCGAGAGCATTGTAAAATTTGCCAACACCATCGGCCTCGAGGTGGATATGGCCTACCGGCCCCAGGGCACCGGCCGGTCTCATCCCTATGCGACAATCACGCCCAGGCTTTCCCCTGTACCCGCCCCTGAAACCGCCAACCAGCCGGTCACCGGCCGCCACACCAACCGCTGCGCCTACAAGTCGAAACCGCTGCCGGCCCCCTTGCTGACCACCATTGGCGGGGACACCGAAGGCAAGGCGCGTGTTCATACCTTCGACCAAACCGAATCCGTGCGGCAAATCTGGCGGCTGGTGCGCTCGGCGACGGAAATCCGCTTCCAGACCCGGGAAGTCCACGAATGGCTGGGCAAGAGCCTGCGCTTTGGGCGCGATGGACGGGAATCCGGCGACGGCCTGCATGTATCCACCCTGTGCCTTCCTCCGGGCGGGGGCCTGCTGCTCCGGTTTGTCGCCAGCTGGCCGAGGATGAAACGCCTCAATCGTATCGGGGCCTACAAACTCCTTGCCACCGTGGACGCACAGCCCGTGAAAAAAGCCCCGGCCATGCTGGCTTTTACGGCACCGAATACACCGGACGGTGCGCTCGATGCAGGTCGGCTGCTTGATCGTGTCTGGACGCACCTGAATAACGAAGGTGTGGCCTGCCACCCCTATTATGTGGTTGCCGATCAGTTGAGCAGGCTCGCCGAAAATACGGTGCCGGACCACCTGACCGGTCAGGCCAGAGCGCTACAAGAGGAGTGTGGGCAACTGTTGAATCTGCGGCAGGGTGAAACCCTGATGATGTTCCTGCGCACCGGCTACCCCACCAGGCAAGCACCGCCTTCGGCGAGGCTGCCCCTGGAGCGGGTCTTCAGGAACCAGGCCGGCTAACGACCTACCCGGGCAGAACCCGCAAGCCCCGTGTCAGTCAGGACACCGCGCGGCGCGCTATGGCCAGGATCAGCCGCTGCAGAGGATTGTTATTGCCGCCCGGACGCCACGTCTTTTTCAGCCGGTTGCGGTAGGCGTCGAAATGCAAGCCCCAGGGGGCGACACACAGTTTGCCCCGGTTAAGCAGTATCTTCAGGGCATAGGTTCCGGCCAGGCCGGCGCAGATCTCGCAGGCCATGGGTGTGGACGGCCCCTTGCGGTTGCCAAAATCCACTTTCGACCGGTCAGCCAGGTAGCCCATCTGCAACATGGCGGGGGAAAGGCCCACCAGGAAGCGGACAAGCTGCTCCTTTTCCGGATGCCCCTCCAGGCGAAAGTACTCCTCGAAGGTCATCTTTCCCGGCATAAAGCACAGAAAGGCGGAACCCATGCCCAGTGGAGCGGCGGTGATGGCGGGTATGCCCTTTTCCGCACAGGCGGCGAATACCGCCCGGCGAATGGGAACGGCGAAAAAATCCAGGCTGTCCACGTACAGGTCCACGCCCTCGAGGAACCGGTCCAGGTTGTGTTCATCGACCCCTCGGGGAAATTTGTTGATATCCAGTTCCGGGTTGATGGCCAGGGCCATTTCCTCCATGACATCCACCTTGGGCCGGCCCACGGAATTCATGCTGGCGCCCGCCTGGCGGTTGAAATTGCCCACCTCGAAGGTGTCCATATCGGAGATATTGAACGCCCCCACGCCCAGGCGGCTGAGCGTGACCAGGTGGCTACCCCCCACGCCTCCCATGCCGGCAATGGCAACGCGCCGGGTGCGCAGGGCCTGCTGTTCGGAAGCCGTTACCCAGCCGATATTCCGGGAAAACGCATCCTGGTAATCAAAGCTTTCAACCACGTTGCCGATCCTTATCCCAGCCTGCTTGTATCCGATAATTTCCAGCCAGCGCCCGGCCCTGCGTCACCCGGGAACCCGCCAAGGCAGCGATGCATCAACAGCCTCACGACTAGGCGGTCTTGCGTTCCAGGTACAGAGTCTCGTGGCAGGCGGATTCAAATCGCCGGAAGATGGTGTCGTAGAGATGGGTAAGTTCAGCGCGCATATGCTCGTGAATCACTTGCGTGTTGGTATAGTAGGGGGCCCTGATTCCGCGATAGTCCATATCCGCGCCGGCCCGTTTGAACAGGATGCCGGAGCGCTTGAGCAACCGGGGCAAAAACGGGTTCATCATGGCGAAAATATCGGTTCGACCGGTCAATTCCGTCAGCGCCGCCCCGGCCACAAAACCGGCCACCGCAACCAGCGAAAAGGCGCGTCTTTCCCGGTGGCAACAATCCAAAGCCCCGTACTGGCCATACTGGGTCTCCTGCTCGCCCGCCCGCCGCCTGAACAGCGGATCCACCGCCAGCCTGGATATTTCGCAAACCCTGTGCCTGTTCGCATTCAATCGCTCTGCAGCCTGTATCGACAGGCTGTCCAGGCAGTACTTCTCCATGGGCAGCGGATCGTCGTACATATTGTCCCGGGTCGTCACCAGGCGAACACAGCCGGCGGGCACACCGGTGCGCCGATGGGTCACCAGACAGTGGAGGGATTTATCGTCGAATTCGTCGAATTCCAGGCCCTGGTCGCCTTCGTGGGCCGGCTCCAGTTTCAGTTCCTCGCAATAGACCCGGTACCGGATGGCGAAAACGCTCCGTTTCTGCTCGGGAGTCAGGGCCAGGTCGACGGAAAAAAAGCGGTTGAAATTCTCTACAAGCGATATTTTTTCGTCATTCATGAACTGAGTTCGCGGTTGTAGGTATCGGCAATGACATCATAGATGCTCAGGTAAAAATTTTTCAGCTCCGGAATCATCTCGGCAATTGTCGTCCGTGTCTGCCCAAAATACGGCGCCCTCAAGCCGTGGTATTCCACATCGTCACCCACCTTGTGAAACAGGATACCCGATCGTTTGAGCAGCCTGGGCAGAAATGGTTCCATCACAGCAAACACATTGGTCCGCCCACTCAGGTCGGTCACCGCCGTGGCGGCCAGAAAGGCGGCAACGGCTATCAGGCCGAACGTGCGCTTTTCCGGGTGCGACAGGTCCATGGCATCCACCTCGCCAAAGCGGGTGGCCTCCTCCCCGGCACGACGCCGGAAAGCGCCGTCCACCGCCAGCCTCGAAACCTCGCAGATGGTATCCCGGGGCAGGTGCAGGTTGCGGATGTAGGCCTGATCCAGGCTGTCCGCAATATGCTTTTCAAACGGTAACGGCCATTCATCCGTACTACCGCGTGCCGGAACAACCCGCACACAGCCCGCCGGCATCCCGCTGCGCCTGTGGGTAATCAGGCAGTTAAGGGCCTGGTCGTCGTACTCGTCCGTCTCCAGCCCGTCGGGAAACCGATCCGCCGGCTCATAGCGAAACTCCTCGCAATAGACCCGATAGCGAATCCGGAAGGCATCCTGCTTCTGCTCGGGCGACAACGCCAGCGCCACCGAGAAGTAATCGTGAAAACTCTCGGTCAACAGGTTCTGCCCGGCCTGACGATTATTTCCCTCTGACATATCCCGACATATCTAAGGTCCCGGAAAATTCAGCAATTCATACTCCTCGGCCGGCCCAAGCGAAAAGGACAAGGCGCCGAATTGATTGCAATACCACTGAGCGGCACAATAGCGCAGTTTATCGCTTTTTTGCCCCGAATTCCCACCCGCCGGACAAATTTATCCATTATCACGACAACCCGGGCGTAATAGTTATAAACATAAATTTTCTTATTCCCATAAAACCGCTTTTACTCCGGAAAATATAATACGAAACCCTTTATAACCTGCCTTCCAATACCGCAGCGACAATTCCCTCCACGGCGACATCGAGAAGCGTAAAAACCACTTCAAACCCCTCCTCGCTGCCAAAATAGGGATCCGGGATTTCGTCGCCCTCGAAACCCGGCGCGTAATCCATGACCAACGCCATCCGATGACGAAATTCCGGGGGACAGAGGGATAACGAATCACGGTAATGTCCCCGGTCCATAAGCAGAATATAGTCGAACCGGGCGAAGTCCGCCGGCTTGAGCTTGCGGGAGCGCCCCGGCTTCATCCTGACCCCGAAGCGCTCCGCCACCGCTACCGCTCTCGGATCCGCCCTTTGCCGGGGCACCGAGACAACGGTGCCGGCCGAGCCGACACGAACCCGCCTGTGGAGTCCCTCGCGTTTCAGGGCATGGCGCAGCATCGCCTCGGCCAGGGGCGACCGGCAGATGTTTTCCGTACACACGAACAGGAAGGAAAGCCTAGTCATCGGCCAGCAGGGCTTTCACATACCGGACGGGGATGGCATAGGTAATACCCGAGGGGCTGGACAGGAGCGCCTCTTTGGAGCCCTTGACGAATACACTGTTGATCACGCCCAACACCTCCCCGGTTTCCGGATGGTAGACCGGGCTGCCGCTGTTGCCCGGATAGGCGATGGCATCCAACTGGTAGACCAGATAGGGGGACTTCAGTCGCTTGACCTGGGCCGCGGTCAGGGACCGGGAACTGGGCGCGGGAATGGCAATGGGCGTGATAGCCGAGATAATGGTTTTGGTGGTGGCAGGGTACAGCCCCAGGATCATGCCCAGGGGGAAACCGGTAAATACTACTTCCTCGCCCTCCCTCGGTCGCGACCCGGCCAGCTTCATGGCCGGCAGGGGTTCACCGCTGAACTCCAGCAGGGCGAGATCGTGTTCCGGATCAGTGCGCAGAACCTTGGCATGACGGCCCCGGGCGTCATCCCCGCGGCCGGTGAAGACGGTCAGCTTCTCCTCCGGATTTGCATCGAAGTCCTCTGGCAGGACATGAAAATTGGTAACCACCCGGTTGCCGGCGCCGACCACGAATCCCGTGCCCCGGGGCTCCACGGAGACCTTTCGGGATTGCTTTGGTGAGCGGATCACCCCGACCCCCACGATACTCCCCCGGACCTTCTCAATGGTATCCGGCAATTCGGCGGCAACCGCCGGCAGCCAGCAAAACAGTGCCAGCAGCAGGCAGGTAAGCCGATACCGCCACAAACGAGAACCGGCTCCGGGGCGTATAACCACCCTCTTCCTTTCCGTCATGACCCGGCCTTGTCCCGGAGGGCGGGTATCGGGCAAGACCGCCCCGACGCCAACGTTCGCCGTCTTTCTCATCGGATTGCTCCTTCAGTACCGTTATGAAACATTTCGTCCCCCGATCCTTGACCGTTCAACTGTAGACCGGCACATTTGCACGTACAATTCAGTCCCGCAAGCGGCCAGGCCCGCAAAATCCGCGGCACTCGCACGACCCCAGAACCGGGATGGGCGTGACCTTAATTGCGGCTTGCCGCCACGCCGGAAGTCAATCGCACCGGATACAATGGCCCGGAGCGAACAGGAATACAGGATAGGACAAAAAGGAACGCCAGCCCATGCCAGACCTGATTCACCAGTTTATCCAGGCCGGTGCCAGCCGGGCGCCGGATGCCCCGGCGCTGCATTACAAGGCACAGACCTGCACCTACGGGCAACTGAACGAGGACATCGCGCGTGTCGCCGGCGGGCTGGCGGCCCTGGGGCTCAGTGCCGGGGAGAGAGTCGCGGTCTACCTGCCAAAACTGCCCGAAACCGTACAGGCTATTTTTGGCACGGCCGCCGCCGGCGGCGTTTTCGTGCCCGTCAACCCGCTGCTCAAGCCCCAGCAGGTGAGCTACATTCTGCGCGACTGCAATGTCCGGGTCCTGGTGACGTCAGCGCAGCGTCTCGAGTCACTGGTTCCCCTGCTGGAGGACTGCCACGATCTGCGCGCCGTGGTGGTGATCGACGACGGTGCCGAGCCACCGGAAACCGACATGGCGCCGAAACGGATTGCCTGGCGGAAACTGGTCGACCGGCCGTCTGGCATCCCCGCACCCCACCGCATCGATACCGACATGGCCGCCATCCTCTATACCTCCGGCAGCACCGGCAACCCCAAGGGGGTGGTTCTCTCCCACCGGAATATGGTGGCCGGGGCCAGGTCCGTTGCCTCCTATCTGGAAAATACGGCAAACGACCGCCTTCTGGCGGTTTTGCCCTTCAGTTTCGATTACGGCCTCAGCCAGCTCACCACCGCCTTCTCGGTGGGTGCTTCTGTCGCCCTGATGGATTACCTGCTACCCCGGGATATCCTTCGCGCCCTGACCCGATACCGGATTACGGGCCTGGCGGCAGTGCCCCCCTTGTGGAACCAGTTAGTCCAGCTGGACTGGCCACGGGAAGCCGCCGACGAACTGCGCTATATCACCAATTCCGGCGGCGCCATGCCCCGGACGACCACGGAACGGTTGCGCAGTGCCCTTCCCGACACCCGAATCTACCTGATGTACGGCCTCACCGAGGCCTTTCGCTCCACCTACCTGCCCCCGGAGCAGGTGGACAAACGCCCGGACTCCATGGGCAAGGCCATTCCCAATGCCGAGATCCTGGTGGTCCGGGAAGACGGCAGCGAATGCGCCCCGGGAGAACCCGGCGAATTGGTCCACCGGGGTTCGCTGGTTGCCATGGGCTACTGGAACGATCCCGACAAAACGGCCGAGCGCTTCCGGCCCAGCCCCGGCCAGGCCCGGGAACTGCCCCTGTCGGAAATCGCCGTCTGGTCCGGGGACCAGGTGCGGCGGGACGAAGAGGGCTACCTCTACTTCATCAGCCGCAAGGACGACATGATCAAGACCTCCGGCTACCGGGTAAGCCCCACGGAAATCGAGGAAGTGGTCTACGGCATGGCGGGCGTCACGGAAGTCGCCGCCGTAGGGCTCCCCCACCCAACACTGGGGCAGGCCATACTGCTGGTGGTGGTTTGCGGCGCCGACATTGCCGAAGAGACAATCATGGCCCACTGCAAGAAAGAACTGCCCAACTTCATGCTGCCGAGGCGGATCATGACCGCCGATGAACTGCCCAGAAACCAGAACGGCAAGATCGACCGCAAGCAGTTGTTTCAAACCCACGAGTTACTGTTCCAGGAGTCAGAAAGTTGAAAAAGGCCAGCGGAGAACGCCCCAGACATATCGCCATGGATCAGTTCCAGGTCCGGGACAACTGCCTGTTGGTGGGGGATATCCCCTTGCCCAGACTGGCCCACCGGGTGGGACAGACACCCTTCTATGCGTATGACCGGCAGATAATGACCCAACGGGTGGAGACGCTCAATAGACGCCTCCCGGACGAGGTCAGCCTCCATTACGCCGTCAAGGCCAACCCCATGCCGGCGGTCGTGCAGCATATGAGCCGGCTCACCAATGGCCTGGATGTGGCCTCCCTCAGGGAAATGCGCACCGCCCTGGACACCGGCACGCCTCCCAACAAGATCAGTTTCGCGGGCCCCGGCAAGGCCGACATCGAATTGCGCGCCGCCATCGCCGCGAGCGTCATCATCAATGCCGAGTCCGCCGCCGAGGTGGCGCGCATCGCCCGCCTCGGTGATTCCCTGTCGATCCGCCCCCGGGTCGCCATCCGGGTCAACCCCGACTTCCAGCTGAAAACTTCGGGAATGAAGATGTCCGGCGGGCCCAAACCTTTCGGTGTGGATGCGGAGCAGGTCCCCGCCCTACTCCGGCGGATGAAGTCGTACGAACTGGATTTCCAGGGCTTTCATATTTTCAGTGGTTCGCAAAACCTGAGGCCGGAATCCATTATCGAGGCGCAGACCCAGACCCTCGACCTCGCCACGCGACTCGCGGACGACGCGCCGTCTCCCGTCAAATGGCTCAACCTGGGCGGCGGCTTCGGGATTCCCTACTTTCCCGGCGACCAGCGCCTCGATTTGCAGCCCATTGCCGACAACCTGGCGAACCTGGTCAGGGAATACCGGCCGCGACTGCCCGAGGCGGAGTTCGTGATCGAACTGGGCCGCTATCTGGTGGGTGAAGCGGGTATTTATGTTTGCGAGGTTATCGACGTCAAGGAATCCCGCGGCGAGACCTTCGCCGTGACCAATGGTGGACTGCATCATCACCTGTCCGCCTCGGGTAACTTTGGGCAACTGATCCGGAAAAACTACCCGGTTTGCATCGGCAACCGGGTGACCGGCGCCGACACGGGCCCCGTCAATGTCGTCGGCCCGCTGTGCACACCCCTGGACATCCTGGCAGACAAGTACAGCCTGCCCAGGGTCGATGTGGGGGATCTTATAGTGGTATTCCAGTCCGGCGCCTACGGGTACACGGCAAGCCCCCAGGACTTCCTCAGCCACCCGGAGCCCATCGAAGTTCTGGTATAAAGAGCGTCTCAAGGGCTTTCGCAGACGACAAAACAGGAGCCGGACATCGCCACGGCCGCCATGCTGAAAAAATTGATCTCCCTGAAAAACGAGATGGGCGGAGTGAACGCCTTTCTCTACCTGACACACATGGCGCTGGGACGGATCACCCGGGGCCGGTTCCGTATCGTCAAATACTATTTGTACCGTCAGCCCGTGGCCGTCAAAACGATCATTCCCGAACGCCGGGGCAAAAATATCACCGTCCGGCAAATCGACCCCACCGATTCGAACGCGTTCGCCGACTTCCCCCGGCCCGGCACGGTTATCGGGCAGCGGTTCGGACAGGGCGCGGTCTGTTTCGCGGCCTATATCGAGGACCGCTTCGTCGGTTACGTCTGGCTGAATCTGGGGGACTATACCGAGGATGAAGTGAGGTGTATCTTCTCACCGCAGCCCGAAGATACGACAGCATGGGACTACGACGTCTATGTCGAGCCGTCCGCCAGGAACGGTTTTATTTTCCCCAAGCTATGGCAGGCGGCCAATGATTACCTCAACCACTCAGGTGTAGCCTGGTCACTGAGCCGGATCTCGGCCTTCAACGTCCAGTCGCAACGCTCCCACGAGAGGCTGGGTGCCAGGGCCAACGGCTCAGCCACCTTTATCTGTCTGGGCCGGACGGAGTTGATGATAGCCGGTCATCCACCCTATGTTCACGTCTCCATTATGGGCGGGAAGACACCGATCATGCGAATCGACGTGAAGCACCGATCAGGCGGCGACCATTTACAACACTAACCACGCCCGGAATCTCAGTCCTTAATGCCTTGAAGTCGAGCGACCGACAGGGGCGGCATACGGTGATCCCCGTCGTACCAGAGAACCTCGATCGCGGCTCCGTCGTTGTCGGCACCGGCTTCGTTCGTGTTATGGCTGAACCTGATATTGGCATCCGGCTGATCTACGACCGGCGGGTTGATACCGCGATAGCGCATCAGTGCCGTCTTGCCGTAATTTTTGGCGGGTTCATCCCGGGATTTGTCCCGATAGGTCACCAGACGGTTATCTTCCATGATCAGGGAGACCGGCCAATTGGTGTGGCCCGCGCAATTGGCCTTTGAAGCACCTCCCAACATCATGAATTCAGCGTTATCGGTTTTATCGGATTGCTGCAGAACACTTTCCCTGATCACCAGCTCGCCACCACAGGGCATTTCCACAAGACGGGAATGTCGAGTGCGCCCCCCGAGAATTTGTGTGCTTTCGATAAACGTATTCCGGGCGCGGGACTTGACCAGGTGCCCCAACCGGTGGGAGCCGTGTATTTTCGAATCCCGGATCACCAGCTCGTCGGACCAGCCGGCGTAAATAACATGGGAGAGATCCGACTGCCGGTTAAGCCCGGTGTCGCCGATATTGCTGTTCTCGATTACGAGGCGCCCGCCCCCGTTGCCAGTCAGGACACCCATCTCCTGATTCAGAATTGTGACGTTGCGAAGAGTGACATCGTAATTGCGCCCCTGGATTCGGACACCGGCACAATTTGTATGGCATTCCGGTGGCACATCGGCAATCAGACCGTCGATGACCACGGGGCCGGGCCCGTCGACGACGACAACCCCCTTGCCATGAACAGGCGCCGATAGCCGCACGCCTGACATGTGCAGGTCCAGAGGCTTATTAATGTAGATGCCTTTTTTATAGGTTCCCGCCGGAATAGTCACGGATTCACCGGCTTTGGCGCTGGTGATAAAGTCCTGGGGATCGACAGTCGAGGCCGCGACACCGGCTTTTTCCGGGTGCTTGTAAACCAGCACGCCGGCATCGGCCGTCGCCACACCCACGAAGACATCGCCATCGGGCAAATAAACCCATTTCGAGTAAACCCGCTTATCATTGCTGCCGGGCTTCTTGCCACGCCAGTTGGTGACAGAGTAGCTTTTGGTGTCGGGATCGAATTCCGTAACATTGTTACCGCCGTCCCAGAGCACCAGCTTGCCGTTGCGCATCGCCGCGCCCATGCCGAATCCCGTCGATTTTTTGGCGAAGCGGCTGCCGCGCGCATTCAACGGGATTTTCAGAATGCCGTACCGCTTGGACACGAACCACAGCGTATCGCGCTGCCCGTCCAGCACCAGATTGCCGTCGCTGTAGTCATTACCCATGTCCGCGGCCCGGGTCATGGTTTGCGCCGGCTGGCCGGGATCGAACTTGACCCCCTTGGCCGTGTTGGCACCGTAGAGCAACCAACCGTCCGCCAGCTCCACCGATGTCGGCAAGCCCCCTGCCAGCGTCACAGGGTGTTGTTTCCAGGTAAGCGGCGCCACCCCGTTACGGGTTTGCGACTCCGACGGATTGAATTCCCAGAGTTCTCCCCGGGAGCCGAAGTTGCCACCATCGTCACCGCCCTTGAGGCCGTAGATACCGGCCACCCAGAAGATGGTGCCCGTTTTGCTGGCGTACTGCACCCCATCGTAGGTGTGGGCAGAGGCGGGTCCACATTCGGGGTCGGGGATGTAAACACTCTCCGCTTTCTTGTTCCGGGAGATACCGCCGTAGGGCGCTTGTTCACCCTTTTCGACCTCGTAGGAAAGCCGGCAAGGGTCTTTCAGTCGCGTCCATTTTCCCCGGCTCAGGTCGAACTCGTAGACACCATTCCCCAGGTAGTCGGCGTGGCCGCCATTGGCGAGCAGATACAGTTTCTTCTGTCCGGCGTCGAAGGCCATACCGTTCCAGGCAATGAAGATGGATTTGGCCCCAGTCCAGCCACGGATGCTACTGTAGTAATCCAGACTTTCGGGGGAGGCGCCGGACTTGAAAAAGCTGCCACCCAGCGAACACCAGCCACCGCCCTGTTGATCCAGCTTGTCGACACACGCTCCCAGGCTGTGTGCGGATACAGGGTCCGGCAGTTCGGCCTGGCCAGAGCGAACCTCTTCCGCTGATACACCCCAGGCGATAGCGGCCAGACAGATGGCGGTGAACGTCCTCCAGATCGTAGCCATGGAAGTACCTCAATATTCTGTTGCGTTTATTGAACCCGCTCCGGACCGGACGCAGTGGATCAATCGCCCCGATCGGCGGCAGCCTGGTCAAACAGGGCCGCCAGCTCCGCGGCCGCATGGGCGCGGGAGGATGTCTCGACGGCTTCCTCGGAGGCAACCGCCGCTGTCCCCTGTTCCACGGCATCGACAAAACCCGGGAATGACGCCCGAATGGCGGCGGCATCGTCGAGGGGCGTTATCGCCTCGATCCCCGCTTCGCGCATGACAGTGGCAGTATCGCCGCCGCTATCCGTCAGGGCGAACACCGGCCGGCGCGCCCTGAAGTACTCGTAAAGCTTGGCGGGAATCTGGTGGTTGCAGTTGGCGGCCTGAAGAATCAGCAAGCCGTCGGCGGCCAACATCTCCCGCAGCGCCTCCCGATAATCGATCCCCGGCGCCAGTTCGACCATATCGGCAATGTCCAGATCGCGAAGCATGGTCTGGTAGAGGTCGTCGTGACCGGTGGCGCGCAGAATAATGCGCACACGCCGCGCCGACAGGGCCCCCTCTCTCTTCAGGCCGGACAGCGCCTCGAAGAAGGCGCGGGGGTCCCGCTCGTTCGGGTACAGCACGCCGCTGTGCACCAGCGTCAGGGGCCCGGTTCGCTCCGGGCCGGAGGCGGGCTTTTCCGTTTCCACCGCGGCGAAAATATCTTCATTGTAGCCATTGGCGATCAACGACCACTTTTCGGCGGCTTGTTCGGGGTAACGCTCACGGTACATGCGTACCGCCCCGGGCGTGGTAAAGATGGCGCGGCTGCAGTACCGGATCGTACGCCGCTCGATAGCCCGGAACATCTTGCGGCGTCGCGGGTCCGGCGGATAGTCCACCTCCGTCATGGAATCCCGGAAGTCCGCCACCCAGGGTACGCCCGTCAGACGGTGCAGGGCGAGACCGATGAGGTGGGCCGTGGCAATGGGGTAGGTGGAAAATATCACCGAGGGCTTGTGACGCCGGATCAGCCGCAGCCCCGACAACACTCCGCCCGCAAACCAGGTGACCCAGCGATCCGGGAGGGCCATCGCATCCAGATAGCGACCCGCCACCGCCAGGTGTTTGCCGGTATCCAGGGCGAAGGCCCGTTTGACGAGCACATCGTCGGGGATGTCTCTCAATTGATCGGGGGAGGTGCTGGCATAAGCCCGCGGATGCGCGCTGAGCACAAGCGGTGTCCAGCCGTGCCGCCCCAGGTTCTGGGAAAAGGATAATGTCCGCTGAACCCCGCTGCTGACCCGGATCGGCGGATAGTGGTAGGCGATCAACAGGGCTTTCTTCACCATGACCGCAGCCAATCCGCCGTCATTTGCGACACCCGGTCGCGCCAGTCTCTCCGGGAGAAGGTATGGTCCGCCTCATCCATGCTCATGGTACGGAACCTCTTTTTTGCCAACAGGTTGCGGAACTTTCGGGATGCCCTGACTGCATCCCGGAACTCGGCAGCGGTGAGATCATTACCGCTCAGAATCACAAGTGTCTCACCCCCAAATTTCGTCAACCCGGTGTACATGCTTTCAGCCAGGGAACGCCCCGCTGCAGGTCCGCTTTCGGAAGCGGCGTTCGCCTCACCTGGAGAGTGGCCAGACTGTTCCCGACCCAGGGCCCTGCGAACATTCTGACCCAGTCCGCCCAACGACCGACGGATAGCGATTCCCCGCGAAAAAACCTTCTGCCAGAAAGCACGGCTGAACAACCGTTGCAGGTAATAATGCCGGAGATAGGCTTTTGCCGCCCCCGACTCACTTCGCACCCAGGGATTCAACAGTATCAGGCCAGCCACCCGCTTGTCAGACCCTGCGTACCAGGCGGCAGCGGTAGCGGCATCACACAACCCCCAGATAACGACTTCTCGCACCTCCGGACACTGGTTCTGGAAACAGTCAATGGCGTTGGCGATATCGTCGTGAATGCCCCCAAAGCCGGCAAACGGCCCTTCGCTGTCACCAATCCCCCGGTAATCGAAACGAAAAACAGGAATACCCTGTTCCGCCAGAAAACGGGCCAGCAATACGAACTGGCGGTGGCTGCCCACCCGGTACTGGGGACCGCCCACCACCAGCACAACGCCGCGATCGACGGGTTCGCTGACGGTGTGCAGCACACCCACCAGTTCGCTGTCGTGACAAGAAAAGGTAACAGGCCGTTCGCCGTCAGGGACAATCGCGGGTTCGACGTGCTCGAACTCTCCCGGGTTCCCGGTCGCCGGGGCCGGCGAACCGAGCAACTCGGAAGTGGTCTCGATCAACGAGGGTGCGAAAGCGATCTCCTGGGTACTCCAGAAGGGCTCGCCTTCGATAACCCCCGTATCGACCCGAAGTCCCGCCCCCCGCCAGTTATCCACCAGCCTTCCCGAGGCGGGGGGAAGCGGCTTGCCGCCAGCCCCGGCGACTTCCAGCCAAAGGACTTGGGCGTTTGCAGGCACGGGCAAATCCTGCATCTTCAGTTGATCCAACTGCTCGACCAATGAAGGTTGTAGGGTATAACCGGCAACCTCCAGGGCATCGCCCCGGGTCACCTGCTCCCGCAAATCAGAGACCGTGATTTTGTCGCCCGCCATCATGGCCACGGCGACCTTCATGCGAAGAAAGCGGGTGATAAACTTCTCGCCATCGAGGACGGGCTGCCAGAAGACCAGTCGCCCCACCCTGTCCCGCAGCCGGTCGCCGTGGACGGAGAGCATCTCCAGCGCCAGCAGGCAGCCGGTGCGCACCCCCCAGAAGTCGATGGTCCCGGCCCCCTGCTCGAGGACCCAGTCCAGAAGACTGCCGGCGTCTTGCCTCCAGGTTTCCCAGTCGGCGTCGCCGAAGCCCCCCTGGCTGTCACCAGTGCCACACCAGTCCGGCACCACAACCACGTAACCGGATGCGGCCAGCGCCCTGGCCTGTCGACTGGTCATGGGCCGGCATTTGTTCATCTCCTCGGCAAACGGAGGGAAGTGAACGATCCAGTGGTTAAGGGAATATCCCTCGTCGGGCAAGTAAAGGGCAACAAACAGTTTGCCCTTCGAGCCGGGCAGGTAAACGGGCTTCATTCCGTGGCGGCAGGCTCGCAATCAGGCGCTGACTTTCTGATTAACAAAAGCGTGGAGTGAACCCAGTGTCTCGAAGACCTCCGCGTCGACTTCGTCGTCGTCGATGGCCACATCGAAATTGTCCTCGATGGCGGTGATTACGTAGACAACGGCCATGGAATCGAACTCGGGTACCTCCCCGAGGAGCCCACTGTTTTCATCCATCCGGCTGCCTGCTTCTCCCAACTGCAATACCTCGCAGATAATGGTTCTCACCTCTTCCAGCGTGGCCATTCACTTACTCCTGTCACGGTCTTCTAACACTATGCATTTATACCTGTAGCGACTGAGAGCTGTTATTATGCATAACTGCTGGTGATGGTCCATTATCCTACTACCAACTGTCGCTCTTATATCGCATCATGGCTTTCTTCGCTTTTAGCGATGATAATGCCATCGGCCTGCTTCAGCCAGCATCGGCGTTGCCGATGACATTGCCATCGCGGCGCGGAAAGCGGGGAGAATAGCAGTAGAGCCCCGCTATTGTTAATGCAACTCGACGGATGGCACTCTCACCGGATAAGGCCGAGCGGAAAAGGACCCCTAACCCCATGAGCAATCTGTCTATGCAAGCTATCCAGGCAAAGGGTGCCCGACTGGCGGGTCTTTTTGGGTGGATCAGCTCCGGGAGGCCCAATCATCCGGTGGAGAACGTTCTAGACGCTATGCAGGCAGGCCTGAGTTCTTCATTGCCCGTCAGACAGGGCACCGGCTTACAAAGCGGCTGGGCTTCCACCGGCGAAATTGCCGACCTGGCAGGGCACGTCGGAACTGCCATCATCGGTACTCCCCTGTGGGACGACCCGGAACTGGCGGGTATCGCCACTAGCGAAGGTTCCGCGGCCGCCCTAAGCAGGGCCTACGCAAAGCAGGGGCCGGGTTTTATAAACACCCTCAAAGGGCCGTACTCTCTCGCCGTGGTGGACCCGGAAAAAGGCGAGGCCATCCTTGCCACCGACCGTATGGGGCGTTTTCCCCTCTACTACGCCGTCGCCAACGGCACCCTGGTATTTGGCACCACCGCCAACTGCGTGCTCGCCCATCCCGGAGTCGAGCGCGACATCGACCCCCAGGGCATTTACAACTACGTGTATTTCCATATGATCCCCAGCCCCGGGACCCTATTTCGTGGAGTCAGGAAACTGCGGGCGGGGGAAGTCCTCCAATTCCGCAACGGCGATATCACGGTCGAAAAACACTGGCAGCCGGCATTCAGCGAACAGGCGCCAGGCAACTCCGCCGACCTCTACCGCCAGCTCAAGACCACGCTGGACAACTCGGTCCGCAAGGCCCTGCCGGATGATGTGCCCACAGGCGCTTTCCTCAGCGGCGGACTCGACAGCTCAACGGTTACCGGGGTTCTCTCAGAGATCAGCGACAACCGGGCCCTGGCATTCGCCATCGGTTTTCAGGCCGACGGCTATGACGAGATGGCTTACGCCAGAATCACCGCCAGGCACTTCGGCGTCGACCTCCACGAATACTATGTCACGCCCGACGACGTGGTGGAGGCGCTGCCTCTGATTGCCGGCAGCTACGACGAGCCGTTCGGCAATTCCTCCGCCCTGCCCGCCTGGTTCTGCGCGCGGATGGCAGCCGACCAGGGTGTCGATCGACTACTGGCCGGCGACGGGGGCGACGAGTTGTTCGCGGGCAACGAACGCTACGCCAAACAGAAGCTTTTCGAGCGTTACGGGTTGATACCCGACGTCATACGGGGCCTGCTGGAACCGNNGTGAACGCCGCGGCAGATCGGCTGCCCCTGGCCGGCAAGGCGAAAAGCTATATCGAGCAGGCGCGAACCCCCCTGCCCGACCGGCTTCAGACCTACAACTTCCTGCACCGGCACGCGCCCGGTGACATCTTCGCGGAAGCATTCCTGGAGAAAGTCGATACCGGCTACCCGCTGGAACTTCTGCGGGAAAATTACAAGCTCGACACGGACGCCTCCACGCTCAACAGGATGCTCTATCTGGACTGGCAAATCACCCTGGCCGACAACGACCTGCGGAAAGTCAGCCAGACATGCAGTCTGGCCGGAGTCGATGTGTCCTACCCCATGCTGGATGACGAACTGGTGGCGCTCTCCACCCGTATCCCCAGCGCCATGAAGCTGAAGGGGCAGAACCTGAGGGCGTTTTACAAGGATGCGCTCAGGGGCTGGCTGCCGGACGAGACCATCGCCAAGAAGAAACAGGGCTTCGGCCTCCCCTTCGGCGTCTGGATGCAATCCGAGAAGGCGCTCCAGGAACTGGCCTACGACAACCTGATGTCGATCAAGAAACACCATATCCTGAATCCCGGGTTTATCGACGAACTCATCGACCTGCACCGATCGGGACACGCCGCCTATTACGGCGAACTGATATGGATACTGACGGTGTTCGAGCTTTGGACGAAAAACCATCCGAGGACGGACGACTGACTGATTGCTCATGAACTACCCTGTCACCAAGCTTGCCTGCCTTAAAGCCCCACTGAAGCCCGGCCCGATGGTCGGCCATGGCCTCTGGTTGCCCGATGATCAGGGAGACCGTCCTTGAGCGTTATCCGCCGTTCCTTCGGGCTTTCCGCCGCCAGTAAATACACCCAGTTTATGCTGGTGCTGGGCTCCAACATGGTCATCGCCCGGCTCCTGACGCCGGAAGAGATCGGCGTTTACGCCGTTGCGGCGGTTCTGGCAGGCATCGCCCAGATCTTTCGGGATCTGGGCATCGGCCAGTACCTGATCCGCGAGCCCGAGATTACCGAGCCCAAACTCAGGGCCGCCTTCACGTTGATGACTACCATGGCCTGGACACTGGGCACGGGACTTGCTTTATCAGCCGGCTATCTGGCGACTTTCTACGAAGAACCTGCATTGCGAACCGTTCTTCGAATCCAGGCCCTGTCCTTCTTCATTATTCCTTTCGGCGCCATCAGCCTCACCCTTTTAAAGCGCGATTTCCGTTTTGGTGCCAACTATGTGGTGGATATCGCCGCCAGCGCCACCCAGATCACCATAGCGATCACCCTCGCCGCGATCGGTTTCGGTGCGCCCAGCCTGGCCTGGGGGTCGGTTGCCGGCGTACTGGTAACCTCAATCGGCGCAGTGCTTGCACGCCGCGGCCGGTTCGCCTTTCGACCCAGCCTGAAAGGGGCAAGAGCCATATTACGCTTTGGCGGTTATATTACGGCCACGAATCTTCTCGGCAACTTCAACAGGGATATTACGGAACTGATGATCGGCAAATGGATGGGCATGTCATCCCTGGCCTACTTCAGCAAGGCGTTGCTGCCCAACACGGCTTTCAGCCAATTGATGATGGGCGCCCTCCGCCCCGTACTGTTGCCCGCCTTCTCCAAAAAAATCCGAGAGCACGACTTCCGGCAACCGTTTCTATACGGTATATCCTGTCTCACCGCAGTGGCTTTTCCAAGCCTGTTGCTGGCGGCATTTCTGGCCGATTGGATCGTCATCCTGCTCTTTGGTTCCCAGTGGGGACAGACAGTAGAACCCATGCGCTTCTTCGCCATTTCCGCCGCAATTTGGTCGACGACGGCGTTATCCAGCCCCCTGCTGGTGGCGATGGGCCATCCGCAGGTGCCCATGAAAATCCAGTTGGTGACGGTCCCGTTACGGATCGGTCTGATCGCCCTCGCCATCCCCCATGGCCTGGTGATGATCGCCCAGGCCTGGTTGCTATCTGTGATTCTAGGCGCAGCCCTGAGTTTCTACATGGTCGGGCGACTATCGGGCATCCGGCTACGGGAAATCGGTGGTGCCACTGCTCCGGCGGTTTTCCTGGGCGGCCCCATCGCCGTGCTGGTGGGAAGCGTTGCCTGGTGGATTGGCCCCGATATTAATGCCGCCAACGGGATCGTGGTTCTCCTGACGGCGGGGACGAGCTTCTCGCTGATCTGGGGCTTGGCCCTGCTGGCCCTTAAACACCCCCTTTACCTGGAATTCCGGGGGTTACTGGGCTGGGCGCGGCGACGCGCTGAACGCACCTACTCAACAGGTGAAACATGACGGTGGGAGCGCAACATTTGACAGAAAACGGCCAACACGAGTTCAAAATCAAGCCAATGCAACTGGATTTCGACCCGGAAAAAGTGTACAAGTATAGCATTCAAAGATCACCCACCAATAAAGGACTTCGGCCGCCATGACAAAGGTATTTGGTATTGGGTGGGCTAAAACGGGAACCACCACCCTGGGCCAGTGCTTCCGCCTGCTTGGTTTTGATCACCAGGGCCAACGCCTGGATCTGGTAAAGCACCTCGGGGAAAAGAATCCGGCCCCTATTATGGACATTGTCCGTCACAAGGAATCCTTCGAGGACTGGCCTTGGCTGCTTTTATACCGGGAACTGGACGAGCATTTCCCGGCAAGCAAATTCGTTCTGACCGTAAGGGACGAGGAAAAATGGTTACTAAGCTATCGCAATATGCTCGACCGTCAAAAAGAAGCCACACCGGAGATGAACAGCATCCGAAGGATTCTTTACGGGCTACCCTTTCCCGACATCACCAGCGAGCAACTTATCGATCGCTATCGTCAACACAACCGGGATGTCAGGGACTATTTTTCCCAACGCCCCAACGATTTGCTGGTGGTCAACTGGGAAGAGGGAGACGGTTGGAAAGAGCTATGTGGCTTTCTCAAACAAAACATTCCCCACACGCTCTTACCCCACGCCAATCGGGGCGATTACGCCCAAAGGAATCCGATAAAGCAATGGCTAATACGCCTTGGGCTGACAAAATAAACGACCGATCAGGACAGCTAAGCTCTCCCGCCAATGAATGGACTGAGCAGCAACTTCAGGAGAATCAGCCCATGGCATTGGGCTCTTGGCTCAGACTCCGTAAGCCGATCCGATTAGCTTTTTGATTGCCAGGACTCTATAAATGAGAGACTCGATACGTATCACGCCTATAGGAAAAAAAAACCAGGACGGCTGGACAAATCTCGAATGGCAGATTCAAACGCCACAACGAGAAGCACAAATTCTTAGATATTCACTGCCGGAAGAAATGGGCCACCTCTTCTGCGATCCGGAGCAGTGCGACGCCCCGATCGCCACTTCGTTACACCTCGCGATGGAATTAGGCCTGAATGTTTTGGTCGATGGCAAAGTTTGCCCCGACCTGCTTGATGGTCTCGAACAACTTCAGCAGATCTGGGGACGTTGGTTTCCCGCCAAATGCAAGCCTGTAAAAATCTCAGCTCGAGAGGAAATATCGCACAAGGCAGCGGACGACAATCTTTCCGCCGTTTTTGCGTTCTCGGGCGGGGTGGACGGCGCTTATTCTCTGTTCCACCACTTACTGGACGACGGCTTCCGAAATAGAAAGAAGCCGCAAGCGGCGCTGCTGATCCAGGGCTTCGATGTTCCCCTCGACAAGGAGGATATATTTCAAGGAGCCGCACAACTAGCCAGACAACAATTGGCTGACACCCACGTCCCCTTACTCCAGATGAAGACGAATTCCCGCACAATAAGCCAAGACTGGCACAAGAGTCACGGATTGCAAATCGCTGCATGCTTCCTGACACTTCAAGGACAATACAGCCATGCCTTGCTCGGCAGCACTGAACCCTACGAGAAGCTAATGATGCCCTGGGGATCAACACCCCTGACAGATCCACTTTCATCAAGTCGCGCCATGAGCATTCACCACGATGGTTGTGAGGTTGACCGAACACAGAAAATCGAATGGCTTGCCACCCACACTAATGCCTGTGAATCACTACGTGTGTGTTGGGAAGGTGCGCGAAAAGACAGAAATTGCGGAAAATGCGAGAAATGTACTCGGACAATGCTTAATTTCTGGGCGGCCAAAAGGGGTTTGCCAAAAGTTTTCCCGACTCATGTCACCCCAAAGAAAATCCGGACGATCAAACTGCGCAGCCAGTTACAGGTAAACGAAATAGCCAGTATCCTCGAGCATGGACTGAGGCGCTATGGCCGAAATGACCCAATCGTTAAAGCACTAGAAATACGGCTTGGCCAGCGGGGAATAAAAGGCGTCATTCGACGAGCAGCGAACTTTGCACGACAAGCAATACAATCTTAACCTAATGAATCAATATGCAAAGAGCGCATAAAGGGACGGGGGATCTATAGATCATTCCCGCGACATTTTTCCTTTAAAATCACGCGCGCACCAAAGCATGGAAGACTGAGTAGTGGATAACTGTTCTCTACACGCGCTGAAATAGCTCTATTGCAGCGATGAAAATGTCCGGAAAGGAAGCAAGGTGCCGGAAAGCTTTGAAGCCAACCCCAACGAAGAAAGAGAAAGACAGAATATGAAAGCGCGTTACCACATACTGCCAGATCTCTAGGAATGAGGAAGACAATGCCTAACCAATCTTGTTCGGACTCCACAGTATCACTAGATTATGTTCAAAATCCGAGCTCGAAGAGCGAACTATGACCGACCTTTGAAAAACCTCACGCTATTCATTAAGGAGTTCATTTTAAATCGAGGTTGCTAGATATTCTATAAAGGAAAACATGATGGCACAAATTTCAACTAGCATAGTTATCGCAACTTATAATCGCCCATATATGCTAAAACGAACCTTGCAGTCTATATCAGATGCTGAATGGCCCTCAACATTTGTAAACGTTATTGTTGTGGAGAACTCCAAGCCTTCAGGAGCAGCGGAAATTTGCGCAGAATTCAAAAACCTTCCAATCAAACTTTTCAATGAGTCTAAACAAGGATTATCTCATGCAAGAAATCGCGGCTTTTTAGAGTCCAACGAAGATATCATTATTTTTTTCGACGATGATGTATTGATAGCAAATGACTCTTTGCTTGCTTATGAAGAGGAGATCCTCAAATACGGAAAAACTAGATTTTACGGCGGATCTTTAATTCCGGATTATCCTGGCATGGGGCCTCCTGAATGGTTAAAAAAACATTTACCCTGCTCAGTAACAGGATTATTGTTCAACGGGCATAATAAAGATATCTGGAAGCCTGTTTTTGTAGGAACGAATCACGCGTTTCCCCGCTCTCTCTTGGTCGAGCTTGGTGGCTACGATCACCTTTCTGCATATAAAACTGGTGGCGCGGTAGGTGAAGAAACACGGTTACAAGAGCGACTTATCCAAAATGGAATACCTGGACGAGCTATTGTTCACGCAAAAGTTTGGCATTGGGTACCTGATGACTCTTGCTCCCCTAACTGGGCGCTGCGGCGACGAAGACGCCACGGATACACGGATGGCTATCTGGATGCTATCAATAAGGGACAGTCAACGAGACCGTGGATTGTGCGACTTATACTGTCCAATGCAGTTTCTTTCGCATGGTCTTTCTTTACCAGTTTTGATACTGAAGAACGGTTTAAAAAGGGTGTAAAGCTCCAATATATGCTGGGATATTACCAAGGAATACGTGAAGGTGTCAGAGATCGCAACAACGGATACGATTATCGTTCTGCAAGGAAAGACTAGATCGCATTTATACTAAAATCTATATTTTAGCCACCAAACCTCATTGACGACTTTCGTAATTTCGCCATAATCGCAGAGATCATTTCTTATGGAATTAAAAAAATTACGTCTTCTTGGAAGTGGCTTTACTGAGGAGGAATACGAGCTTTATAACCTGAGGCAGAAATCCACTGAGCAATGTCTTCAATATCTATCACTTGATTTTACTTCGAGGATATTCAAGCCAATCGCAAACAGCAGCCATCAATCTTTTTTTCTTGAAGACAAATGGGCGTCCCATCATTTTTTTAAAAGTCTTGGCATTCCTGTACCTTATACATATGGCCTATACCACCCGCATTACGGAGTCGATCATTCCGGAGAAAAATTTAACACGCCCGAAGATATAGAGAAGCTTTTAAAACAGACAGGACCGTCCGATATTATTTTAAAACCCAGGGGCGGTATTCAAGGCCGGAACATCATCTCTGTGAATCTGGACTATTTTAACAATCATGTCAATGTCAACTCGGGTTATGAACAGATTGCTTTCGACAACTTCATTAGCCGACTTTCAATAAATTCTTTTCAAGAATACAAAAATTCCTATCAAGGCTGGATAATTCAAGAAACCGTAAATCAACATGAACGGCTAGCGGTCTTTAACCCTTCTAGCCTGAACACAGTGCGCATAGTTACCTTTGTAAATGCCTCCGATGATTGTGAAGTTCACTGTGCTTTACTAAGAATGGGCCGCAAGGGCAAGACTACCGACAACTGGTCGCAAGGAGGAATCGCGTCTCATATCGACATCGGGACTGGAATAGCAGGCCCCGGATTCTTGAAGCCGACTTTTGGAACCGGATTATATTCAAAACACCCCGACACTAATGCGACGATAAAGGGCGAGATAATTCCATTCTGGCAATCGACTCTTGATTTATGCAGAAGGGCAGCCCTGGCATTGCCCGGCGCACGATCCGTTGGATGGGACGTTGGCATCACCTCTAAGGGCCCGATCCTTATTGAAGGAAACGCTGACTGGGGCATGATAATGATGCAAATACACAACGAGGGCTACCTTAACATGAAAAGGCGTCAAGCATTTTCCTTATTGGGGGCGGAGTTTCCTGATCGTCTTCCCAGTGCCGCGGAATCGATTATCAGGCTTTATAAAAGGGGTTATGGAACTGCTTTCAGGAAAAAACTTTTTGGCCGATTTCTGAAAAAGCCGATGCAAGCTTTTCAAAATATACCATGAACAAGCCTTTTTAAGGAAAGATGCAACGAGCTTTCTTATGGTCTCAGGTATTTGATTGCAATTTTTCGACAAGTTGCGGTTATCATGAGTTGAAGAAATGATGGATCGAAAAGAACTGACGACACTTTTGCGGCATCCGACAATAGTGCTTCCCCACAAGCACATACTGTTGCTCAGCCATATGAGAGGCCTCACCAGCTTGTTGTCTCATATCATCGGGAGTCACCCACGAGTATCCGGGTACTATGAACAGCACATCGGCTATTATAGCTGGCGGAGCATGGTGCGCGCTCGACTGCTTTACCATATCGATCATCCGGAGGAAAGACGCACGCCGCTGTATTTCGACAAGCTGTTGCACAACGGCCAGGGGTTGAGTGGTCGCATTCTCAGGGACCGAAGAATCCGATTGATTTTTATGTTACGCAAACCCGAGGATTCCATTCGCAGCATCGCCAAACTTCACGGCAAACGTAACCGCGGACACCGCTATGGCAACCCCGAGGGGGCAGCACAGTACTATATTGATCGCCTTGCTATGTTGCAGCACTTCGCTGAAGTAGCGGGAATGGAACAGGGCTCCGTCTATATCGATGCGGAGGCCATTACAGAGAATACGGAGGAGGCACTCAACCGCCTTACGACCTATCTGGGTTTGCAACCAGCGCTTTCTCGCGAGTACAAAGTATTCAAGCATACGGGCACGACCGGGAAGGGGGACATGTCGAAAAACCTGAGGGAAGGAGTGGTGGCCAGAAAAACCGCCGACGGGGAGGCGCCCCAGATTGATATCGCGCCGGAAATTCTGGAGCGTGCGCAGGAGAAGTACGCAAACGCAAGGAACGTCATGCTCAATGTATGTAAAGGAGTTATTGCCAAGTGACCCTCATGACTGACAATCAATCGAGCCAATCAATCAAAGTATCTGTGGTTGTTTCGACATTCAACCGGGCGGCCCTCCTTTCAGAGGCTGTAGACAGTGTCTTCGCACAAAAGGACGAGATTTACGAACTCGTTATTATCAATGACGGGTCCACTGATACAACCCGGGAGTATATCGATCGGCTCGGAAACCAACACCCCGAGTTCGTCACCGCCGTCAACCAGGAGAATACCGGCAAGGCAGACGCGCTGAACAACGCTTTTTCTTATGTCACCGGAAGCCATGTCATCATCCTGGACGATGATGACTTGTTGATGAGCGGCTGCGTAAGGCAGCACAAGGAAGCTATAGGGGCCTCCGAAACACCCGACGTCTTCAGCTACGGGCCGTATTTCATGTTTCGCAGCCGCGACGACATTGCCCGCAGAGGTGACTTGACGGCAATAAACTGGGGCGTAAACGACGACCAGCTTTTCATATGGGCGCTGGAATCCTATCGGCTACAACAGGGAGCGATGCTTGTACCCATTGAGATGTATCGGGCCGTTGGCCCCTATGACAAGAGCCTGACTCGCGCCCAGGATTACGATGTGACCCTCCGGCTTTGCCGCGTCTATAGCGGCGTACCTGTCGGTCACTATGTCTTGGCGGTACGGGAGCATGAGGGGCCGCGTGGCCCGCAGTGGGCTCTGCACAAAGCCCGGGACCGTTTCCTGGTCTGGCGAAAGTTCGACCATATTATTCTGCGGCGATATCGGGCCACACTGCCACTGAATGAATTTCTGGGCAAAAACGTCGACTCGAGTGAAAAGCTCACGACACAACAACAACGCTCGGCACTTATTGAACGGGGGACCATAATGGCCCGCCGGGGTTTGTTCAGGGAAGCGCTCGACGACTTTTCCCAGGCCGCCGAGGTGAGTCCGGGAGCGATTCCGGAGAGCGACCTGGAAACTCTCGGAAGAGCACTGGAACTGGCCCGTTACGACACTCTCCCCCGGGGGTCATCCCGGTTCTTTTTGCAATGCTTTGGCCCTTTCCGGAAGCTGGGTGGTGATAGAGCGATCAATCTGTTGGTTCGCCGGCTATATTGGAGCCTGAGGGATCGCCTGGAATGCACCAACATCAGGGAATCCTTCCTGTTTGCCGGTGTGTTTCTGGTTTCAGCAACAAGAGCCATTGTATCCCGCCATATCCTGAGAGCACCCTCCTAACAGCGTACCCAAACAGTGAGATTTTATGGCTGGCAATACGATCAATATTTTTAGTCGCTCCGGGCACCTGGGAGGCATGGAGTTTCGCGTTCTCGACGAGACACAGTGGCTCAACAATCACGGCTGGGACGCGAAAGCCTACTTCTCGCCCTTCACGGATTGGCAGCGCCTTATAGGTCTGGGGCAAGATCGGGGGGTGAGCGTCGACAGGCTCCCGCTACCCTTGTTCCTCGAATCCTGGCGCATGCGTCATTTGCGGGGTTGGCATGCAAAACTGGTGAGCCACTGGTTTCGAAGGCGGCTCGATTCTGAGGCCGTCCATGTTCCTTTCGCGTGGACCGAGCAGGGTATGAGTCCGCTGTGGTTCGCGGCTCAATTTTCCCGTCGAATTGTTATTAGCGTACACAATGTATTCCCGGTCGAAGAACTCAATTCCTGGCAGTTCAAATGGATGCAAGAGGCGTTTAACAAAGTGACTGGAATATACGGTGTGTCGCCGGCGGCCACCCGTGCCTTTCAGGAAATCTTTGAAACGGTTATTCGGCCCGACACTGTCCTGGAGACGATCCCCAACTATGTGGATGTGGACCGATTCCAACCGTCGGAGCAATGTCGAGCGTCCATGAGGTCTCGACTCGGGTTTAGCGAAAAAACACGCGTCATCGGTTCGCTGGGAAGGATATCCGCTCAAAAGCGTCCGGTAATGCTGGTTGACGTCTTTGCCAGAATGTTGACCCTGGCTCCGGACACCGACTTGCGTCTGCTTCTTATCGGAGGCGGCGAATTGAAGGAGGAAGTCCTCCTAAGGGCGGCCGATCATGGAATACAGGAACAGATCATCATTACAGATTTTGTACCCAACCCCGAAGACTATTTGTCAGCGGTGGACGTCAACGTGTTGGCAAGTACCCGTGAAGGCTGTCCGCTGGCCGCGTTAGAAGCCATGGCCGCGGGAGTGCCGGTCGTCCTGACGGACGTGCCCGGCAGCAGGAGTGTTCTGGATCAGAAGCGAGGCTGCGTTTTTGTACCCAGAGACGACGTCGATGCCATCGCCCGCACTCTCAACGAGCTAATCGGGGACAGGCAGCAGCTGCGCGAAAGAGGTGCACAAGCTCGCCGGGAAGCTGTAAGCGAGTTCTCTCGGCCTGTCTGGGACGAAAGGTTGGACCGGTTCTATTCTCATGCGCTGGGCACAAAAAAGGACGCCATTCTATGAAAGTTGGTTTTTGTACCTACCCGATGCTTTGGCAGCGAACCGGGGGGCTGCAGGTACAGATGAAAGAGACGATTTCGGCGTTAAGGAGCCTGGGGTGCGACGCCGAACTCTTTGACACCAACCGGCAGCGGCTGGGTGACTTTCAACTTATCCATATTTTTGGCGCCATCAATGGTAACGAGAAGATTGCCGAAGCGGCGCGAAGCGCCCGAATTCCTCTTGTAATAAGTTCCGTTTTACACCCTCCTTTCACCCGCTTCGATGCCCTCCGGGCCCGGCTCGCCACGATGGTGACAAGAAGGCTCACGGGCTGGCAATTCACCACGAGCTACGACCTGACCCGCCGCGCCGTCAATGCCGCGGATGCCGTTGTCGCCTTGGGCGAAGAGGAGCAAACGCTATTAAGGACAGGTTACGATGTCAGCCCCGAACGGATCAGCGTTGTGCCAAATGGTATCTCCAGCCGGTTCCAGGAAGCGGAGGGGGCGCTTTTTCGCGAACATATCGACATCAACGGTCCCTTCCTGCTGCAGGTATCGTCAATCACGCCCTATAAGAACCCCCTCGCTTCCGCAAGGGCTGCGGCGGCCCTGGATTTGCCGCTTGTACTGATCGGACAGACTCCCGGCGACGGTGAACCTTACCTGGAACAATGTCGCGACGCAGCCGGTGGGCGCCTGCACTACGTGGGCGCCCTGCCGGCCGACAGCCCGCTACTGCCTTCCGCCTATGCCGCGGCGCAGGTTTTGTTACTGCCCAGCAAAAGCGAGGTAATGCCCCTGGTGACACTGGAAGCGCTGGCTGCGGGAACCCCGGTGGTGATGACAAGTCACAGCAGCCTGGAACTGGATAATGCCGGTAAACGACTGCAAACGTTTGACCCGACCGACCAGGCCGGCTTCGAGAAAACTATCCGCGGAGTGGTTAATGCGCCCCCATCTACGGAGGAATGCCGGGACCTCGTCAAGCACATGACCTGGAAGGCTGTCGCCGAACAATTGGAACAGATATATCGCCGTATATTGGCAAGCCGTTGACGGCTGCTGGCGCAGCTTTAAGTGCAAATGGAGTGTCGCTGCCCGCTCTTCCGGCCATCGGCTCCCAGGCGCGTTAACCGGGGAACTTCAGTGTATCCCCAGCGACTAAACCGTATTACCATGGCGGGAAGGCAAGCGATGTGACAGGTTGTGGATCGCCGCCACGGCCTCCAGAGCAATGAACATAAAGGAGTTTGAGAATGAATGCGCTCATACGGGGAAAGGCCAGTTCTCCGACCCGGTTTTTATTCATGTATCTTCTATTGTTTTCGTTCTTCTATGCTTTTTCCGGGCTTCCGCAAGCTGCGGGACGCGCCCCCTGGGTGGGAAGCTCTTTCCGTGACGCTCCCTGCCAAGGGGATCCCACCGGGTATGGCCCCTATGATTATACCGAGCGGCACAAGCATCGAAGTAATCTGCATACAGTAGAGCGCTACCACTTCAACCAGAACGTCGAGAACCTCAAGGGCGGGGCCCAGACGCCAAGTGGTCTCGAAGGGGATCTCGATTATACGTTAAGGGCGTTTCCCAACCATCACCGGGCCCTGTACGCTGTCGTGCGGTATCAATTCATCAAAGGGAATAAGATCTATCGAAGCGCCAAGCTAAGCCCGGCGGAGTGCTATCTGCAGCGGGCCATCAACTTCAGTCCCGGGGACGGCATGGCCCATATGATATACGGCATCCTTCTGCACAAATCGGGAAAGCCGGAGAAAGCCCTGGGACAATACGAAAAAGCCGAAAAACTGATTCCGGGTAATGGCCAACTGCTGTACAACAAGGGGCTGCTGCTGGTTGATATGGGGCGCCATGACCAGGCCAGGGAAATTGCCGATGAACTTTACCGCCAAAGCTTTCCGTTACAGGGTTTGAAAAACAAGCTTGTCGAAGCCGGTTACTGGCACAATCGGGCCGACGATCAATAAATATCCCTGTCAGCGCAAGTTCCTGTAGTTATTGATCAACCTGCCTGTAAAGCGCAGGGGCGTTTTATCCCAGGGCGTAAAGCGGGGTAACTGAAACCTATCCGTAGCCCTGTTCGATACCCCCCACTCCGTCGACAATGCCGCCCGAAAGCCCATCGACTCGACGAGATCCCGATGGTCCAGGGAATAGTCCCTGTCGAATTTGCCGTTGGGATACGCAAAGAAATCGATAGCCTCTCCCAGCAGCGCCTCGAGATACCGGCGGGATTCCCCGATTTCCTTTTCAGCGTCGCTTTTGTCGCCCATCTTCCGAAGAATGAGGTGATTAACGGTGTGAGCACCTATTTCCATGCCGTTTTTTCTCAGGTTGACAACCTGCGCGTCACTCATCATGAGATCGTCGGGAAGTGGTTCGCCAACGATGGAGGCGATGTCCTCGACCAGTTTTTCCCGGTCAGCGGCGTCACGGTGCTTGACACTGGCAATAATGTTTTCCGCGCCTTGCCGCCGCTGGTTGATGTTCTCGAGTGTAAAGCGGTCCAGGCCAACCTGCCTTAAATCGAGTACGGCCCCTCTCGCATTTCTCACCGCCTCGATCACGGAATCGTTCCACATCCGGCCGCCGTTCAGAAAGCCAGTGGCGATGAAAAAAGTAGCCGGCACTTGCCACTTCTGAAGCGTCTTTATGGCAAACTGCTCGTTATCCGCATAGCCATCGTCGAAGGTCACGCAGACGGCGCGAGACGGGAGATTATCGCCATCAAGCGCCGAAACGGCTTCGGTTAGCGAGATCGGCTGAAAAAACCGGGTGAGCACCTTCATCTGCCAATCGAACTCGTCGACAGTGGGTTCGAAAGGCCGCATGGGATCCCGCTCGGGAAGAACCCGGTGATAAATCAGAATCGAGAGCTTTTGGCGGCTATCGACGCGCAACAGCGTCTCGACCGTTTTGCTGAACACCCTGTTTATCAGATTCATTCTGTTCCCTTGACACAGTGCCGCGAATTCCGGCTCGATGGGTCCCGGCTCCCGTCATCCATAATAGGGGATCGCTCAGCCAGTGCCCATTAGAAGGACGGAGCCGCTTAGTCCTTCGCCTCCCGTTTCATGGGGCCGATGTATTCCCTGGCTATGATCACATTGTCGATATAAAGATGCTGATCTCGTGGCGATTTCGTTGCCCCGCCGTGGTAGACGTTGAACCACACTTCCTCGATTTTCAGGTCCGCGGTGTCACGAAACCGCAGTTTTTCCTTGTTGAAGACCCGCCTGCCATCGAGCCAGGCTCTCAACACGCCATTGTTTTCACCCGGGTCGTTCAATTTCACATACTGTTCGATACAGTACCAGCGATTGTTCTTGAGCAGGCCGCCGCCACTTTCATTCCATATCCACACATCACCATAATAGCCGGGCTGTCCGGCGTGGTAGACATAATTGCCGACGGGGGTAACCCGGGTCCCGTTATAGGTTTCGTAGCTCTTTTCAAACGCGCCCCGGGCGGACCAGCCGTTGGTGCCGTTCGCTTTTCTACCCCCCCAGCCGGCACGGCCATAGGTGCCGGCGAAACCGGGCAGTTTGCCGCCCGACGCTGTCTGGTTCCAGTCGTCCGCCAATCGCACATAGTAGCGGAAATAGGCTTCGCGAGGCTCTTCGTGGCCCCGCCCGCGGAATCGGTAATTCTGGTTCAGCGCGGTATTTTGTCCCTTGGGGAGTTTGACGCGCAGCGCTTTACCGGATAGCGGTTTGTACGCGCCTTCCGGCGCACTGTCCACCACCACCCCGGATCGCCCCTCGCTCAACCATTTCCGGGGTTCGCCCCCCTCCCACGACGAACCATCGAAGCCCTCCGCGTAGTAGACCGCTGGACTGTCCGCCACACCCCGGTCCATGGGGTAATCCCGGGCCAGTCCGTATTCCCGGCTCCGCTCATGGGACGACCGGGGCGCGGGGGAGGCCTCGAAGACCTGGACTAACGCGCCATCGCCGTACACCTTGTCGGTGTGAAGGAGCAATCGCGCGGATTGCAGACGCTTTTTCAATGTCAGGTCGCCAAGATCGAACCAGAGCAGCACCCGGCTGTTTCCGGCCACTTTGAGACTACCTGTTTTGCCCAGAGAACTGCTTGTGCTTTTATCCAGCGACGTATCGAAGATGGCATATTTTTTTGCAAGGCCATCGGCGAACTGGACGAAGAGAACGGGCTTTTTCTGCTTTCCTTCCCGCGACTGGAGTTTGACGATGCCGTTCTCACTTTTCAGGTAAAAACCCTGGTTTTCCTCTCCCGTGAGCCATTTGCTGACCAGTGCCGTGACATCGAAACTGACGGTTTCACCTTCGTCGGCGGGCGCGATACGCAAGGCATCGTAGGGGTTGTCCCCCCAAGGCTTGCCATCGGCGTCGAGCCAATCGCCCAGCTCCCGATCCCACTCGAGGCCCGCGGCTTTATGATAATAATCGCGGGTTGCCCCGCCTTTATCGTCATTCCAAACCGGTTCCGAAAAGGCACTGCCTGTCATTGAGCAGCCCATCAACAGTGCAGCGACTTGATGGAATATCTTGCCGGGCATAACGACTCCCTGAATTGCCTATTCAGCCTTCAAATCCCGTCGGTGTCACAGTTGGGTCGTCAACATCAACCTGACCTGACGGCCCGGATTTGTGAAACCGACGGCCTCCTCAAACCCTTCGTCGAACACATTGTCCACGGCCAACCCGAGTGTGGAGCTTTTCGTCCACTGCCACTCAACGCTCAAATCGGTGCGTTCGATACCGCCGAGCTCGATCATGCCGGTGGGTATCGAGCTATCGAAAAATGCGCTCTGCCTTTGATGGGACAGTCTCCCCGTCAGCTCCTTCAGGGGCCGCCAGATCATTGTGGCACCACCCTGCCAATCCGGCCTGCGTCGCAGCTTGACGCCCTCCTCCCCGACCTCGGGGTCCTGGTAGCCCAGGTTCAGCCTGAGCTCCAGCGTTTCATCAAGCCGCGTGACAAAATGCCCCTGCAGCCCCTCGACCACCACGTTGGAGCGGTTAACATTGGTAAAAAGCTCCGGGTCGAAATCCACCAGGTCCTCGTATTCATTGCGATATAGACTGAGGGAGAAACGGGTCTCCCCTTGAGCGATGACCTGATCCCATCGCAACTCCCGGGTCAGGCTTTTTTCAGGCTGCAATTCGGCGTTCCCCACCAACGGATGCATCAGGGCAAAGATACTGGGTAGCTTGAAACCTTCGGCCTGAGTGTAGGTTAGCCGTGTGCCATGGGCCAGGGGGTAGCTGATGACCGTGCGAAGACTGCGTTCCGAGATGTCATCGGCATCGTCCCAGCGGTGGCCCGCCAGTATGTCGAGAGAGCCCACACCCGTCTGCACTTCGGCGTAAAGCGAGCGGGTATCCCGCTCCAGATTGAAACCCGCGTCGATAGGGACGCCGAAATCCACCACACTCTCGTTATCGGCGTCTTCCCGAAAGAGACTGGCGCCGAGCCCCAACACCGTGCTGTCCTCCACGAGCGAAACGGTGTTCGACCATTCCAGTTGCGTGGTTTTGTATTCCGTGTCGCTTGCCAGTGGCGGGACGCCATCGAGCACACCCGGGGCGATCCCCGGGTTGCGACTGATTTCCTCGTGCACCGTGTTGGCGGCCAACAGGCGGGTCCTCCAACGTTCGGTGAGATCGATTTCCGCTCTGCCGTAGATATTGCTCTGTGTCAGGTCGCGCTGCTCCGGCTCGCGGATAACCGCCAACCGCTCCCCGCCGCTGTCTTCGGGAAAGGCGCGAGCGTTGGCGTCGGCGTAGAAACCGCCAATGGCAATATCGGCCCGCTCCAGGCCGTCATAATCCAGCTTGAAATTGAATTGCTGCCGTTCGAGGCGGCTGGCGGAGCCGTAATCCGGCGCTTTCCGATCGGACAATGAGATCATGGCACCAACCGATCCCACCCTGCCGCTGGCCGAGACCATCTCGCTGTGCTGGCCGTCCGTCCCGCGCTCGAGACGCAGAACGGCTCTCGATTTCTCCGGGACGGGTCTGGTTTCGATACTGACAAGCCCCGACAAACCGTTGGAGCCGTACAATGACGAATAGGCACCGTAATAGACCTGCACGTCCTCGACCAGCAGCGGGTCCAGGGACGCGAAATCAAAACCGCCGCCACGACTGTTCGTGGGGTTGTCGACGACCACGCCGTCCAGCAGGACTTTGCTGAAATTCGGGTCGCCGCCCCGGATGGAGACATAGCTCAAACCGCCCGCACCGCCCTGCTGAGTGACCACAACGCCCGGGGCCTGACGCAGGATATCGACGACAGTGACCGGATTTTGCAACTGGATTGCTTCCGCGTCCATGCGCCATTTGGCGATAGCTTGCTCAGACAGGCTATCACCACGGGCCAGTGTGCCGGTAATGACAAACTCCTCCAGTTCCTGCTTACCCGCATCCGCCCCATACGGGCAAAGTGATAGCAGGGCACTGACAATAACGACTTTTTTCATGTAACTCCCTGAAAGATCTTTGTTCACGGCAGCCCGGGCGGGACATGTTAGTGTCTCGGGCGGGAGCCTCGATTCACCCGCGGAAAACCGCGGCAGTCGCCCATACCACCAGAGTCTGAGGTCACCGGCATGCAAAGTCCACTCGGTCGCGTACCAGCGGAAGCATATTTTTGATACTTGTCCCGTGCCGCCGGATGGATGAAGGATTTTTACCCCTCCGTGGCTGTAACCGGGGAATCCACCGGGAGTGGAGTCACACCTGTCAAATCAAGGTGCGAAAGTGACGAGCCCGGCCTTCCCTTCAGACCAGGCCCGGGACGAGTCCCGCGCTAACGGATCGGGTTGACAGAACTGCGGGAATCGCGGCCGATGGTATAGTAGCCTAGCCCCACATCGGAAAGGTCATTGGGCTCGTAGAGATTGCGCCCGTCAACCACCACCGGATGCCGTAAGCTTTCCCTCAGCCAGGTAAAATCCACGGTCCTGAACTGCTTCCACTCTGTACAGATTACCAGGGCATCACTGCCGGTCACCGCCGACTCACGACTCTCCGCCAGTTCCAGGTCAGGACGATCTCCATACAAGCGTCGGGCCTCGGCCATGGCTTCCGGGTCATAGGCCCGGACCCGCGCCCCGGCCTGCCACAGAGATTCCAGAAGCTCCCGGCTGGGCGCCTCGCGCATATCGTCGGTATTGGGTTTGTAGGCCAGCCCCCAGACGCCAATAGTTTTGCCCGCTAGATCGTGATTCAGGGCGGCGGACAACTTGGAGAACAACAATTGCTTCTGCTGCCGGTTGACCGACTCCACGGCGTGGAGCATTTCCGCTCGGTAGCCGGCCCGCTCCGCCGATTGGGTCAGGGCCCGGATGTCCTTGGGGAAACAGGACCCGCCATAACCGCACCCGGGATAAATAAAATCGTAGCCAATGCGGGGATCGGAACCGATCCCCTGCCGGACTTCCTCGATATCGGCACCGAACAGTTCCGCCAGTCGGGCCATTTCGTTAATGAAACTGATCTTCGCGGCCAGCATGGCATTCGCGGCATACTTGGTCAGTTCCGCAGACCGGATATCCATGAAGATCAGCTTATCGCGATTGCGGTTATAGGGGGCGTAGCATTTTCGCATCAGCCGCCGAACATCATCGGAATCCGTTCCCACCACGATGCGTGAACCCCGGGTGAAATCCTCGATAGCGGCTCCTTCCTTAAGAAATTCAGGATTGGAACAAACCCTTACCTTGCAGTTCACACCGCGCTTGTCCAACTCCCCCTGAATCGTTTCCCTGACGAGGTCCGCGGTGCCCACCGGCACTGTGGATTTGTTGACCACCACTCTGTCGCTGGCCATGTGCTTTCCAATATTAGTGGCGACAGACACTACATACTGGAGATCTGCCTCGCCTTCCTTGCCAGAAGGAGTGCCCACGGCAATGAACTGTAGTTCAGCAAAGTCGGCGGCCTCGCCGGGGTCCGTCGTGAATTCAAGGCGCCCTTCGGCAGCATTGCGTTCCACGAGAACCGACAGACCGGGCTCATAGATGGGCACGATACCCTGCCTGAGCCGGTCCACCCTCTCTGCATCGACATCCATGCATAGCACATGGTGGCCGGCATCGGCAAAGCAGGCGCCGGACACAAGACCAACGTAACCGGTTCCGTAAATCGTTATATTCATTGCATTTTCCCTTGGCCTGCAGAGCGGCGTCTCTGCCGATCAGTTTGCGGTTGAGGCGTTTGTACATTGCGGGCAAGAGTACAAGTGACGATGATAATATATCAACCCTGTTGCGCAGAGCCGGGCAATCCCGCCGGCTCATTCGCACCGGTCGGCGTACCACTCCGGTCTCGATATCACTGACTCGACTCTATTGCGGCAAGTCGCACGCCCGGGTCAGACGCCAAAATTTTGGCTGCACCCGGTCTCGGATGCCGCCCTTGCCCACTTATGGCTCGCCAAGTGGATTCCAGAACGGTAAGCTTATTGCTAGTATTACCGTCTTGCAGGCGGTTGTCAGCGGTGGTCCGGAGCTGACTCTGAATCAAGTCTGCAACCGGCTGATTGGGGTCACACCGCAGGAAGTTCGTCGCCCGCAAAGTGCGAAATCAATACTACCTGTCAATAAAAAAGGGATGCCATGACCAGGCTCACTATTCTGCTAGTTCAACTGGCGCTGGTTGCAGCCGCTGTGTTCTCTGCCAGCTTTCTGCAAAATCACATCGCTTTTATCCCCCGCTGGCTGATTCAGTTACCCGAGGTTACCTATACAGCCGACGATCTGAAAACGGTACTAGTCTATTTTCTGGCAATCCACGCCGTGGTTATAGGCCTCGCTCAGGTGATCAGGGGGCGCTGGGTGCCCGCGGAGGCATATCGCACCGCCGACGAGCTGTTTACCCTGATGGCGGGGTTCTCTGTTTCAACACTGGCAGTGTTCCTTACTTCGACGGTCAATTTCAACCCGGATCTGATGGTGGGGATCGCCCTGTGTAACGCTTTTTACCATTTGCTCGTCTTCCTGTTGACGCGAACCATCACGACGATGTCGCCGCTGAAGGGTGTCGGCGAATTAATCGTTGGACTTTTCAAACGCCTCTTTACTCTCCCCGGCATACTGATTCTGTTACTGGCCCTGACTCCCGGGATACTCGCCAAGGCTTTTACCAGCAACCCGGATTTTGCCAACAAAATTACTCAGATACGCTTTATCTTCTCCCCCGAGGCAGAACTCGACACATACAGCCTGGCAAGCGCCGTGGGCGATCAGCGTTTTCTGCAACCCATGCAGGTCCGTTTGAAACCCGGCGATAGCAACACGTTCTACATACTGGAGAGGCCTGGCCGCCTCTGGTCCCTGGACCGTTCACTGGATCAGGAGCCCTCGCTGGAACTCGATATCCATGACAAGGTGGGCAAGGTGGCGGTCGAAAACGGCGCCCTGGGCTTTGCTTTTCATCCGCAATTCGGCAAGGAAGGGCGCAACTCGAATCGCATCTATCTCTACTACACCCAGGTCATAGACGGAAAACAGGAGAACCGGCTGTCGACATTCAACCTCAATGAGCAAGATCTGGAGGCGCGCTCCCGCAGCGAGAAGCCCCTTTTCCGCCTCAGGCGGGAGAACAGCGGCTTCCACAACGGCGGCTCCATTGAATTTGGGCCCGACGGATTCTTGTATGTGGCGCTGGGAGAAGGGATCCGGACGCCGGACTTCAAGTCCCAGGCCAAAACCCTGCGAATGGGTATCCTGCGAATCGACGTCGACAAGCAGGGGGGCGACGTCAGCAAACCTATCGAACGCCACCCCCGAAATGGTATGACGGCCGATTATTACATACCGCTGGACAATCCGTTCGTCGACAACCCGGAGCTGCTGGACGAATACTGGGCCCTCGGCCTGCGCAACCCGTTCCGCATGAACTTCGATCCCGAAACCGGGCAACTGTGGGCCGGCGATGTGGGCTCCACCAAGTGGGAGGAGGTCAACAGGATCGAGAAAGGGGGCCACTATCAGTTTCCGTTTATCGAGGGTCACGAAGCCACCGAGTACCCGCGCCCCGAAGAGATCCATGGCGAGGAGAAGCCCCCGGTCTATACCTATATGCATACTGCCAGGGAGCGGGCGGTAATCGGCGGCATTGTCTATCGCGGCCGGAAATTCCCCGAGTTGCGGGACAAATACGTCTTCGCCGACAGTTATGCCTCGGTTTTATATGCTATGGACGCCGAATCGGACCGGGTCGAACAGGCGAGAAAAATCGCCCGCGGCGACCAGTACGCACAACGGGGGGTGAGCTCTGTGTCACAACTGCCCGATGGAAATATCATCGTCACCCTGCTTGGCAGTTCCAATAAACCTACGGGAGAGATACTTAAACTCGCCCATGGCGAAACGAATCAGAAAACCGACGAGGTGGTGACAGAATCCGATACCACCCCCATTACAGCTGAAGAGATCGAGAGCATATATGCCATCAACTGTTCCCGTTGCCATGGTGAGTCGGGCAAGGGGGACGGGCCGGATTCGGCTTCCCTGAAAGTGGAGATTGCTGATTTCACATCCCCCGAATTTCAAAAAAATACCAGCGATGCAGAAATTACACGTGTCATCAAATCCGGCGGAGCCGCCAACGGTCTTAGCCCGATGATGCCACCTTGGGGGGAGATTCTTTCAGAGAAAGAAATCTCCGGACTGGTCAAGCATATTCGCGAAACCAAAACTGTGTACGAACAAAATGGTGAATTACAGCAATAATTTCTGCGCCTACGCGCACGCATAGGCATTAGAAGTAAATACAATAAGTTACTATGTTGCATTCGACACATTGAGGTAGAAGTTCTATGACCCTTGAACAACTATTTACTAAGCACAGGGATTTAAAATGGTATTTTCTTCGCCCGGGCGGCAATTGGGGCGACCATCTTATTTACGCTGGAGCTGAACGACTCGCTAACGACATTGGATTAAATTGGGAAAATGTAACCCTTGAAGAATTGAATGAATATGATTTAGATGATAAATCCTGTATTTATCTTCACGGTAGTGGAGGCTTCAATTCCTGGTGTAGTGGGCAACCATTTTTGGATTTTAAGGTAGCAGTGGGGAAAAATGTTTTTTTAGTTATTCAAGGTCCAGCGACAGTTGAAGATAATCTAGGGAATATAAAGTCATCGATGTCGTCCCTTGAACTCCGGATTAGATGCAAATCGATCATTTTTTTTGCAAGAGAGAAAGTATCTTTTGATATCTTAAAGAAAACATTCAAAGATATCGACGAGGCATCTGTGGCATTGGACCACGACACTGCACTTCATCTGAAATTACCGGACTTATTAAAGCTTGCTCGTTTGGACGCAGTTCCATCAGAAAAGTATAAGTTGTATGTTGAGAGGAAAGATCAGGAGTCCGCATCTGACTCTGCCCCTTATATTGGTTTTGGCTCTGTATATATGGATCCTGCCGTTGACGCTAAAAGTTTATCAGAATGGATTGCAATTCATTTGTGCGCAAAAATCATTGTGACTAACCGGCTGCATTCGGCGATTGTCGGCACAATTGCCGGAAAAAAGGTAGACATTAGCAAAGGAAATTACCATAAAAACTTTAGTGTTTGGGAATATAGCTTGAAAAACAGAGGTGTGAGATGGGTAGATAAAACAAGCAACTTTTCAATGATCAATATGATTCTGCCTAGACGGGTTCGTGAGAGCTATAAGGTAAATCAATTTTTCAAGCACTTGCATGGTGTTCCTGGCAGCAATCCTGAATAATACATTAGGGTCTTAGGAAGTTAAGA
>DGNJ01000075.1:0-1578 GCA_002388905.1 Cellvibrionales bacterium UBA4495
GTCGCGGATGGCGCCGTAGATGCCGTCCAGGTTGTCGGGCACTGTGCTCAGGTAGCAACTGGATAATTGGGGGCGCAGGGTGCCGGCATTGAAGAGGGTGGGAGTGGAGCTCATGTAATCGAAGGACGACATCAGGTTGTAGAACTCGATGGCGCGCTCTTCGCGATTCTCTTCCCGGGCGGCCAGACCCATGGCGACACGCATGAAGAAGCATTGGGGCAGTTCGAAGCGAACCTCGTCGCTGTGGATGAAGTAGCGGTCGTANNCGTAAAGGGTTTGCAGGCCCAGGTAGGTGAACTGGTTGTCGCGCTCGCCGACAAGCGCCCGGCCCAGTTTTTCCAGGTCGAAGTCGGCCAGCCCCGGGTCCAGCAGCTCCAGCTCGATACCCCGGTGTACATACGCCGCGAGAACCCGGGGATAGAGGGCATTCATTTCCGACGCCGTGGCCGCGTCGGCAATACCCAGAAAGCGCAGGGCCTCGGCGCGCAACTGATCGAGCAGCAGGCGCGCGGTGGCGTAGGTATAGTTGGGCTCCTTCTCGACAAGGGTGCGGGCGGTGATAACGAGGGATGTGCCCACTTCGCGCTGGTGGACGCCGTCGTAGAGGTTGCGCAGGGCTTCGTCGAGGATGGTATCCGCATTGACATCTTCGAGGCCGGCGCAGGCTTCGCCGACAACGGTGCGAATACGCGCCATGTCCAGGGGCGCGGTGCCGCCCCCTTCCAGGGTGACATTGATGACATTCGCCGGCGAGGGCGCCGCCGTATCCCGGGAACGGCGCTCGGCGGCGCGCTGTTCCCGGTAGATGACATAGGTGCGCGCGACCCGGTGTTCGCCATTGCGCATCAGGGCCAGTTCCACCTGGTCCTGGATATCCTCGATGTGCACGGTGCCGCCGGAGGGCATGCGTCGCTTGAATGTGCCGGTGACCTGGTCGGCGAGATTGCGCACGGTTTCGTGAATGCGGGCGGACGCGGCGGCGGTGCCGCCCTCAACGGCCAGGAATGCCTTGGTGATGGCGATCGCGATCTTGTCGTCGGTGTACGGCACGACGGTGCCGTTGCGCTTGATCACCCGGATCTGCCCGGGGGCGGTGGCGGCAACGGAGCTGCCACCGCCCCCGGCCGCGGGAGTGTGTGTGTGGCGGGGGTTTTGTGCGGATTGCTGGGTGGTTTCCATGGTTGTGTCCTTGGTCGGTGGTCCGGTTGTTATTGCCGCAGCCTGAACGAGCGCCTGCTCGGGAACGGTTGCCGCGGTTGTTGAAGAACCCTGTTGAAACTAGATGTGGTGTGCCTCTTAATCAGAAACACAAGATAGTGAGGTTTTGGCTGTTATGCAACACAATATCTATAAAAATTTGCGATATTGCGGAAGGGGTATATAGCTGGCGGAAGGGGGCGTGTACGGCTCAGGCGGGCCGGCCGATCCGGGTCCACTGGCGCTCCAGGATGACGATGGCTTCCCGTAGCCCATCGGCGGGAACAGGGCGGCTGAACAGGAAGCCCTGGCCATGGTCGCAGTTGTTGCCGGCCAGGAAGTCCAGCTGGGCTTCGGTCTCCACACCCTCGGCGACCACGG
>DGNJ01000075.1:1604-149339 GCA_002388905.1 Cellvibrionales bacterium UBA4495
TCCCGGTCGATCTTGAGCGTGTCCACGGGCAGCTTCTTGAGCAGGTTCAGGGACGAATAGCCGGTGCCGAAATCATCGATGGAAACCGTGGTGCCTTTTTCCTTGAGCTGGTTGAGCGTGGTCACCGAGGCGGCGATGTCGTCCATGAGGGTGGATTCGATGATTTCCAGCTCCAGCCGGTCCGGTGGCAGGTTGCTGACCTGGAGCGCGTTTGCCACCGCGTCGGCGAGACCCGGGTGGCGGAACTGGCGCGGTGACAGGTTGACGTTGACCTTCAGCGGGTTGTCGTGGTCGCGGTTGAGTTGTTGTATTTCGTGGCAGGCGCGGCTCACCACCGTTTCGCCAATTTCGATGATCAGGCCGGATTCTTCCGCCACGGGGATGAACGCCGAGGGGGGCACCAGGCCGCGCTCTGGGTGTTGCCAGCGCACCAAGGCTTCCAGGGCGACAACCCGGCCGTTCGCCAGGTCGATAATGGGCTGATAGTGGAGGATAAACTGCCGCTCGACGAGGGCGCGGCGCAGGTCGGCTTCCAGGTCGAGTCGCCTGGCCGCTTCGGCATTGAGTTCGGCGCGGAAGTACTGGAAGCAGTTCTTGCCCTGCTTCTTGGCGTGGTACAGGGCCAGTTCGGCATTGCGGGTCAGTTGGTTGCTGTCGGCGCCGTCCTCCGGACAGAGGGTGACCCCGGCGCTGGCGGTGGTGGCGATAGTGCGCCTGTCGAATGTCACCGGCGTGTTGGCCACGGCGATGAGTTTCCGGACCAGCTGGCTGACGTCGGCGTGATTGTCCACATCCCGCAGGATGATGGCGAATTCGTCACCGTCGATCCGGGCCACGGTATCGCCGACGCGCAGATTGCCGGAAAGATGCTCGGCGACCCGGGACAGGACAAGGTCCCCGGCCCGGTGCCCGAGGGTTTCGTTGATGCGCTTGAAGTTGTCCAGGTCCAGGAAAAGCAGGGCGAAGGGCCGGCTCCGCTGCTGGTGGCGAATGGCCTGTGAAAGCCGGTCCAGGAACAGGCGGCGATTGGGCAGGCCGGTCAGGCTGTCAAAAAAGGCCGCGGTTTCGATTTCCCGGCTCTTGGCCCGGATCTCCGAGCGCAGACGCTCGGGAAGCCGAAGCACAAGATAGACCAGCACCGCAACCAGCGCGGCAATCACCAGGGCGAGGCCGGTATCCGTAAGATAAGAGGGACCGTGAGCGGCCGGACGTCGGAAGGCAATGTCCAGGTACCAGGTTTTATTGGGCAGGTGGATGGGCGTGGTGACTACGGGTGGTGACAGCCGGGTGGCGTTCGCCCCCGCGAAGACATCGCGCTCGTCGCTGCCCGGGCGCCTGTGCCAGAGACGGTAGCGATACCCCTTTTCCGGCAGGGCCGGGAGATCGGTCAGGGCCAGGAAGTCCTCCAGGGTAACCATTGCCGATGTCACGCCCCAGAACCGGTCTTTGTGATTTTGCGACAGAAAAACCGGGTAACGGCCGAGAATGCCCCGGCCCCCCTGGGCCAGCTCGATGGGACCGATCACCGTCAGTTGTCGGGAGCTAATGGCCTGGCGCGTTTCATCGCCGCTGTCCACCGCGAAAACGTCAAGCCCCAGGGCCCGCTCATTACCTTCGAGCGGGTAGATGCGACGAATGATGCCATCCTGCGCCAGTTGCAGGTTGCTGATACCCCCGATATTGTCCAGCAGGTGTTGGGCGTATTGCTCGAAGGGAAAGCGCTCCAGCTCCCCCTTCCGGAGGCTGACTTCATAACCGAGCATCGGGGCGGCGAGCATGCTTCGGCTCAGGCGCCGTTCGATGGCGGCGGCCTGGCTGCGACCGATCTCCTCGAGGGTGCGGTACCGTTCAAGATGCCACTGGCGGTCGAAAAAATGAGCCATCGACAGGCCCAGCAGGGCGGTGATGGCGAACACCAGCAGGGGAATGCCCCACAGCCGCCAGCCCGGTACCGGTGGCCCGGATTGGACGCCGCTGGAGCCGGCTGGCGTTGTCTTCGAAGTTGTCCCCATGGCGGACTTTTTCCTTGTTTCTTCCTTGGCTTATTGTGGGCTTGCCATAGAGAGGCTTTAGGTTGCTGTGTGCGGATACAAAGGATACAGGATGGCAAGGAAATAGCCCTTATCTCCGCTTTTCGGCGCGGGGCAAAACGTGACGGGCATCACAATTCGGGTAGATGCAGGCGCGGTGTTTAGCCGAGCAGGAACTCGATCAGCGCCTTCTGGGCATGCAGCCGGTTCTCCGCCTNNGTCTGCCGCGAGGACCAATAACCCTTAATGCGTCCCGGTAAGCAAAAACTCCAGCAGCGCTTTCTGCGCATGCAGCCGGTTCTCCGCCTCATCCCAGACCACCGAGCGGGCCTCGTCCTCAATAAGCGCATCGCTTACTTCCATGCCCCGGTAGGCGGGGAGGCAGTGCATGAAGAGGGCGTCGGAGCGGGCGCCGGCCATCAGGTCGTGGTCCACTTGATAGCCGGCGAAGGCCTGCAGGCGTTCCTGCTTGTTTTCCTCCTGGCCCATGGAAGCCCAGGTGTCGGTCACCACCAGATGGGCATCACTGACGGCCTCTGCAGGGCTGCGCGTGAGGGTGATCCGGTCGCCGTGGCGCGCCATCAGGGCCCGGTCGGGCTCGTAACCCTCGGGGCAGGCTATGCGCAGCTCGAAATCGAGCATGGCGGCCGCGTTGATATAGGAGTGGGTCATATTGTTGCCGTCGCCGACCCAGGCGACCGTGATGCCCCGCATGTCGCCCCGGTGTTCCACGTAGGTCTGGATATCGGCCAGCAGCTGGCAGGGGTGGAAACTGTCGGTGAGGGCGTTGATTACCGGGACGTCGGCATAGCGCGCAAAGCGCTCGATCTTGTCATGGCCGAAGGTGCGGATCATGACGATGTCTAACATCCGCGACAGTACCCGGGCGGTGTCTTCTATGGGTTCGCCCCGCCCCAGCTGGGTATCGTTGGGCGACAGGAAGATGGCGCTGCCGCCCAGTTGGGCCATGCCGGCCTCGAACGAAACCCGGGTGCGGGTGGAGGCTTTCTCGAAAATCATGCCCAGGACCCTGCCCTGGCAGGAACGGTTGTCGTGCCCTGCTCTATGCTCCCGCTTGAGCTCCATGGCGCGGCCGATAAGGGCCTTGAGTTCGTCGGGAGTCAGGTCGGTGAGGGTGAGGAAGTGTCTCGGGGCCATGTCGCCGGTTCCTGGTGGGAAGCTAGTCGCTGGTGAAGGCGCTGATGAGGGGGGCCAGGGTGGCCACCAGTTCGTCCGCCTCGGCATCGGTCATCACCAGCGGCGGCAGCAAGCGGACAACCCGCTCAGCCGTGACGTTGATGAGCAGGCCCGCCTCTGCCGCCCGGGATACCAGCTCCGCACAGGGCCGGTCCAGCTCTATGCCGATCATCAGGCCTCTGCCCCTGAGGTCACGCACCCCCGGACAGTCCTTCAACCCGGCGGCCAGGTCGTTGAGGATCCTGTCGCCCAATTGGCTGGCACGCTGGCACAGGTTTTCCTTTTCAATGGTTTCCAGGGTGGCCAGGGCCGCGGCACAGGCAACCGGGTTGCCGCCAAAGGTGGAGCCGTGGCTGCCCGGTTTCATGAGTTTCGCGGCCTCGCCGCTCGCCAGGCAGGCGCCAAGGGGAAGGCCGTTGGCCAGGCCCTTGGCGGTGGTCACCACATCGGGGGTGATGCCCGCCTGCTGGTAGTAAAAAAGCGAACCGGTGCGGCCGTTACCGGTCTGGACCTCGTCGAGCATCAACAGCCAGCCCTGGTCGTCGCAGAGCTGGCGAAGTTGTCGCAGATAGTTTTCGTCGGGGATGGCGAGACCGCCCTCGCCCTGGATGGGCTCGACCAGCACGGCCACCACGTCGGGATTGTTGGCGGCGATGGTCTCCAGTCCGTCGAGATCGTTGAACGGGGCCCGGGTGAAGCCCTTGAGCAGCGGCTCGAAACCTGCCTGTACCTTCCGGCTGCCGGTGGCGGTGAGGGTGGCCATGGTGCGGCCGTGGAATGCATGCTCCATGACGATAATGGTGGGTGTCCGGATTTTCCGGCCGTGGCCGTACAGGCGGGCCAGTTTGATGNNGCCTCGTTGGCCTCGGCGCCGGAATTGGCGAAGAAGGCATTGGTCATGCCCGACAGGCCGCAGAGCTTTTCCGCCAGTTGCTCCTGGAGGGGAATGTTGTACAGGTTGGAACAGTGCACCAGTGTGGCGGCCTGGCGCGACACCGCCTCGGTGACGGCGGGATGGGCGTGGCCCAGGCCGCACACGGCGATTCCCGCCAGGGCATCCAGGTAGGCATTGCCGTCCCTGTCCCACACCCGGCAGCCTTCGCCGCGGGTGAGCGTCAGTTTGCGCGCGCCGTAGGTGTTCATCAGTGCTTCAGTCGCCATCCGGACAGGCTCCAAAACAAAACAGGCAGCGGTAGCTGCCTGCCGGAAAACCGGGAATCATATCGCCGGGCCGGGCGCTTTGCAACGGGTGCCACATGCCTGGCGCCTGTCGGCTGGCGGTTTCGTGTGCCGGAAAAACGGAGTAGAATACCCGAGTTATTCACTCGACTATTTTTTGAGGTGTATTCGTCAATGGACATCATGGAGACCATCAAGAACCAGATCGAAGGCAATGCGGTCATTCTCTACATGAAGGGCAGCCCCAATCAGCCCCAGTGCGGTTTCTCCGCCCGGGCCGCCGAGGCCCTCATGCAGTGCGGCAAGCGCTTCGCCTACGTGGATGTGCTCGCCAACCCGGATGTTCGCTCCAACCTGCCCAAGTACGGCGATTGGCCCACCTTCCCCCAACTCTGGGTCGGGGGCGAACTGATCGGCGGTTCCGACATTATTCTCGAGATGCACGAGAGCGGTGAACTCCGCGACCTGATCGAGGAGTCCGTTCAGGAATAAGCGACACCGCGCCTATCGTCATTATTGCCAATTTCAATGAGATTAGTGGCCGGCATTGTGTATCATTGAAGTACGGATTGTCATCGAGACGAATCTTCGAGCCTGAGGCTCAATCTCATTACTTCATCCATCACGTTTAAAAGGAGTGACAACTATGGGCGTATTAGTCGGTAAACCCGCTCCCGATTTCACCGCAGCCGCCGTGCTGGGTTCCGGTGAGATTACCGAGAGCTTTACCCTTTCCGAGGAAATCAAGGGCAAAAAAGCGGTGGTTTTCTTCTACCCGCTGGATTTCACCTTTGTATGCCCCTCCGAGCTGATTGCCTTTGACAATCGCCTGGAGGAGTTCAAGAAGCGCGGCGTGGAAGTGATCGGCGTGTCCATCGACAGCCAGTGGACCCACAATGCCTGGCGCAACACGTCCGTCGACGACGGTGGTATCGGCCCGGTGAAATACACCCTGGTGGCTGACACCAAGCACGAAATCTGCCAGGCCTACGATGTGGAATCCGATGCCGGCGTTGCCTTCCGTGGCTCCTTCCTGATCGACGAGGAAGGCGTGGTCCGCCACCAGGTGGTCAACGACCTGCCCCTGGGCCGCAATGTCGACGAGATGCTGCGCATGGTCGACGCGCTGGCCTTCCACCAGGAGCACGGCGAGGTCTGTCCCGCCGGCTGGAAAGAAGGCGACCAGGGCATGAGCGCTTCTCCGGAAGGCGTTTCCTCCTACCTGGCGCAGAACGCCAAAAAGCTTTAATCGGCAACATCCGGCTACAAGCCCTGGTTTTAAGGGCAGAAGCCAGGAAAAGCCCCGCCGCTAGCCGGCGGGGCTTTTTTTGTGGTTGGTGCGGCAAAAAAGCTTCAGCGGCAATATTTCCGCCTTTGCAAAACGGATCTCGCCTGCCTTAACCGTGGCGGTATTGCGGCTGCCGGCCCTGTGCCATGAATGACAAAGCCCGGCGGGTTGCCGGGCTTTGTCGGTTTTGGCCTGCTGAGGAGGGCGGCTCTCAGCTTTGCTGCTTCAGGTGGCGTTCCCGGGAGGCCATGATTTCGGTGCGGGCATCTTCGGCGTGGGACCAGTTTTCCACCTTGACCCATTTGCCTTCCTCGAGGTCCTTGTAGTTCTCGAAATAGTGGGCAATCTGCTTTAACAGCAGGTCCGGGACGTCGCCGATATCCTTGATGTTGTCGTATTCCTTGGTGAGCTTGCTGTGGGGTACGGCGATCAGTTTGGCGTCGGTGCCCGATTCGTCGGTCATGTTGAGAATGCCGACGGGACGGCTGCGGATTACCGAACCGGGCATGACGGGGTAGGGGGAGATCACCAGCACATCCAGCGGATCCCCGTCCTCGGAAAGGGTACCCGGGATAAAGCCATAGTTGGCGGGATAGAACATGGGGGTCGCCACGAAACGATCGACGAAGATGGCATCGTAATCTTTTTCGATTTCGTACTTGATGGGGTCGTGATTGGCGGGAATCTCGATCACCACATTGATGTCGTCGGGCAGGTCGTTGCCCGCCGGTATGCTGGAGTAGCTCATAGTTCGCCTTCCCTTCGGGTGTGGGAGTTTGGAAATGGGTGGGGCATTATAACGACGCCACCTGGACACCGCCAGCCGTGGATCGGCGCTCCGAGGGCTTTCAGTTGACGGATGTCATGGCGAGGCCGTGGGCCCCGGTTTAGGGTGGGCAATCATTTTCAGCAAGCCCGCGGGAGAACCCGTGCCATGAACACTGTTGCCGTCGCCATGCAGACCGCACCGGCCTGGGACCGGGATTTGATCGGACGCTACGATCTTGCCGGGCCCCGCTACACATCCTATCCCACGGCCCCCCAGTTCCGGGACGAATTCGGCGAGGGGGCGATGGCCCGGGCCATTGAGCGCAGCAACAGTCGCGGCGGGCCCCTGTCCCTGTATTTCCATATCCCGTTTTGCAGCCGGGTTTGCTACTACTGTGCCTGTAACCGCATCGTCACCGCCAATCGCGATCGCGCCGGCCCCTATCTGGCAAGGCTGGAGCGGGAACTGGCCATGCAGGCGCAATTGTTTGATACCGCCAGGCCCGTGACCCAGTTGCACTGGGGGGGCGGCACCCCCACCTTTATCAGCGACGGCGAGAAGCGCCGGCTGATGGCGGCTATAGGCCGGCACTTCCGGCTGCTGGACGACGACAGCGGCGAATACGCCATCGAGATTCATCCGGGCGACACCTCCGTCGAGAGCCTGCGCTGCCTGCGGGAACTGGGATTTAACCGGCTGAGCATGGGGGTCCAGGACTTCGACCCGGACGTCCAGGCGGCTGTGAACCGGTTCAACAGCGTCGCCGAAGTCCGGACCCTGGTGGATGCCGGCCGGGGGCTGGGGTTCCATTCCATCAGCATGGACCTGATCTACGGCCTGCCCCGCCAGAACCGGGCGAGCTTTGACAGAACCCTCGACGAGGTGATCGGGTTGTCGCCGGACCGGCTGTCCATCTTCAACTATGCCCACCTGCCGCACCTGTTCAAGGTCCAGCGCCAGATGGATGCGTCCCTGATGCCGGGACCCGATGAGAAGCTGGCGATGCTGGAGCATGCCACCGCCAGGCTGCTGGCCGCCGGCTATGTCTTTATCGGCATGGACCACTTCGCCAAACCGGACGACAACCTCGCGGTGGCCCAGCGGGAGGGTCGCCTGCAGCGCAATTTTCAGGGGTATGCCACCCAGGGCGACTGCGACCTGCTCGCCTTCGGCGTTTCCGCCATCAGTGCCGTCGGCGACACCCTTTTCCAGAACCACAAAGAGATCGGCGATTACAACGCGGCGGTGGATAGCGGCTCAGTGCCGGTGGCCCGGGGTATTGACCTGAGTCGCGACGACCGGATCCGCGGGGCGGTGATCGAGAGCCTGATCTGCCACTTCCGGCTCGATATCACCGGTATCGAGGACCGCTTTGGCATCCATTTCCGGCGCTATTTTGCCGCGGAACTGGCGAACCTGAGAGCCATGGCCGACGACGGCCTGTTGGAGATCGGGGCAAGAGAAATCCGGGTGACGCGGGCGGGACGCCTGCTGATTCGCCGGATCTGCATGGTCTTCGATGCCTACCTGTCCGGGAGTGGCGGACAGCCCCGGTTTTCGAGAATCATTTGATGCCGGCGCCTGCGCCGCGTAAAATCGGCGGACATATTCTGATATGACCTGAGGGGTGGCCCGGCGCGGGCCTGAGACGTTCATGTGGACGAACCCTTTGAACCTGATCCGGTTAATGCCGGCGTAGGGATAGGTGCTCTTCGCTGCCTCCCGCACGCGCATACCGGGTCTCCCCATTCCACCCGGGAGGCTCCAATGACAAACCGACAATCCCTGTTTCGGGGATTAGCCCTGACAGTTCCCGCCCTCATTTTTAGTGCTGCCGCCAGTGCCGCCGAGGCCATTGAGGAGATACTGGTGACCGCGGATTTCCGCCGCGCGCCGGTGATGGATTATGCCGCCAGCATCAGTGTGCTGGACAGCGAGCAGATAGCGTCCCGCACCGCCAGGCACCTTGCCGAGGTCTTCTCCCTGGCGCCTAATGTCAATTACGCCAGCGGCGCTTCCCGGGGGCGGTTCTTCCAGATCCGCGGCATCGGCGAGCGCAGTCAGTTTGTCGAGCCCGTCAATCCTTCCGTGGGGCTGATCGTCGACGGCATCGACCTGACCGGGATCGGCGGCGCCGCCACCACCCTGGACATTCAGCAGGTGGAAATCCTTCGCGGCCCCCAGGGAACACTTTACGGTGCCAACGCCCTGGCCGGCCTGATCAACATGGTATCCGGTGCACCCACCGAGACGTTTTACGGTCGGGTGGAAACCACGCTGGCGGAATATGACACCAAAACCGTCAGCGCCGTTGTCAGCGGGCCATTCAACGAGACTCTCGGTTATCGTGTCGCGATCCAGCAGCACAACAGCGACGGCTATATCGACAATGTCCACCTGGACCGGGAGGATACCGACAACCTTGACGAACTGACCGCGCGCGGCCGGTTGCGCTGGCAGCCCCGCGAAGATCTGCAGGTGGATTTTTCCGCTCTCTATGTCGATGTCGATAATGGCTACGATGCCTTCTCCCTGGACAATACCCGGGAAACCCTCTCCGACGAGCCCGGCCACGACCGCCTGGAAACCCTGGCGGGCTCCATGAGGGTTCAATGGCGGGCCAGCGAGGATTACCGCCTGATTGCCCTGTTGAGCCATGCGGATTCCGACAGCGAGTACGGCTTTGACGAGGACTGGAGCTTCGAGGGTATCTGCGACGTTTTCGACTGCGTGTTTCCCGGCTACTCGTCCTTCGATAATTACCTGCGGGAGAACCGCAATACCAGCGTCGATCTGCGCTATGTGTCCGACAACGAGCCGGAGGAAACCGGATGGGTGCTTGGCCTTTACTACCGGGACCAGCAGGAAGACCTGCGTCGCGAGTACAGCTTTTTGTCGGAAGATTTTCTCAGTGATTTTGACAGCAGGAATGCCGCCGTCTACGGCCAGGTCGAGTATCCGCTGACCGGTGACCTGACACTGGTGACCGGGCTGCGTTACGAGCAGCGTGAGGCGGAGTACAGCGACTCCGATGGCGCCGAATTCAGTCCCCGGGAAAACATGTGGGGCGGCAGGCTGGCCCTGGAGTACTACACCGCCGGCGACACCCTGGTCTATGGCCTGATTTCCCGGGGTTACAAGGCCGGCGGCTTCAACAGTAACCAGAGCCTGCCGGTGGCGGATCGCGAGTTCGATACCGAAAACCTCTGGAACTATGAAATCGGCGTCAAAGGCAGCTGGTGGGAAGACCGCCTGAGCGCACAACTGGCGCTCTTTTACCAGGACCGGGAGGATGTCCAGACCCGTCAGTCCGTGGTCGAACCCAACGAAGGGGATATCTGCCCCTGCGAGTTTATCGATTACACCACCAACGCCGCCGCCGGCAGCAGCCAGGGACTCGAGGCGGAACTCAACTGGCGCGCCACCGAACAGGTCCGGGTCTACGCCAGCCTGGGGCTGCTGGAGAGTGAGTTCGAGGATTTCGAGAGTTTCGCCCACGTGGGTGCCGATCCGGAAACGGGCACGCCCTTTGACCTCGGGGGTCGCGATCTGCCCCACGCCCCCAATTACCAGTATGCCCTGGGCACCGTTATACAGATGACCGAGCACTGGTATGCGCGCCTGGAAGTGGAAGGCAAGGACGAATTCTATTTCTCCAGCCGGCACGGTGCCCGGGCCGACGCCTATGAGCTATTCAACGCCCGCCTGGGTTACCGGGGAAATAACTGGCACCTGGTGCTGTGGGGCAGGAACCTCACGGACAGGGATTACCAGGTACGCGGGTTTGGCAGCTTCGGCAACGATCCCCGCAAGGGCTACGCCACGGAACCCTATTACCAACTCGGAGATCCGCGAGTGGTTGGCGTGACCGCCAGTTACGAATTCCAGTAAAGCGCCGGGAGGTGCCCATGAAACTGTCCGCGGAAATTACCCTATACCCACTGCAGGACGATTACCTGCCCGTGATCAAGCGCTTCCTCGAGGAGTTGACCGCGCGTGCGGGAGTCAAGCGGGAAACCTTTCCCACCTGTACCGTGCTCACCGGCGAATACGACGAAGTACTGGGCTTGATTGGCACCATGATGAAATGGAGTCACGAGAATCTGGGCAAGTCGGTGTTTGTGGTGAAATTCCTGCCCGACTACGAGGCACTTTAGTTGGGCGATTTTGTCCGGGGCGTCGCCGACACCGCGCTGCAACTGTCAGGCTGGGAAGCGCTGGCGGTGGTGCTGGCGGTGGCGTATCTGTTGCTGGCGGTGCGCGAGAGCCTCTGGTGCTGGTACTGTGCCCTGGCCAGCACCGCCATCTACACGGTGCTGTTCTGGAACGTCAGCCTGTTGATGGAATCCGCTCTCAATGTCTTTTACATGGCCATGGCGGTTTACGGCTGGTGGCAGTGGCGCCGGGGCGGCGGCGAACACCGGGGCGTGGCGATCCACCGCTGGCCTTTGCGCATTCACCTGGCATTGCTTGCCGGCATCGCCGTTTTAACCCTGGCTTCCGGTTACTTTCTCAGCACCCGAACCCAGGCTGCCTGGCCCTACCTGGATTCCTTTACCACCTGGGCCAGCGTAATCACCACTTTCATGGTGGCAAAGAAGATCCTCGAGAACTGGTTTTACTGGTTCGTCATCGACAGTACATCGGTCTTTCTCTATCTTGACCGGGACATGCCACTGACGGCGGTTTTGTTCATCGTCTATGTGGTACTGGTCGTCTGCGGTTATGTCACCTGGCGTCGCCATGAAAAGAGAGAACAGAAAGAACGGAGAGAACAACGGGAACAACAGGGGCAGCTCCGGCCGGCCTGACAGGCGCCTGGAAACAGCCCTGGACAGTTGGCGGCTGTGGTCGCCGTCGTTGGGGCCGCGTCCCCGCGCCGTGCGCCGCCTGCCAGGCGGGCTCACCAACGAAGCCTGGCTGCTCGATACCGAGGCGGGACAGGCTGTGTTGCGCCTCAACAGTCCTTATCGCGAGTGGTTTGGGGTCGACCGCTACCGGGAGGCGACTGTTCTTGCCGCCGTTTCCCGTCTTGGCCTTGCTCCCGATGTCTGGTTCAACGATCCGGCGGGGGGCTTCCTGGTCACCGAATACATCGATGGCAGAACCTGGACGGCGGCGGATTTCCGGGAGTCCGGCCAGCAGCGTAAACTGCTGACGCTGCTCGCCAAGCTTCAGTCCATCGGCGTGGATCTTCCGCGCTTCGATTACCTGGCTCACCTGGACCATTACCGGGGGCAACTGGATCACCTGGGCATTCCCCTGCCGCCGGAACTGGCCGATCTGTGGCGGCAGTGGCGGCCGGCCATTGCCGATTTCCAGGCCGGCGACTGGCAGCCGGTTTTATGTCACCACGACCTGACCCCCGACAATATTCTGGAGAGATCCGGATACCTTTATCTGATCGACTGGGAGTACAGCGGGCTGGGCCACGCCGCCATGGACTTCCGGGCTCTCGGTCCCGATCTGATTCGAAGTGAAGCGCCCGTGGTCGGTGTCCTGTGCCGGCTAATGGACGGATTCTGGTTTCTGCTTCGGGAGGCAACGGCCCGCACCGATTGATCACCCGGCTCGGCAATGATTGCGGACTTCCCCGCCTTTATCCCGCCAGCGGCTCCGGGGCGCTGTCCCGGCTGCGCTTGGCGGTTCGATCCAGCTCGCCCAGGTCCAGGAAAGGGGAGGCGTCGATGTCCTGGGCATCCATCATCTGCGCGACACGCTGGAGAGCGGCGAGAATCATCGATTGTTCCCAGGGCTCGAGTCCACGGAACTGGCGAATAAACTGCTCCTGAAGGGGGGTGGGAGCGGTCTCCAGGACGCGTCGGCCCTCCGCCGTCAGGCAGGGGTGGATCTTGCGCTTGTCGCTGGTGGAGCGCTGCCGGTAGAGCAGGCCCCGCTTCTGCAGGCGATCGAGGATGGTGGTCACGGTGGCCTGGCTGAGGCTGATGCGCCGCGCCAGCTCGCCCACGGTCACATCCTGTCCGCCGGCGATGGCCTGGAGCAGGAGCAGTTGCGGCATGGTCAGGCCCACGGTCTTGCTCAGGTGCTTGGAATGCAGGGCTGTCGCCCTGAGTACGCGGCGCATGGCCACCAGTACTTGGTCAATTGTTTCCATGGAAGTATCTCATCGAATGTATCCCGCTTCCGGGGCGGGATCCGCTTGCGGGCGTTGCCGGCAGATTGTGTCCGCCTGGAATGCCCCTGGAAGGGCCGCGACGGACCTCTCTGCCAATAAAAAAACAGGGTCTGCCGCTGCGGTCAGCGTAACTCCTTGATTTTCAATTTATTTAGAGTACAATACATTATTCATGCTGTACAGACTGATTTGTGCCACATCACTGTCATCAAGGCCTGTCAGGCTGGTCCGGTCAGCGTTAATTCGTTTTAACGAAATAGTTTGATATCTAAGGATATGTTCACGGAAAGCGGAACTCCCAGAGCTGACAAGGAGCAGGATTCAGACCCTGCCAGTCGGGGCCGGCCGGCCACGCACCGACGCATGCATCCTCCAGCGGTACCCCCGCATCCTGTTCTCCGTTGCATTTTCCCATTGGCGGCCCCGCGGCCCGGCCCGGTGGCGCCCTCGGCTACGGCAACCCCAACTTCAAAGTCCAACAAAGGTGAAAAATGAAGATTTTTGACGAGATAGAATCGGAAGTTCAGAGCTACGCCCGCTCTTTTCCCCGTATTTTCGACAAGGCCCAGGGCGAATATATGTTCGACCGCGAGGGCAATCGCTACCTGGATTTTCTGGGCGGCGCCGGGACCCTTAATTACGGGCACAACAACCCCGTGTTCAAGAAAGCCCTGCTGGAGTACATCGAGAACGATGGCATCTGCCACGGGCTCGATTTGCACACCGCGGCCAAGGAAGCCTTCCTGGAAACGCTTAACGAGAAGATCCTCAAACCGCGCAACCTCGAATACGTGGTGCAGTTTACCGGCCCCACCGGCACCAACGCCGTGGAAGCGGCCATCAAGGTGGCGCGCAACGTCAAGGGCCGGGAAAACATCGTAACCTTCACCAATGGCTTTCATGGCGTCACCATCGGCTCCCTGGCGGCCACGGGCAACTCCCACCACCGGGGCGCCGCCGGCGTCACCCTGGCGGGCGTGAGCCGGATTCCCTATGACGGCTACCTGGGCGACGATATCGACACCACCGCTTACCTGGACAAAGTCCTCAGTGATTCCTCCAGCGGCGTGGATCTGCCCGCCGCCGTGCTGGTGGAAACCGTCCAGGGGGAGGGCGGCATCAATGTGGCCAGCACCGAGTGGCTGCGTAACCTGGCGGCGGTATGCAAGAAACACGACGTGCTGCTGATTGTCGACGATATCCAGGCCGGTTGCGGCCGCACCGGCTCTTTTTTCAGCTTCGAGGAAGCCGGCATTTACCCGGATATCGTCACCCTGTCCAAGTCCCTGAGTGGTTACGGCCTGCCCTTCGCCGTCGTACTCATGCGTCCGGAACTGGACCAGTGGCGCCCCGGGGAGCACAACGGCACGTTCCGGGGCAACAACCTGGCTTTTGTCACCGCCAAGGCGGCAATCGATGAGTACTGGTCCGATGATGCCTTTTCGAAGGCCGTTCAGCGCAAGGGCCACTATATCGAAGAGCGGTTGCAAAAAATTGTCGAAAAGTACGGCGACGGCAATTTCACCAGCCGGGGCCGGGGCATGTTCCACGGGCTCAATTGCGTCAGCGGGGAGTTGGCGGACAAAATCACCAAGGCGGCCTTCAGGAAGGGCCTGATCATTGAGACCAGCGGCGCCGAGGACCATGTGGTCAAGACCCTGTGCTCATTGCTGATTACCGACGAGAACCTGAAAAAGGGCCTCGACATTCTCGAGGAGAGCGTCCGGGAAGTGCTGGCCAAGGTGGACGAGGTGCCTGAGGAAGAGGATTTTTTCGCCACCCGGATGGAGTCGCCGGCCGAGGTGACCTATTTTTCAGAGACGGGCAGTTGAGAGACGTACCCGCTCGGCAATTTTTTTAAACAATTCAATTCATCGACAGTAGGGGTTCACTATGATAGTCAGAAGTCTTCAAGAAGCCAGAAGAGGCCGCCGTCGCATTGTCAGCGACGGCTGGGAAAGCACTCGCCTGTTGCTGGAAAGCGACAAGATGGGTTTTTCCTTTCACATCACCACGATCTACCGGAATGCGGAGTTGCACCTGCATTACCAGAACCATCTGGAGTCGGTGTACTGCATTTCCGGTTACGGTGAAATCAAGAACGAGGAGGACGGTCAGGTGTATCCCATTCAACCGGGCACCATCTATCTTCTCGACAAAAACGACAAGCACATTCTGTACGGACATACGGAGATGGAAATGGCCTGTGTCTTCAATCCGCCGTTGCACGGTACCGAAGTGCACAACGAGAGCGGCGCCTACGAACTGGTGGCCGAAAAGATTACCGACTGATTGTTGTCGTCATCCACGGTGCGCCGGCCCCCGGCGCGCCGACAATTTCGGAAATCGAAAGCAACATTATTCATAGAAAGCCCAAAGCGAACCGAGTGGAACAATGGCTCAACATACAGTAGAGAAAATCGGCGGCACCTCCATGAGCGACTACGCTGCTGTGCGCGACAATATCATCAGGGGCGGCGGCAGGTCCGGCGACGACCTGTACAACCGCATTTTCGTGGTTTCCGCCTATGGCGGCATCACCAACTACCTGCTCGAGCACAAGAAGACCGGCCAGCCCGGTGTCTACGCCCTTTTCGCCAACGCCAACGACAACGACGAGGATTGGCGGGAGGCGCTGACGGAAGTGGGCGACAGGTTGCGGGGAATCAACGCTGAACTGTTCCGGGATGAGGAAAAGCTCGAAAAGGCCAACAGCTTCATCAACGAGCGGCTCGAAGAGACCGAACGCTGCCTGTCGGACCTGGAGCGCCTTTGCCAGCACGGGCACTTTGCCCTGGAAACCCATCTCAACACCGTGCGCGAGATGCTTGCCAGCATTGGCGAGGCCCACAGTGCCTGGAACACGGCGGAACTGCTCAGGGAAGAAGGCATCAACAGCCGCTTTGTCGACCTCACCGGCTGGAATGCGGATGCCCATCTGTCCCTGGATGACCGCATCAAGAAGGCCTTCGAGAAAATCGACCTGGCCAGGGAAATGGCCATCGTCACCGGTTATACCCACACCGCCGATGGCCTCATGAACTCCTTCGATCGCGGCTACAGCGAGATGACCTTCAGCCGTATCGCCGTGCTCACCGGTGCCTCCGAGGCGGTGATCCACAAGGAGTTTCATCTGAGCAGCGCCGATCCGCGGCTTGCCGGCGAGGACAGCGTGGTCCCCATCGGTCGCACCAACTACGATGTGGCCGACCAGCTCGCCAACCTGGGGATGGAGGCGATTCACCCCCGGGCAGCCAAGGGTCTGAGGCAGCAGGAGATCGCCCTGCGCATCAAGAACACCTTCGAGCCGGAACACGCCGGCACCCTGGTGACCGGCGATTACGTCAGTGACAAGCCCTGTGTGGAAATCATCGCCGGGCGAAAGAATATCTATGCCATCGAGTGTTTCGAGCAGAACATGATGGGCGAGATCCACCAGTACGACCGGGACCTGCTCTCCATTATTTCCCGGATGAAAGGGCATATTGTCACCAAGGATATTACCGCCAACAGTATTACCCATTACCTGGCATGCAACCTCAAGACGGTGAAGCGCATCCGGCGGGATATCGAGGAAAAATACCCGGAGAGCAGTCTCCAGGTGCGTAAAGTGGCCATCGTCTCGGCCATTGGCAGCGACATGAAGGTGCCGGGTATTCTCGCCAAGGCCGTGGGGGCGCTGGCCGAGGAAAATATCAGCGTCCTGGCCGTCCATCAGTCCATGCGCCAGGTGGACATGCAGTTCGTCATCGACGAAGATGACTACGAGACGGCGGTCAAGGCCCTGCACAGGGGCCTCGTGGAAGTTCACGATCACGGTGATGCCATCTGCGCCGCCTGATATCGGCGCCTGATCCCGGTACTCCGCTTTCCGGGGCGCGTTGCTGCGCACCGCCATCGATGCATTGCCCGGGCGGCGTCCTGGAAATACCGGAGTATCAGAGTATCGGAGGATAGCCCTTGATAACCAGTTTCGTCGTCTTCCTGCTGGCCTTCACCTTTATCGGGCTGGCATCCGCCCGCCAGAGCCGCAAGACCAAGGAGGATTACTACCTGGCCAGCCATTCGGTGCCGCCCTGGCTGGTGGGGCTCTCGGCGGTGGCCACCAACAACAGTGGCTACATGTTTATCGGTGTCATCGGTTATACCTATGTCACGGGCCTCGCTTCCATCTGGCTGATGGCGGGCTGGATTCTCGGTGACCTGCTGGGCTCGTTCTGGGTTCACTCCCGCCTGCGCCAGGCCGCCGGGGAGACGGGCGAATCCAGCTTTGCCGGCGTAATTGGCGCCTGGGGCGGTCATTTCAAGCGATGGCAACTGATGGTGGCCATCATCTCCTTTGTCTTCCTGCTCGCCTACGCGGGTGCCCAGCTGGTGGCGGGCAGCAAGGCGCTGCACGTGCTTCTGGAATGGCCCACCTGGGCGGGTGCGGTGATCGGTGCGGTCATGGTGGCGCTGTACTGCATGGCCGGCGGCATCCGCGCGTCCATCTGGACAGACGCAGCCCAGTCAATGGTGATGATCGTCTCCATGGGTGCGCTGCTGTTGACGGCGGTGGATGCCCAGGGCGGCCTCTCCCTGGTGGTGGACAAGATGGGGCGTGTCGAGGGCTTCCTCGACTGGTTTCCCAAGGACACGGTGCTGCCCGGCCTCGCGGGCGGTGTTCTCTTTGCCGTGGGCTGGCTCTTTGCCGGACTCTCCGTGATCGGCCAGCCCCATGTCATGGTTCGCTTCATGACTCTCTCCAGCGCCGACAAGATGGTCCGGGCGCGGCTCTGGTACTACCTCTGGTTCACGGCTTTCTACCTGATGGCCACCGGCGTCGGCATGCTGTCGCGGATATTCATTGCCGATACCGGCAACTTCGATGCCGAACTGGCTCTGCCCACCATGGCCCAGGAACTGTTCCATCCGGTCTGGGTGGGACTGGTGCTGGCGGGGATATTCGCCGCCACCATGTCCACCGCGGACTCCCTGCTGCTGAGCTGCTCGGCGGCACTGACCCACGATATCCTGCCCCACAAAATTGAAAAACCCTGGGTGCTGAAGGTGTTCACGGTGATTATCACCGCGCTGGCACTGGTGTGGGCGCTGTTGAGCAAACAGAGCGTCTTCAACCTGGTGGTCATGGCCTGGTCGGGCCTGGCATCGGCCTTTGCACCGGTCCTCCTGGTACTGGTGTTTCGGGGCTCCCTCAATCAGAAGCAGGCGGTGGCCATGACCCTCACCGGCCTGGCGGTGGCCCTATTCTGGCGCTGGCAGGGCTGGCACGGTGCTATTTACGAAGGCATGCCGGGGATCCTCGCCGGCTTGCTGGTCTACTGGTTTACCAGTCGTCTCGCCTGGAATACCGGGGAACCGGCACTGGACGATGCCTAAGGTCTAGGTCCGGTTCGGTCGACCGTTTTGTTGGCCGCGGGTTTGATGACGAGGGCGAGGGCAAAGAGTATCGTCATCACCACTTCCAGGGTGAGTGACTGATACATCATGCCGCTTGGGCTCGGCGCCGTCATCACCCCTGCGGCCCTCGCCACCGTCAGGCAGACAAAAATCAGCAGCGACAAGAGCAGGCCTGCCTGAACCGCTTTCTGGCGAAGGAGGCAGTCGGCCAGGAAGAGCCCCACTGCCAAAGACAGGCCACCGTAGGTGGCGCGCATGTCGATCATCAGGTTCGTGTCCGCGGGAACGGCGCCGATAAAGCTCTGGGCCGCACTCGCGGGAGCCAGGATAAAGTACAGCCCGAAGACCGTGAACATAACAATATTGAGCCACAACAGAGTGAGCTTGAATTTCATGGTATTTGCTTTTCCTTATTTTTCAGGGGAAATAATGCCCGCCCGGGAGCCGTTCCGCCGTCCCGGAGCCGGAGATTCATCGTTACAGGATCGCGAAATTTCCCTCCCGGTCGTATTCGAAAGGCGTCGTCGCTTCCGGCGACACCGGACCGGGATCCGTCCCCAGGGAAATCATGGGTTTGTTGGACATCCAGAACACTTCCTTGAGAAGCAGTTCGACAATCTGCGCCGGCGAAAAATGGGCCAGGATGCGGGACTTCAGGTTCTCGTCAACCTGGGCCGGTGATGCCACGAAGGTATCCAGCACCGCCAGCGCGGTCTTTTGCTGTCCGGTGAGCGCGGTACTCTTTTCGTAGTGCCGCACTTCGGCCATCAGGTCGTCGACGCCTTCGGGTAAATCCAGGACCCGGCGCACGCTCTGGCAGAATTTGCAGTCGTGGTACTCGGCGCTGCGCAGGCGCACCACTTCATCCGTGGTCTCGTCGACGCCGTGTTGCGAACAGGTGGCCAGATTGAAATCATAGTAGGCGGCCATGAGCCGGGAATCGGTTTCCGATTTCTGCCCCTCCACCCATTCGATATGTTCGCGATCGGATTTTTCCTCGAGGTCCCGGCTCGCGGGCACCAGCCAGTTCGGGGGGTAGGGGTCGATGTCGAAAAAGGTCAACAGGCGGAGAAAACCTTCGTTGATGTAGAGACCGTAGACAAAAGTGGAGGGTTCGCCAACACCCAGTTCCCGGGCCAGGTTGTCCCGTTGGGATGCGGAAATATTGTTGGCGCCCACCATAAATTGCTCGGCGTAATCCAGGGCGGCTTTTTCCAGCGCGGTAAAGCGTTTGGACTGTTTCCAGGATTCCAGCGCCTGGAGCAGTCCGGGTTCGACACCCGCCAACTGGGCACGGCAATTCATCAATTGTGCCAGGCGTAAACGGCAAAGATGCAGTAAGGCGGAATCATTGACGCCCTCGGCGACCGAGAGAAAGTTTTTCAGGCTTCGGCCCGCCCGGGGCTGATGTGCGAGAACATTGTCAAGATCCGAGTCGGCGGAGGTCTGGGAGAGGGGAAGCCAGGTCATGGTAATACCTCAGGGATAGAGCCTTATTAAAATCTATTTAGTGGCTGTTCATTAACGATTTGCTACTATATCAATATATCAAGATCTGGGCCTGTTTCAACCAAAATCCTGTTTCGCACTCGTGGAGCCAGTAACACCCTTTCCCAACCATAATCATTAAAAAATAAGGATCAGTAATGGATAGTTATAACGAAAGTGAGGCGGCGGAATTCCTCTTGAATGTGGCCATGGGTTTCTGGCTCGGGCCCAGCCTCTGGGTGGCCGTGCAGTTAAAACTGGCCGATCACCTGGCGGAGGCTCCCGTAGGCGCTGCCGAGCTTGCCCGGAAGCTGGAAGTGGATCCGGGCCATCTGCGCCGCCTGCTCAACGCACTTGCCGGCGCAGGCGTGTTCCGGCGTCTGGACGATGATCGCTATGGCGCAACATCGGTTTCCGAACTGATGCGCACGGATCATCCATCCGGTCTGGGGGACCTTATCGACATTTCCACGGGCGGGCAGAATTACCTGGCCTGGACCTCGCTGCTTGACGCTGTCCGCACCGGCGGCAGCGCTTTCGATATCCACCATGGCATGAACTGGGTGGAGTACCTGGATAAGCATCCCGATCGTCGCGAGGTGTTCGCGAAGGCCATGACGGCGACCACCCGGGCCACGGAAAGCGCTGTCCTGGAGAACCACGATTTCGGCCATTTCGAAAAAGTGGTGGATATCGGCGGGAGCCACGCCAGCCTCGTGGGCCGGTTACTGGAGCGCTACCCCCGGGCCCGTGGCGTGGTCTTCGATCTGCCCGATACCGTGGCTGCCGGCAAGAGGCATTGGCAAAACGCCCCCTTTGCCGATCGCCTGGAAGCCGTGGGCGGGGATTTTTTCGACAGCGTACCCGAAGGGGATCTGTACCTGCTCAAGCTGATTCTTCACGACTGGGAGGACGACCGGGCCGTGGCCATTCTCGAATCCATCCGCCGGGCCATCCGCCCCGGTGGCCGGGTCGCTATTATTGAAACAGTGCTGCCTGACGACGACGCCCCCCATATGGGCTGGGGTCTGGACATGGCGATGATGGCCACCACCGGGGGCCGGGAACGCTCGCTGGCCGAGCATTCGGCGCTGCTGTCCCGCGCCGGCTTCCAGGTGATCGATTGTTACCCGACGCCCTCCATGTACAGTGTAATCGAGGCCGGGCCCGCCTGACTTCGGGTTATGCGGGCCCGGACGGATCCCGGCACTAATTGCCCGGCGTAGTGGCGATTTCGCCTCAGGCGCTTTCCGCTGAGGAAAACAGCTGCAGGCGGGCCACGTTGGCCCGATCGGGCTGTTCCAGCATAAAGCGCACGGCCCTGGCGATATCTTCCGGTTCCACGGCATCGATATCCTGCTCCACGGGGTTTTCGCCGCGTTCCCGCTGGACATCGAAAATTTCCGTGGCCGTGGTGCCCGGTGCAATGGTGCCCACCTTGACACCGGTGCCGCCCAGCTCGATGCGCAGGGAAGCGGTAAAGCTTTCCACGGCGGCCTTGACACCGCAGTAGACGCCCCAGGTGGGCGGGCTCATGATCGCGCCGATACTGCTGACATTGATAATGGCGCCGGAGCCCTGTGCCTTGAATTCCCGGGCAAAGGTGTAGGAGAGGCGGACCACCGCGTCGAAGTTTACCTCGATCATTTTCGACATCAGGTCAAGGTCGATGTTTTCCAGGGGATTGGTGGACAACAGCCCGGCATTGTTGACGATGATGTCGGCCCGTCCGAATTTGTCTTTGGCCAGGGCCAGCAATTGATCCGCGGTTTCCCGCGCCCCGATGTCTGCCGGGAGAATGGCGGTTTCCCCGGGCATTTCCTCGGCCAGCGCCTGTAGGCGGTCTTCGCGCCTGGCCGTGATCAACAGTTTGGCACCGGCGTTGCTCAGTTCCCGGGCAATGGCGGCGCCGATACCTGCCGACGCGCCGGTGACAATGGCGACTTTACCTTCAAGCTTCATGGTGTTTCCTCTTGTTGTGTGTGTTCCGGGCCGCGCCGTTCAAGGCCACAGTTGCCGGCTGGCGATCCTGGCGCCCTCCGCCATGGCGGCGAATTTCGCCCAGACGATCTCCGGCTCCACCGCGGCCTGGCCCACCCAGGTGCCGTAACCGCAATCGGTGCCCGCCACCACCTGTTCACGTCCGACCCGCTCGGCAATGCGCACGATGCGCTCTGCGACCAGGTCGGGGTGCTCGATAAAGTTGGACTTGGACTCCAGGACCCCGGGAATCAGGACGATTTCCTCCGGCACTTTGACGGTGTCGAAGATCCTGTATTCGTGGGCGTGGCGGGGATTGGCCGCCTCAAACGCCAGGCCGGAGGTCTTGACCTTGAAGACGATATCGATGACGTCGGCGATGGGGACGTCGCAGTGGTGGGGGCCCTCGTAGTTGCCCCAGCAAAGATGCATGCGAACCATCTCCCGGGGCACATTGGCCAGGGCGTGGTTAAGGGCTTCCACATGGAGTTCGGCGCGCTTGCGAAATGCCGGCAGGTCCAGATCCGCGTACTGGATGTGCCGGCCCATGGCCAGGTCCGGGCAATCGATCTGGACCATCAGTCCGCCGTTGGTGATGGTCTCGTACTCGTAACGCATGGCGTCGGCAATGGCAAACAGGTAGCTCTCGAAGTCCTGGTAATACTGGTTGGCAAAAAACAGGGATATCACCCCGGGGGAGGCGGCGGTCATAAAGGCATCGGCGACACTTTTGCCCCTGGTTGCCTCCAGCAGGTTCCTGGTGTCGGTGACAGCGGCTTCCCTGTCGACCACGTCGATGGGCCCCACGCAGGCCGGGGTCTTGCGCCGCTTGCGGCCGGGGTCGTTGAACACGCGGGCCTGCATGCTTGGGAAGTCCGCCACGTCCTGATACACCACCGGAACCTCCTCGCCTTCAAAGCCGGACAGCCGGTCCTTGATATAGGTGGCGTAGCTCGGTTTGCTCATCTCGCCATCGTTGACGATGTCGATCCCTGCCGCGACCTGTTTGTCCACCACTTCGGTGACGGCGGTCTCGATGCGGCGGCCCAGGGCGACCGCATCCACGGGTACGCCTTCCTCCCTGGCGAACATCATCCTGATCAGGTCGTCCGGACGGGGCAGGCTGCCCGTGTGGGTTGTCAGTATTCTCTCTTCACTGCGTCGCATTGGGTTTTCCTCCCCTGATTGCTGCTTTTTGCGGCTTTCCTCCCGGCATGTCCCGATGGCTCAGCGCAGACGCTGCTGGTCCGGGCGACAAATGCAGCTGATAAAGAAACGCGCGGACAGTGCCGCGCGTTTGATTGACTTGCCGATCATCGACCGATCGATTATTTGTAGGGGTCGACCGGTTGCGGCACCTCGATAATGCCGATGTCCTTGAACATGGTCAGTACATCGGAAATCGAGTAGATGTGGACAATCTTGTCGCCCTCGAACTTCAGCCAGGAGAACCAGGTGACGTTGATTTCATTACCCGACGGCTGAACACCCATGTAGGGGCCGCCCTCGTGTTTGCCGTAGTGATGGCAGAGTACGCAGATCTCGTCGTCGCCGCTGCCCCAGGCCTTCAGGGTGCGGTAGACACAAGGGGGGAACGTGTTATAGAGCCCCTCGGGTGACGTCGCCCACTCTTCGAAGGTGCCCAGGTCGGGGCGGTTGGGGTTGTCATAGGTCATTTTTTCCGGATCGCAGAACTCGCGAAGTGCCTTGAAGTCGCCGCTGTTCAGGGCGTCGTGAACATTCATCCACTGGTTGACCATAAACGCCTGGCGCTCGGTGAGTCCCTTGGTGATTTCGGCACGTTTTTCCTTGGAAAGCTTGAAATCGTCCAGGGTGAAGTTTTCCATGCCATGGGGCAGGTTATTGCTTTTCATCGATTGAATCCTCTTTATGCTTCTTGATAAGACATGTGCCCCGAAGAGTTTGACGTGTTTCGCTGACTCTTGTACAGGACGATTATGACTGCCCCCTGAAACAACCGGGCATCGAGGCAGGACATCGGACCTTATATGTTGCCGCTGTCCAGCGAACGCGCCAGCCAGGAGGAATGAAAAATATATATTTTTTTTGGTTCAATATCCAGCACCACGGGCCTGAATTCCTGACTAATCGCTTTGATGTGTTCAAGATGCGGCATAATTGATTGATTTTTATGATAATTTTCGATTCCGTCGCGGTATTGGAATCATGGCCCCGGGGGGCCGGGGGTATGGAGTGCCGCTCTGCGGAACGCTGTTGGGATATCCTGACGCATTAGGAGGTGGTTCCCGGTCGGGTTGTGGTGGCTCTTGCATGGGCGGAGGCCCTCGACAAGAACCTCCGGCGGGCGATCCGCGGGCCGACCGGTATTCCGGTGCGCAGTGGCGCCGGTTGAAAATCCTAATGCAAATGTCTTATATTGAGCCGGGACTCCGCCCCGGAAACTTAAAACAACCCAACAGGTGTCGTCTATGACCTCCCCGCGCAACGAACGTCTTCCCCTGGACTACGGCCAGGTGGATGCCCAATGGCTCACCCGAACCCTCCAGTCCGCCTATCCCGGCGTGGAGGTCAAAGCGATGGAGGAGGTGGAGTTTATTCCCGGCCACACCACGAAGGCGCGGGTCAGGCTCGACCTGAACCAGGCGGGTATCGATGCCGGGCTTCCCGAGCAGGTCTGCCTCAAGGCCAACTGGTCCGGCAATCCCCGCAGCAGTCCCGTCTGTGTCAACGAGGCCCGGTTTTACAGCACCCTGGCCACCGAAATGCCGGTACCGTCCCCCGCCTGTTATTTCGCCGACTGGGATGACGACGGGGAGGGCCAGCAGGGGTTTATAGTGCTTGAAGACCTTATTCCCCTGGGCGGGGAATTCGGCGCATCCGATCGGCCCATCGATGTGGACGACATGGCCAAATCCCTGGAAGGCATGGCCATGATGCACGGTCGTTCCTGGGGGCACCCGGAGCTGGACCGGCAGGACTGGTTGCAGACCGCACTGGCTCCGGAAACCACTACCGATGACTACTGGATGATGATGCCGGATATCTTCGACGAGCATAACAGCCTGCCGGAGCGTCTCGCCATTTTCCCGCGCTGGATGGCCGAGGACCCCAAGCGCCTTTACAGCGCCTTCCTGCAATTGCGCGAGCACGAGAGCGCCGACAAAGGTCCCCGCTGCCTGCTGCACGGTGATGCCCACCTGGGCAACAGCTATCGCCGCCCCGACGGTACGCGGATCTGGTTCGACTGGCAGATTGTGCGCAAGGGCCTGCCCTGGCGGGACCTGACCTATTTCCTGGTGGGGTCACTGAAAGTGGAGGACCGGCGCGCATCGGACAGAGACCTGATTCGTCATTACCTGGAGCATCTGGCCGCCAATGGCGGGCCCCGGTTCGATTTCGAAAAGGCCTGGGAGGAGGTGTCGCGTATGGTTGTCTGGGGCCTGGTCGCCTGGCAGTCGAACATAAACCCCCAGCAGGACACCATGAGTTCCCTGGAGCGGTTCTGTTGCGCGGCAAACGATATGGAGACCCACCGGTTCTATCGGTTCACGTGAATCGCCGCCGGCAAGGCCGGTTTGACGACTAGTCAAATGGAATCCGGGGAAGTGGAGCGGTAACCGGGTAGACTGAAACCCTCAGTATGATCGCGACGAAGGAACGGGAGTGACCCCTCCCCTATTAACCGCCATTGCCATAAAAACAGCGACGAGGCTTTAGTGATGAACCATTACGAAAATCTGTTCAGTCCGACCAAAATCGGCTCCCTGGAAATTCCCAACCGGGTCTTTATGTCGCCCCACGGTATGGTGGGCCTGGGCATAGGCACGGAACAGCAGGTGGGTTATTTCGAGGCCCGCGCCAAAGGCGGTGCAGGGTTTATGGGTATTGCCAGCTGCCAGGTAGTGCCGGCCCCGAAAGTGCCGCCGGGCTGGTTTATCCGGGCCTACAATCGGGACGACTTGCACGCCATTGAAAAGATTGTCAAAGCCACCCACAAGTGGGGTGCCAGGACTTTTGTCCAGGGTGTCTGGATGATGGCCGATTTCAACCAGGCCCAGGCGTCCGGGATCGCGCCCCACACCGTGCTAAGCGACACCCAGCCCCGGTCCATGACCGTTGACGAGATCGGTGAACTGGTGGAGGCCCACGGTATCGCCGCGCAGAACGCCCGGGATGCCGGGGCGGACGGCTTTGAATTTCCCATCAGCGGTGGCGCCGGACTGCAGAGCTTCACCTCGCCGCTCTACAATTACCGGGAGGACCGATACGGCGGCAGCCTGGAAAACCGGATGCGCGTCATCGTCGAAATCATCGACAACATCCGGGCCCGTTGCGGACGGGACTTCGCCCTGGGCATTGCCGTTAATGCCGACGATCACACTCTTGGCGGTGATGGCCTGTCGGAAGGTATCGCCATCTGCAAACTGCTGGAGGCCACCGGCAAGCTCGACTGGCTGCGTATCACCGCCCGCGGCCAGAAGCCGCAGATGACCCATTACCACTATCCCTCCTCCTATATGTCCGAGGGTACCCATCTGTACGCGGCCGGCGCTGTGCGCAAGGCGCTCTCCGGTCTGCCCGTTGTCAGCGGCGGGCGCATGCTCAGTCCCGGGTTCGCCGATCAGGCACTGGCGGAGGGCATGTGCGATATGGTTTTCGTGGCCCGCTCGGTGATTGCCGATCCGGAGTGGCCCAACAAGGCCCGGGAAGGACAAACCGGGGAGATCCGCACCTGCATCGGTGACCTGGAAGGCTGTTTCCTGCGCTCGTGCATCGGCCATCCGGTAGGCTGTACGGTCAACCCGGAGATCGGCCGGGAGCATGAATCCCTGACGCCCGCCGCAGCCGAAAAGAAAGTGGTTGTCGTGGGCGGCGGCCCGGCGGGCATGCAGGCCGCCATGGTGGCTGCTCAGCGTGGGCACCGGGTGACCCTGCTGGAAAAACACTACGATTCCCTGGGCGGGCACGTGACCCTGCAGGCGAAACTGCCGGGGCTGGAAGATCGCGCCGAGCTGATTCGCTGGCTCTCCCTGCAACTGGAAAAACTGGAAGTGGATATCCGCCTGAACACTACGGCGACACCGGAAACCATCGCCGGCCTTGAGCCCGACGCGGTGGTCCTGGCCACCGGGGCGACCTACTCCCGGGCCGGTATCAGCAGGAACCAACTGGTGCCCATACCGGGACACGAGCTGGGTCATGGCTATGTGATGACCCCCGAGGACCTGCTTCTCGACAATGCCCGGGTGGGGAACAAAATCGTTGTCTACGACAACACGGCCTACGAGGTCGGTCCTGGTATCGCCGAATACCTGGCGGACCAGGGCAGGGAGGTTATTTTTGTCACCATCGACAGCGGTCTCGCCATGTCGGTTAAGGAGTTGGGGATCGACAAGGTGATCAGCAAGCGCCTGCTGCCCAGGGTAACCTTTGTGCCCAGTACCCGTATTACCCGGATCGAGCCCGGCAAGCTCACCCTGGAAAACGTGTATACCGAAGAGGAGAGCACGCTGGAGGATGTCGATAATGTGGTGCTGGTGACATCCAGGCCCCCGGAGGAATCCCTGTACCATGCGCTGGTGGGACAGGTGTCGGAATTGCACCTGATCGGCGATGCCCGGGAATCCCTGTGGAGTGTCTTCCAGACCGATGAGGCCATCAAGGATGGTAACCGGGTGGGTATGCTTATCTAGCCGGGGCTGTGCGACCCAGGCGAGCCTGCGGGCGAGAGTCTGGAGGGTGCTTGTGAAGTTTTCACGCCGGTTCACGGCTTCGTGTGTGATGGGTCAAATGTTTTTTACAAACCTTATAATTTAACCAACTCTTGCCCAAGGGGGTATTTATTTATGTCGCAGGAAGAAACCAATAAGAAGTTGATCGAGCAGTATTTCGACGCTGCCAATGCGCAGGATGAAGAACGCATCCTGGGTTTCCTGAGCGAGGACTTCAAATTCGAGTCCATGCTTAAAAAGCCGGAGATGTTTCACTTCACCTGGGACCGGGAACCTTTTGCCGCCGCTCCCAGGAACATGGCGTCCCAGATGAAAGCGCCGCTCAAGATATGGATTGTCGACATGACCGCGGAAGGTGAAAAGGTTGCCGTCGAGGCGGAATCCATGGGCGAGATGAAAAGCGGAAAAATCTACAACAATGCCTACCACTTCCTGTTCCGGATCCGTGACGGCAAGATCTATAACGTTCGCGAATACAGTTGCAGCTATACCGCCAATGATTGCTTTGGCGACCTGGGCGGCGTGTGACGCCGTCCCTTGTATCTGCGGATCCTAATTAACACTGCTTTTGGCGGCGCCGGAAAGGTGCCTTCGCCAATTTAAGTAACAAGCCGCCTCCCGTGTGCCCGCGTATAAAACGCGGGCCCGGGCTGCGATTTATAAAAGCGCCTGCAACCGGCGACGCGGAACTCCGTAGGCCTGCCATGGGCCCCTCGACGATTTCGGTCACGCCCTGTGTTGGTGGACAAGATGCCGCAACGAGGGGCGACTCCATGGTTGCTGCAGCCCCCTCCCCGGACCAGCTTGCCACCCGTCAAATGAATTGAATCGTGCGCTCAGTAGTCCTTTGTTACTGTTTCAACATGGGTTTCAAGCCCATTTGAGATGAATCAGTTGAAGGGCTAGCAATGAAAGGTAGATTGAAAGATAAGGTCGCCATTGTTACGGGTTCCGGCGCCAACATTGGCGAAGCTTGTGTGAAGGCAATGGCGGCCGAGGGCGCCGGTGTTGTCGTCGCGGATATTAATCGCGAAGGCGCGGAGCGGGTTGCCGGCGAAATCAATGCCAATGGCGGTCGGGCGATGGCTCGCTATGTAGACCTGCTGGATGAAAACAGTGTCAAGAACCTGGTCAAGGACACGCTTGAGCACTTTGGTCGCATAGATATTCTCCACAACAATGCGGCCAATACACAAGCCGCACAGATGGCTGCCGACGCCGGCATTACTGACCTGGAATGTTCGGTCTGGGACGCCGCCTTTGCCGTCAATGCCCGCGGCACCATGTTGATGACCAAGCACTGTGTGCCGGCGATGATCGAAGCGGGTGGCGGTAGCATTATTAACACCAGTTCCGGTGTGTCCATCCTGGGAGATATTTTCACGCCCGCGTACTCCGCTTCGAAAGGCGCCGTTAACTCGTTTACCCGCAACACAGCCACTCAGTATGGCAAGAAAAATATTCGCTGTAACGCGCTGTTACCCGGATTGATTCTCACCGACCTTTCCAGGTCCATGGTGCCGGAAGAGCAACTGGCCATGCTCGAAAAACACACATTGCTGCCGCGTTTGGGCAACCCCGATGATATTGCCCGTATGGTGGTGTTTCTGGCCTCTGATGAAGCCAGTTTCGTAACCGGACAGATTCTTGCTGTTGATGGCGGTATCTCCACTCATCAACCTTTCGTGGGCGATGTCCTGCAAAGCATGGCGTGATGATGTCCAACATTCACTGTAAAGGGTAACTGACAAGCGAGAAAGAGAGGAATATATCATGACAACTGAAGCCAGCCTGGAAGCGCCGGTGATCCCTCCACTGGATGAGTCGAATTTCATTGATGTTGATTTATTCAGTCAGGAAATGAAGGCGAATCCCATTCCCCGGTTTCTGGAATGGGCCAAAAGGCCCCCGTTCTATGTGATGATCAATGGCCGTCCCAATGCGGTTATCTGTCGACACCAACAGGTCAAGTGGGCGTTTTCCGATTACGAAACCATCAACGGTGCGCCCCAGCCGGGTTCCGGCGCCGATATGTTCGATTACTTTAACGGCCTGCCGATTCTCACCGACCTGAGTCCGCCGGAGCACACCAGAATGCGCCGTCTGATTCAGCCTGGCTTTACCCCACGGCAGGTCCAAAAATATGAGGAGGGTGTCAATGAGTTGGTGGATCAGATGATCGCCAAGGTCGAACCCCAGGGCGGTTTCGACATGATTAGTGAGTTCGCCGCACCGTTGATGTATCAGCTCCTGCTTGGCTATGTGTTGGCCTTGCCCCGGGAAGATTGGCATATTTTCACGACCTTGAATGACTCCCTTGAGCTCGTGGCGACGGTTCCGGAAGGTGCACCAAAGCCCCAGGCCTATATGGACGCCTATAACGCCGCCTATGGCTACTGCGAAAGATTAATTGAGAAGCGCCGTAGCGAGCCGTCCAGGGATGACCTGATTGGCGGTATCATCGCCGCTCATGACGTGGAAGGCAGCCTGTCGACGGAAGAGTTGTTTTCATCGCTGATACAACTGTTTACCGGAGGGCTGGGCACCGTGATTGCGACTCTTGGCCTGTGCAGCCTTCGTCTGTGTCGTCATCCCGACCAGTTGAAGCTGCTACAGAAAGATCCATCGTTGATCAACAGCGCGATTGAGGAGTGCCTGCGGGTCGATTCCCTGGGTAATTTCCGTCACCGCTTCGTGGTCAAGGATTGTGTAGTCGACGGGGTACCGCTTTATCGTGGCATGGTCGTCCATATTTCCATGGGTGCTTCCAACTATGATCCGGATTTTTTCCCTGATCCGGGAAAATTTGATATTACCCGCAACCCAAAGGATATCAGCACGTTTGGTCATGCGACTCACTTCTGTATCGGCAACGTGCTCGCCAGGAAAGTGCTGCGGCGGGTGATTGGCAAGCTCGTTGAGCGCTTCCCGAATTTCCGACTTGAAGATCCAGAGGCGACAGTGGGTTATGGCGGTATGCCCACCGAACGCTTCCCGCTGGAGGTAAGGTTGCGGATTGATTGATAGTGTTTGTTGCACAGTGATCGCTACGCTGCTGATTTGTCAGGACTAAGAACGGAGAGCGGTTCCTGGACACTCCCACCCGTCAGGGTCTGAGGGCATCGAGCACAAAGGTAGTGACGATGGATCGCCACGACTCTATGCCATTGAGGCTGGTGAAATCGATACCCGATATTTCCGGCATGATTTTCTCGTTGAGAAAACAGCCAGCGGTGAGGTTGAAAATCATCCAGAAAACCACGTGAGGGTCCAGCCCAGGCTTGAAAACGCCTTCCTTTTCACCGCGGGCGAGTATAGGGGCGACAACTTCGCTGAGCACGATACGCATGGTTGGCAAATAGTGGGAAGCGACACTGATATGTTCCCCCTCATGCAATGCCTGGTCGAGCGCAAAGGTTCGGTATTCGGGATGCTTCATAAAACCCTGGAACAGGGTCTCGATGACAAGACTGATGGCATCACGGGGGGGATGATTCCTGTAGGCTTCAACCTCGGAAAGAATTTCCATGTCTCTGGATACGGTCTCCAATACTGCCCTGTAAAGATCGTCCTTGGTTTTGAAGTAGTGATAAACCAGTTGTTTGGTGACACCGGCGTCCCGTGCGATTTTCTCGACACGTGCTCCATCGATACCCCGCAGGGCGATTTCGGCACTGGCCGCGTACAGGATCCGGTCTATTGTCGATGATTTTTTCATGGGTGCTCGGGAGTCAGGCAGGGGGTCGTCGAGAAATACCATTGATTATCAGGAGTCGGATTTTACCTTATTGTACCTGGATAAGAAGGTGTGAAAGCATAGGTAAGATCCATGAATGAGTTTGCAGTGCTAATGATGCCAGGTCAGAGGGTCTGTCCACCATTTCGCCGGCGGTAAAATGGAACCGGCACGTAAGCCGCCTTGCGATGGCTTCCGGCAAAAATGAGTTGTAATTGGCATTTTTTCAGCGCTGCCAACCTTTGACCAACATATCGCGCAAGGTTATTGCGCGCTCTTTCGAAAGTATTTCCTGGTTTTCGGGCTCCGAAAGCAGAAAATCGAAGCCACCTAGAGCCAGAATCGTTAAGTCGTGTGCAGCTTGTGTGGTGTCGTCTATTGACAACGCATTAGCAGTGGCAGCCTCCCGCAAATACTTTGCGACTGGCTTCATCATCTTCCGAAATTCGCCGTGCATTGCCGAAGCAATCTCAGGAAAACGCTGAGCTTCAGCGATCAGTAGCCGTGTCAGGCTCCGGATATCGGAATCGGCGGCCAATTCCTGGATATGTCTGATAATCGTGAGGACTGCCTGTTCAAACGAAGCTTCTCTGTTGACCTCGATATCGACCTGCTCATGAACATTGGCCAGACCGAATTTTGCGGCCTCCTCGAACACCACTTCCTTGGTACGAAACTGCAGGTAAATGGTGTTTTTGCTGACACCGGCGCGCTTGGCAATTCCCTCAATCGAGCTTCCTCCAAAACCCTTTTCGCGGAATACAGCCAGGGCACAGGTAAGAATCTCCTCCCTGACCTGATTCGCCATGGCCTGGGGCGGGCGCCCCCTGGGACGTCCTTTAATGGTCTTCTCTGGTGTTGTGTGGTTTGTGTTCATTGCCTACGTCTATAGGGGTATTGGTTCGGCTTAAAGCATGTACGATTGCACTTAATAGGACGACATCGTACTATTGCTTTTAATAGAGCGTTATCGTACTATTTTTTGGTGGCGAGTATCTGCTTCCAGTAAACAGGCGGTTCATGGGTATAAGTGTATGAAGTTCAGGGATAAAATCATAGTTGTAACCGGCGCAGGCAGCGGTTTGGGGCAAGCTGTGGCTGTAGGCATTGCCCGTGAAGGTGGGTCGGTTTTGCTGGTCGACATCAATGAAGAAGGTCTGCTTGCCACCGAACGCGCCATCGCTGACTCGGGTGGACAGGCAAAAATAATGACCATTGATCTGTCGACGCGCGAAGCGTGCCAGGCTGTTGTCGACGCGGCGATATCCCAATGGTCCAGGCTGGATGTTCTGTGCAATATAGCCGGCGTCGTGCGCATGTCCGAAGTTTCCAAGGTGACGGAAAAGGACTGGCAGTCGCTGGTTTCCACCAACATGGCGGCGCCTTTCTGGCTGTCGCAAGCGGCTATTCCTCATCTGCTCGAAACGTCGGGCAATATCGTCAACTGCCTCTCGCAATCGGCCCATAAAGGGGCTGCCTATGTGGTTCCCTACAGCATGACGAAGGCCGCTGTACTGATGATGACAAAATCAATGGCCATGGAATTTATCAACGAGCCTATACGGATCAATGCTGTCTCGCCGGGGTCAATGGAAACCGGGATGAGCAGTTTACAGCTACCCGAAGGTATGGATTTGAGCCTGTTGGCCCGTTATTCGGGTTTGCGCGGCCCGGCCGACCCTGCGGATGTGGCATCGGTGGTCCTGTTCCTTGCCTCGGAAGAAGCCCGTGTTGTGCATGGCGCAATATTTTGTGCCGATGACGGAACGACCGCAGATTGACGCGGCGTCACACTTTATATGGATTCAATACCGACTTAAGTCGAATTCTGGAGGAGATGGAAAATGCCAAACGAAGAAAACAGTGTTGTTTCCCCTGACCATACCCCGCCGACGGTTATCCCCGACCACGTTCCTCCGGAACTGGTTAAGCCTTACCCCTTGCTTGTCGGTGAAACAACCTATGAAGACCCTTTCAAAACTATCATACCAAAGATGCATGCGCAGACTCCGGTACTATACGGTCCCCATGCGTGGTTGGGAATGGAGAATGCCTGGGTGTTCTGTCGAGAGAAGGATGTTCGAGCCATTTTTATGGATACCGAACATTTTACCAGCGAGGGGTTCAGCCCTTTTGCGAAGTTAATAGGAGAGAACTGGGCGGTATTGCCCGTGGAAGCGGACCCGCCCATGCACCGGGGCTTTCGCAATGTATTGGCGCCGGAATTAACGCCAGCTAAAGTCGCCGCGTTGGAAAACCAGATGAGAAGTGCCGCCCGTTTCTATATCGAGGAGTTCAAGTCAGATGGTGGTTGCGACGTGATGGAGGATTTTGCGGCGCGCTTCCCGGTCAGTGTCTTTCTGAATCTGTTCGGTCTGCCCCTGGAAGAAGTCGACCAGTTCATGGCTTGGGAGTTTGATTTACTTCACAGCTCCGATATGACTTCGATTGCGGGCACGATGAAAGCCGTTAAAACACGGCTTCTGGACGAGATGCGGGTGCGGAAGGAAAAGCCAGGCAACGACCTCATTTCGCATATTGTCCATGCGGAGCACCAAGGGAGGCTGCTCACGGAAGATGAAGCCTTCGGCATTTGTTTCAACCTGTACCTCGGCGGACTGGACACCGTCACAACCAATATCGCCTGGCAATTGCGGCATTTGGCGAATGACATTGAATTGCAGGAATCGTTGAGAGCCGATGAATCGTTGATACCGGTCGCTGTAGAGGAAATGCTGCGCGCCTATGCATCCGTCGCCATATCCAGGACGTGCATTAAGCGAGTCGAGGTAGGCGGCGTTACATTGATGCCCGGTGACCGGGTGATGCTCTCGACATCGCTGGCCAGTAACGACCCCGTCGCCTATCCGGACCCCACTGAAATCAAGCTCGACCGGGCACAGCGTCACTTGAGTTTTGGCACCGGCATCCATAACTGCGTCGGCGTGCGCCTGGCTCGCCGGGAACTGGTGATTGCCCTTGAGGAATTCCTGCGGGCGATACCTACTTTCAAGCTTGCGCCGGACGCCAAAATACTGACTCATCTGGGTAACGTGATGTATCAGGAATGCGTGCCGATCGTCTGGTAGATGACGCCTTTGAAAGTATCTGTGGTGTCTATTTTTTATTAAATTGAAATAAGGCACCTCTATAAGCGATCTAGGCTTTCTGATTGGGCGTCAACTTGTAGTCGGTGGTATCGATGGAGCCGTGTTTGTGACAGGCCGTTATTAACGGGCGGGCCACTATGGCGAGGTTCAGAGCCACAGTGATCTGGTCCCGGTGAGGCGGGAATTCCGCTGAACTTTCTTGCCGTAGTAAGCTAGAAAAGGCGGAAAGGGGTTCCGCCGGGCCAGTGTTGGCGGTGGCGTACTGATTGGCATGGGTTATGCCTTTCCTGGAGGAGTCGCTGAATATGCGTTTGAGAGGATATCTCGCCGTCATCTTCGGCCGGTACTAAAAAAGGTTCGGGTTTGGAGAGCGGCAGCGGTGGCATGGAATGGTACTGACGATGCTGCACGTCTGATGTGGGCCACCGCCTTTCACGCCCACGTTGTTATCCCGCACTATCTGGATGGCTGCTGGCTTAAGCGTCAAAGGTCGCGCGGCTGGGTGCCGGTGTCCGCGACTGAGCGGTTACGCTTACTGGCCCATATGAGGAATCACTAACAAACAGGGCGGACGGATTGTTTTTGTGCTCATCGCTTGATAGTATTCCCGCTAGCAGGTAGGCCCGACCACTGGTGAAATGGCTTGCCAGGTGGTTGTTCGCAAACCCGGAAGACTCAGCGGCACGCCGGATGTTCGGTGTCGTTGGATGGGAAGCTGACAAAATAGGTAGCAAAAACATATGACTAAGCGCGTTGCTCTCGTCACGGGCGGTACCAGCGGTATCGGAGAAGCTGTTGTTCGAAAAATGTGTGAACAGGATATCGACGTGGTCTATACGGGTAGCAATACCGAGGCCGCAGAACGGATTTCCGCTTCCACGGGAGCCCAATTTGTAAAGCACGATGTCAGGGATGAAGATGGATGGCAGCAGGTCGTCGCCACCGTCAGGAAGAAAGGCCGTCTCGATATTGTTTTTGCCAATGCCGGCGTCAATTCGGGGGACGCGGATATCGAGAATATCTCGGTGTCGGACTGGCGCAATGTTCTCGATATCAACTGCACGGGGGCCATGCTGACGTGTAAGAACGCCATCGCCGTGATGAAGGACAACCCCAAGGATGTAACCGGCTCGATTATCGTCAATTCTTCGGTCGTGGGCCTTTTCGGCCTGCCGGATGATGTGGCCTATACCACCAGCAAGGGTGCGGTGGGTTCGCTGACAAAGTCGGTTGCGGTTTATTGCGCACGGCAACAGTACAACATTCGTTGTAACAGCATCCATCCCGGTATCGTGGAAACACCTAACATCCTCAACGCCATGCAAGAGTCCGGTGATGTGGAGGCTGCCCGTCAGTTTCTCGAAAGCGCGTCTCCCCTGCGCAGGCTTGGCAAAGCCGAGGAAATTGCGGACCTGGTTCTATACCTTGCGTCCGATAGCTCAAGCTTTATCACCGGCGCCCAAATTGTAATCGACGGTGGTGCAACGGCGGGTTTTTCCGGCGTATAAGCGGGCAAATGCGTACATCATTGACGTCTTGGCTGTGAACGAGAGCGGCAGCTCTAATAAAAACATGCTTGACTGATTTTTTAAGATGTTGTATCTTGTCTTTGTGCTCCACGCTATTGTGCCTGTTAACAGGTGAATTGCAGGGAGTGCCCTTTAAGTGTTCATAGCCTTTACATCCTGGGATTATGGGCCGCCTGCGGGCGGCTCTTTTTTCTTTGCGGTGGTATCCTGGGGTCTTTACGCACTAATCGGCCTGCAGATGTTGTGAATAGGCCCTGAAACCTGGATGTCGCTTTGAGGCCGGTGGGGGTAAGCGATGCAGACTCGAACTGAATACAAGAACCAGTACCGTAACCTGACCGTGGCCGACATGGCCCTGGCGAAAGCGCAGGAAAAGCCCGACGACGTTGCCATATTCCTGGAAGACGGCCAGCACATTACCTTTGGCGATATTGTCGACGAAGGCTCGCGGCTGGCTGTCGCGCTGACAGAGCTCGGCCTCAGGGCGCGGGACGTGGTGAGCTTTCAACTCCCCAATTGGCGGGAAGCCGTTGCCCTTGATATCGCCTGCTCGCTCCTTGACCTGGTTATCAACCCCATCATTCCCATTTACCGGGACCGGGAGCTGACCTTCATCCTGAAGGATGCGGCGACAAAGGCACTGTTCATTCCCCATCTATTCAGGAAGTTCGATTATCCGGAGATGATTCGCCGGCTTCGCCCAGAACTGCCCGATCTCGGTCAGGTCATCGTCGTTGGCGGTGATAAGCCTCCAGCCGATATGCTCTCCTACGGGCAATTGGTGAGGGATGCGGATCCGTCGACCCTGAAAAGAGGGCGGGTTGATCCCGATCGCACCAAAATTGTTATGTACACCTCTGGCACTACCGGACGGGCCAAGGCTGTCCTGCACAGCCACAACACCTTGACCCGCGCCCTGGACAACGGCTGTGAAGCCTGGGAGCTGGGAAAGGACGACATTATGTTGATGCCCTCGCCGGTAACCCACATCACCGGGTTTGCCAATGGCATTGAGCTACCCTTTTTTTCCGAAGCCAAAGCCGCTTTTATGGAGCGCTGGGAAGTGAGCCAGGCCATGGACTACATTTCCCGAATTGGCGCCACGGCCTGCATCAGCGCGACGCCGTTTCTTCAGGAATTGGTTCAGTGCGCCGGGGATCGTGGTGAATCTCTCCCAACTCTGCGCCTGTTTGCCTGTGGCGGTGCCTCGGTGCCCCCGTCCCTGATTCGCGCCACTCACAGGACGCTTGAAAACTGTCGCGCGTTTCGTGTGTATGGAAGCACCGAGGCCCCCCTGGTGACAGTGGGGTTCCAGAAACCGGAAGAGGAAGCCCTGGCGGCCGAGACCGATGGCCGTTTTTATAACTGGGATGTGCAGGTCCAGGACGATGAAGGCAATTTTCTCCCGCTTGGCCGGGACGGAGAAATCGTGGTGCGGGGTGGCGCACTGATGCTGGGCTATGGCGACAGTGAGCAGACTCGCGAGGCCTTCACCGCGAACGGCTATTTCCAGACCGGCGATATCGGCCATCTGACGCCGGAAGATGCACTTGTCATCACCGACCGCAAAAAGGACATTATTATCCGGGGTGGCGAGAACCTGAGCGCCAGGGAAATCGAGGATGTTCTCTATGCTCATCCGGATATCCAGGAAGCGGCTGTCGTGGCAATGCCGCACGAGCGCCTGGGTGAGGGAGTATGCGCCTGGCTTGTTCTGCGCTCCGGGGCAGCCGGTCTTGACCTGGCTAGTCTCAAGCCGTATCTGTCCGAAAGTGGCCTGGCCAGGCAGAAGTGGCCGGAGCGGCTCGAGGTGACGGACGAGCTGCCCAAGACGGCATCGGGCAAGGTTCGCAAGGATCAGCTCAGGAAGCGGATCCGTGAACAAGTTACCGGTCAGTCAAGCTAACCGTTCCCGGAACGGTGTATCCCGGCGGACCGAAACAGTGAACAGCCAGAGAGCTTGCCTTGTCGATTATCGATTACCATGGCGATAAGAACATTCTGGTTTCGGTTAAGGGCCACCCTTATCCGAGGGATGCCTTTTTTGAGGTGTTTGAATCCATGGCAGGTATTGCCTATACCGCCGTGGAGCAGCCCGCCAGCCAGGTGTTTTTCCGCCCGGACCTGGCCCGGGACTACGATGCCTTTGTGCTTTACGATATGCCGGGAATCGATTTCAGCCGGCAGCCCCCCGATCTGGTAGCGCCCCCTGAGTCCTTCAAGGCGGATTTTCTGCGCTTGCTCGATCTGGGGCATGGATTTGTATTCCTGCATCACGCCATTGCCGCCTGGCCGGAGTGGCCGGAATATGCAGAGATCGTCGGTGGCCGGTTTCTCTATCTGCCCGGAACAGTCCGCAACAAGCCCTGCCTGGATTCCGGATACCGGCATGCCGTGCCATACCAGGCCAGAGTATTGCGCGGGCATCCCGTCACCGTTGGCGTCGATACATCGTTTCCCGTGACCGATGAACTTTATCTCTACGAGGTATTCGAAGACGAGGTCATACCGCTACTGTCAAGTGATTACGACTTTGATCGGGACCATTTCTTCTCGGCCCGGCAGGCGGTGATGGGGAACCTGTACAGCAATGCCGGCTGGGATCATCCCCAGGGAAGTTCCTGCATCGGTTGGGTCAAGCACTATGGCAACAGCCCTGTGGTATACCTGCAGATGGGCGATGGCGTGGATGCCTATGAGAACCCCCATTTTCGTCGCCTGTTGAGCAACGCCATCCACTGGGTAGCCAGTGACGATGGCCGGCGATGGGCAAGAGAGCGCAATCGGGAAGGCAGTTGAGCGACCTGTTGCATGGCCTGTAACCAATCATCGGGAGGACATTGCAATATTGACGGGTCGACTTTAAAATAAACAGTCGTGCCTGTTTTGTTGTGTGTCTGGAGTGCGCTGGAGTGTGTCCCCGTCCTCTTTGCACAAGCAGGTAATGACCGAAAACATTCCGAGGCCATCTGAATGGAAGAGCAAGAATTTCGAGACGAGGTCCGTCGATTCCTGGAAGACTCACTGACACCGGAATTGAAGCGTGCGGGTCAGTTGATGACCAGCGTCTTTGCCGATTTCGACGCCACCATGGAGTGGCACCGGATTCTCTACGAAAAGGGCTGGGTCGCGCCGGACTGGCCGAAAGAATACGGCGGACCGGGTTGGAATATTACCCAGCGTTATGTCTTTCAGGAAGAATGCAAGCTTGCCAATGCACCAGCGTTGCTGCCAATGGGCTTGCAGATGCTGGGACCGATGCTGATCGGCTATGGCACCGAGGAACAGAAAAACTATTACCTGCCCAGGATACTCTCCGGCGAGGACGTCTGGTGTCAGGGTTACTCGGAACCGGGAGCCGGGTCCGATCTTGCCTCCCTGAGTACCAGCGCCGTTCGTGATGGCGATGATTACCTGGTTAACGGCTCCAAGATCTGGACCAGTTACGCACAGCATTCAAACCGAATTTTCTGCCTGGTGAGAACGTCGAAAGAAGGGCCTCCCCAGGCGGGCATCAGCTTCCTGCTTATCGACATGGACAGTCCCGGCATCAGGGTCGATCCCATCGTTGGCCTCGATGGCAGTGTCGAGCAGTGTCAGGTCTTCTTCGACAATGTCCGTGTCCCTGTCGCCAACCTGGTAGGCGAGGAAAACCAGGGCTGGAGTGTCGCCAAGTATCTGCTCGAATTCGAACGTGGGGGGCAGAATTTTACCGTCGACCACAAGAAACAGACGGCAAAACTGCACCGTCAGGCCCGAGCCGAACTGAATCCCGACGGCATTCCATGGATCGATGATCCGGTATTCCGCAATAAGATGGCCTCCGTGGAGGTGGATGCGCTGGCGCTCGAATACACCGAATTGCGCATCAAGGGGGCACTGGAAGCAGGTGCTAATCCCGGCGCGCTCTCCTCCCTGACCAAGGTAATGGGTACGGAAATCAGTCAGCGTTTCAATGAATTGAGCGTCGAAGTCATGGGCACCTTTATCACACCCTTTCAGCACGAGGCGCTACAACCGGATTTCGAGGGTGAAATCGTGGGCCCGAAGCACGGTCTCACCGTGATGGCCGAGTATATCAACAACCGTGCTTCTACAATTTATGGCGGAACAGCGGAAATCCAGCGCGATATCATTGCCAAGCGCGTCCTCGAGCTGTAACCAAAAGGTCAGATCAACAATGCATATCGAATATACCGACGAACAAAACATGCTCCGGGACAGCGTCGATAAATATCTGCGCGACAATTACAGCTTTGAATCACGCCAGGCCGTGGCCAAGAGCGGCGAGGGATTCAGTGAGCAGCAGTGGCGCACCTTCGCGGAACTGGGCTGGCTGGCGATGACATTGCCCGAAGAGCACGGTGGTTTTGAAGGGGGCGCACTCGAAACCATGATTCTGTGCGAGGCTTTTGGTAAGCACCTGGTTCTGGAACCGTACATGGAAACCGTGGTGCTGACTGCCGGCCTTCTTCAAGAGGCCGGTCCGGATATTCATGAAAAATACCTGGCGGGAGTCGCTGAAGGGCGGGTTCAGGGAGCCCTGGCTGCACTGGAAGCCGGCCGGCAGTCTTCCCTCCGCCATGTCGAGACCCGGGCCGAATCCTGTGCGGAGGGTTTCAAACTGTCCGGGAGCAAGTGCACGGTCTTCAATGGTCCCGCCGCGGATGTCTTTCTCGTGACCGCAAGAACCAGCGGCGATGCGTACAGCGCCGAGGGTATCAGCCTGTTCGCGGTGGATGCGGGGCTGCCGGGACTCAGTCGTCGGGATTACCCGACCTACGACGGCCGGCATGCCAGTGAATTGTGGCTGGATGGTGTCACCGTGCCCGAGGGGGCTCTCGTTGGCGAACCGGGCAGGGGCTACCCCGTTCTGGAAAAAATAATCGATCGGGCACTTCTGGCCCTGAGCGCCGAGGCGGTGGGAGCGATGGACTCTCTGCTTGCGGCTACGGTGGAATATACCAAGCAGCGCAAGCAGTTCGGCAAACCCATTTCCCGTTTCCAGGTGTTGAGACACCGAATGGCGGACATGTTCATGGAAATCGAACTAACACGCTCCCTGATGCTGGCAACCGCCTACAAACTGGACCAGAACGCCGATGACGCGTCGGCCCTGGTTTCGGCCCTCAAGGCCAAGGTCGGCAAGTCGGGTCCGTTTGTGGGGCAGAACGCCATTCAACTGCACGGTGGCATCGGCATGACCGAGGAACTCAGTGTCGGCCATTATTTCAAGCGAATCGCGGTGATAGAAAACCTGTTCAACAGTCGTGACTTTCATTTGCAACGATATATGCGCCTGACCTGTGAATAACGGCCAGGTGATTTGAGCAGTCAACCCAGCCAGCGTGCTGAAACCAACGGTAAAACTCAGGAGTTAAAAAATGGATCTGCAACTCAAAGGCAAAGTGGCATTGATAACCGGTTCAAGCAAGGGTATTGGCCTGGAAATGGCTCTGACCCTGGCCGAGGAAGGCTGCAACATCGGCGTGTGCGCAAGACATCAGGACGAGGTGGATGCCGCCGTTAAGGCGATAAGCGCCAAAGGCGTTAAGGCCCATGGCGATGTGGTCGATATCACTGACTCCCAGTCCTACGAGTCCTGGATCGGCAATTGCGCGGATAAACTGGGTGGTGTGGATATATTCATTGCCAACGCCAGTGCTGGGGGCGCCGACACCAGTGAGAATGGTTGGCGGCAGAATTTCGAGACGGACATCCTGGCCACCTGGCGTGGTGTCAATGCTGTATTGCCCTACCTCGAGAAGTCCGATTGCCCCTCGATTATCACCATGTCGTCCACGGCTGCCCTCGAAGTCTTTGCCGGTCCCGTTCCCTTTGGGGCAATGAAGGCGGCGCTGCTTAATTACACGGGCAATCTGGCCAATGAACTGGCTCCCAAGGGGATTCGCGTAAATGCAGTCAGTCCCGGCCCAATATTCATCAAAGACGGTGCCTGGGACCAAATTAAACAGGCCGCGCCAGAGGTCTACGAGGGAACCCGAGACAGTATTCCCATGGGTCGGCTGGGTACGGCAGAAGAAGTAGCTAATCAGGTGGCCTTTCTGGTAAGCCCTCGCGCCTCTTTTACCACGGGCACCAATATTGTGATCGACGGCGGTTTTACCAAGCGTCTGCACTATTGAGGATACGCTGGGTGGCCGTCATCGCAGAGAGCGGCCACCTTCAGCGGCTCGGCCAGTTCAAATCGTGTTAACGGCCAACCGGGTTATTGTGGTGGGCGGTTTCGAAACGACTGTGGACCAGCAATCGGTGCTGCCCGCTGCAAACAACCTCCTGCCGTATCTTCCCTGGTTTAACACGGGCCGTCTCCAATGGCGCTAGGATAAAACTGCCGGCTCGTTTCAGGGGCAAGTGTTGCCACGGAAGAGCGCCACCTGCCCCTGGCCTGCCGCCGCCGGGAAGAACAACGGGTACTTTGACCACCTCCAAATGAGCCCTGTTCTGAACGTCACCCGGATCCCACTTCAGGCGTTCATGGTTGCTGTCAAAAAAATTGCAGGTTCTGGTGAATTTACTTGAAGTCGGTGGGTCTAATCGGAAAGAAAGGTGTTTCCAGGAAAAAACGAATACCAACTAAGTAGTAAGACAAATAATGATTTGTGGCGGAAACAATCATAAAAATTCTCGGAATTATCCCCGGGGTATTTCATCAACGTGGAATGAATGAGGGCATATTTTGGCTTCTCGAAAAGTGTCTATGTACGGTATCTCACGGATTGATGATTATCTTTATCGCACCCACGCGTGGCGGGTTAGCCTGTGTCGCCGCGGTAAGCGCTATGTCAGGAATTTTGCCGATAAGAAATACGGCGGCAAAAGCAAGGCATTGCGGTCTGCGAAACAGTTTCGGGACGAACTGCTGGATAAATATCCACCATTGACCCGAAAGGAGTTCTCCATGAGCCCGAGGCAGAACAACAAATCCGGAATCACCGGTGTTTATTGTTACCCGAAGAAATACTGGCTCAAGGACGGTACAGAGAAAGAATGTTGGTACTGGGAGGCAAACTGGCCTTTGGGTCCTGGCGAAAGTGCCAGGGCAAGATTTTCCGTAAACCAGTACGGCGAGGATATTGCCCGTCATATGGCCATACGTGCCCGGGAAGAGGGCATGAAGAAGGTGGAGGGTTTTTTCTGGGCTTCGGAAAAGGCTGTGCACCGGACGAAAGAAAAAGGCAGACAACGGTCGCCGGGAATGGATAGACGCTCCCGTTCGGCGAAAGCGTCTTCCAGGATTGCGTAGCTCTCCCTTAATTGGTTGGCAACATATTAGCGACGCGGTAACCGCAAAATCAACGGTGCTTTGATTGCGCCCCCCTCAGAACTAAATCCCCAAACACGTAGACGCCCCTGTCGGCGGGTCCGCTCGGGCAGGCTGTAAAAAGACAAGGCCCCGCAGGGCCTTGTTGGTTACGCCTTGAGATACTTGTCCAGAGTCTGGTGGAGGTGCCGGATCCGGCTCTCCTGATAACTCGCCAGGCTGACCTTTCCCTTGTGGGATGCTTTCATGCCGCGCTGGACCGACGGCATATTGCTGTCGTCCTGGTCGAAAACGGGTCCCAGGGCACCCAGTTCCTGGGCATTGGCGAAGGGCTCGTCGTCCGCAAGCCGGTGTACCGGCGCCGCCGGCGGCCGTTCGGCACCCTTCGGGTAACGCATCAGGATCATCACGTCGAAGAGGCAAGTCTCGTGATCGTCGCCGTTGGGGATAAACCGGTAGACGATATTACCGTGGTACCCGATCCAGACCTGGAAGTTGGGGAACAGGCTGTAGAGGATGGCATCCTCCAGCTCCGCCATGGTGGCTTCGGGAAACTTCTCGTTGGCGGCCTCCTCGAACACCTCGCGGTTGGCCTCTGCCACAAATTTTCGGGCGGTGAGATCGTCCGGCATATCGAGGCCTTCGGCGCTGTCCTTGCCCATGCGACCGGAAAGCTCGAGAATATCCCGCATGATGTCTTCTTCCGTGATACCGCTCAGGTGCGGGCTGGGCACGCCCATGGGTGTTACCGAGCGACTGACGTTGTCGCCGAAAGTGTCATATTGGGAGTTGGCGTCCCCGGTAAAGGTGAGGATTTGCTGATGGGTCTCGACGGTGTGGAAGGACTCCATGAAAGCCTCGGCGCCCACCTTCCAGTTGCACTGTACGACACGCTGGACATGGACTGCCTTGTAGTAATCGTGCAGGGGGAAGCGTTCGAAGTGCTTGGGCATGACACCCATGTACTCTTCCAGTGAAGGGGCATTCCGGTCGAAGTTGATAAAGACGAAGCCGCCCCAGGTATCCACCTTGACCTCTGGAAGACTCATGTCCCGCCCTTTCAGATGACGAAAATCCCACTCACAGGGAATGCCCTTGAACTTTCCCTGAAGATCCCAGGTGGCGCCGTGGAACGGACAGCGGAACTCGTTGACACAGCCGCTTTCGTTACGCAGCATCCGGCCGCGGTGGAGGCAGGAGTTGATAAAGCCGCGGATCTTGTTGTCTTCCGACCGGGTGATAAGCACGGACTCGTCGTGGATCTCGTAGATAAAGTGATCCCCCGGTTCGGGAATGTCCTCTTCCCGGCAGGCCATCTGCCACACCTTCGACCACATTTTCTGCTTTTCGGCCTCGTGGAACTCCCGGGACAGATACCGGCTGACATCAAGGTCCTCGTCCCCCATGTAGGGGCATGTGTTTTCCCGCAGGTAAGCGGGGACATCCACTTCTTCCAGATCCAGCAGTTCCTGCCAGGAGGTGCCGGGACAGCGGACGTCATCGCCTTGCTCTCGCTCTTTGTTGGGTTTAGCCATGGGGTAACCTCCCTAGATGATTATCGAATTGGGCCGCCGCTCAGGTGGTGACAATATTGACACCACTGACGCCCGGCGCGCCGTATACATGGGTATAGCCCACTGCGGGCTTGCCGGGTACCTGGTGAGACCCGGCTTCGCCCCGCAGTTGCAGGCAGACTTCATAGACCTGGCGCAGACCCGAGGCACCCACGGGTTCGCCGTTGGCGAGGCAGCCGCCGTCGGTGTTGATGGGCAGCCTGCCGTCGATGCGGGTGACGCCTTCGCGTAGCAACTTTTCCTGTTCGCCGTGCTCGCAAAAGCCGTTTTCGGCCATGTGGATGATTTCGGTTCCGCTGTCCGTATCCTGCAGTTGCAATACGTCCACATCTTCCGGCCCCAGGCCCGACAACTCGAAGGCGGCCCTGGACGCGGTCACCGTGGGTGCGTCGGCGACCTCCATGGCCTGTGACGGACTGAAGACCTCGAAGCTGCCGTAGTGTCGGGTGCGCACGGCAGCGGCCTTGAGGAAAAGGGGCTTGCGGGTGAACTGCCGCGCTTTGTCGGCATTACACAGAATCAGCGCCGCCCCGCCTTCGCCGGGATTGCAGAACATGTACTTGCGCAGCGGGTTGCTGACCATCGGCGACGTGGCGATTTCCTCGTAGGACAGGGCGCGGGTGCGCCAGGCCAGGGGGTTCAGGGAGCCGTTCTGAAAAGCCTTCTCGGCCACCCTCACCAGGGCGTCCTCGGTGATACCGTGATCGTGCATGTAGCGCTGGATCTTCATGGCAAAGAACTGGGTGGTGAGCATCAGGCCGGTTTCGCCGTACCAGTCGCCCAGGCCCCAATCCCTAGGACGCGGATTGAAGGCGCCGCGCGGATGCTTGTCGAATCCCACCACGACGCCCATGTCGTATTCCCCGGACTTGATGGCCGTATAGGCCGCGTGCAGGGAACTGCCGCCGGTGGCGCACCCGTTCCAGACATTGGTGAACTGCAGGCCTGTCAAGCCCAGTTCATTGACCAGGGAATCGGCGTTGCCGGCATCCTGGCTGCCGCCGTAGGCGAACTGCATCTGCTCCCAGGTCAGGCCCGCGTCTGCGAGCGCCTCACGCACCGCGACGGCTCCCTGTTGAAGCCCCGAAAGGGATTCGGTGCGGCCGAACCTGTGAAGGCCCATGCCGATGATTGCTACTTCCATTCCAGACTCCGTCGTTCAGTAGGGCTTGTCAGGCGTTTTCGCTGTCGGCGCGGCGAAACGCGAAGATGACGATCTCGTTGCCGGCCTCGTCTTTGCGGAATGGCTCTATGACCAGTTGCATGGGCATGCCGATCTCGAGCTCGTCCGGCTGGTTTTCCAGAAGCCGCGACTCGACCCGGACTCCACCGGGCATTTCCACGTAGCCGACCCCGTAGGGACGGAAGGTTTCTTCCGTTTCATCGCTGTTGTAGGGCGTTTTGGGCATAAAGCTTTGAATCGTCCAGGTCCACAGGGTTCCATGGTCGCCGAGTGTTACAACCTCGGTATCGCTGCCACTGCACTTGCGGCATTCCCTTTGGGCCGGGAAAGCCGTTTCCCCGCAATTTTTGCAGCGACTGCCAAGTAATTGCGGCTGTTCCGCGGGCCAGCTAAACAAGCCTTCCTGAATGGGTACCTGATGTGTCATTGCGTGCCCTCTATTGGTGGATGGCAATGCCCAGGCTGTCCAGCACCGCCTCATGCATGGATTCCGACAGCGTTGGATGGGCAAAGACGGTGTGCATGAGTTCCGCTTCGGTGGCTTCCATCTGCCGGGCAATGCCGAACCCCTGGATCTGTTCGGTAACCTCGGGTCCTATCATATGGGCGCCCAGCAACTCGCCGGTGGCGTCGTCGAAGACAGTCTTCACGAGCCCTTCGCTGTCGGCGATGGCCAGTGCCTTGCCATTGGCGCTCAGTCTGAAACGGCCGATTCTGAGGGTGTGCCCCCCGGCCCGGGCCTGCTCCTCGGTCAGGCCGACACTGGCCACCTGCGGCCGGCAATAGGTGCAGGCGGGAATCCGGGTCTTGTCCAGCGGGTGAGCCCCTTCGACACCGGCAATGCGCTCGACACAGTACACAGCCTCATGGCTCGCCTTGTGGGCGAGCCAGGGGGGGCCGGCCACATCGCCAATGGCATAGAGACCCACCAGATTGGTGCGGCAATTTTCGGTGGTGGTGATAAATCCCCTGTCGGTAGCGACGCCCAGATCTTCGAGGCCCAGATTATCGATATTACCCGTGATACCCACTGCCAGAATGACGCGGTCAACGGTCAGCGTTTGTTCGCCGGCGGGACCTTTGAGAGAGGCCGTGACTTCGTTATCCCCGGTTTTCAGGTTGTCCACCGTTGTGCCGGTATGGATATCGATACCGCGCCGCTTAAAGGTTTCGTGCGCGAATGCGGAGATTTCCGGGTCTTCCATGGGCAGGATACGATCCACCGCTTCCACCAGGGTCACGTCACTGCCCAGGTCGCCGTAGAGACTGGCAAATTCGACGCCGATGGCACCCGCGCCGATCACCAGCAGGCGTTCGGGCAGGGCATCGGGAATCATTGCTTCCCGGGAACCCCAGACCCGGTCGCCATCGATAGGGATACCGGGCAGGCTCCGGGGGCGCGCGCCGGTGGCGAGAATAATATGGTCGGCCTTGTAAACCCTCTCGGCGCCCTTGTTGTCGGTAACGGTAAGCTCACACTTGTCGCTGACTTTCGCGTCACCCTCGATAACGGCGATGCCGTTTTTCTTCATCAGGTAGCCGATTCCCTGGCTGAGGCGATCGGCCACGGCCCGGCTGTGGCGCACCAGCTTGCCGATATCGAAACGGAGATTATCGACACTGAACCCGAAGGTTTCTGCATTCTGGAACGTATGTGCGACTTCGGCGCCGCGGAGCAGGGCCTTGGTGGGAATGCAGCCCCAATTCAGGCAGATACCGCCCAGGTGTTCGCGTTCCACCAGTGCCGTTTTAAAGCCAAGTTGCGCGGCACGGATGGCTGCCACGTAACCACCGGGCCCGCCGCCGACCACCATCAGGTCAAACTGTGTCGTCATGAAATATCCTTGAATGCGTTCACAATGGTCTCCCGCTCCTGCCCCCAACCAGCCCGTCACGTCCCGCCTGTCGAAGTGAAGGCGCGGGACAGGCCTCCTGCAAGGCACGTTCTTTTATGCCCGGGCTGAGCTTTCCAGCGTCGGCATTAATCCCTATGGTTTATCCCAGCATGGTGGCCGGTTGTTGCAGGTACCCTTTGAGGACACTCAAAAACCGCGCCGCCACTGCGCCATCGATAATACGGTGGTCGCTGGACAGTGACAGGTTTACTACTGTGACGGACTTGAGTTCACCGTCCCGTATCACAGGTTTTGGCTCACTGCCGCCGATGGCGAGGATCGCCGCCTGGGGCGGGTTGATGATGGCATCGAACTGCTTGATACCGAACATCCCCAGGTTGGACACACTGAACGTACCGCCCTGGAATTCCTCGGACTTGAGCCTGCCGAGCTTGGCGCGGGTTGCCAGGTCGCGCACTTCATTGGAGATGGCGATAAGCCCCTTGCGGTTGGCGCCTTTGACGATAGGCGTAATCAGGCCTTCGTCCAGGGCTACGGCAACGGCAATATCCGCATCGGAAAACTGGCGGATGACCTCGCCGTCGAACTGCACGTTGAGGGCCGGCACCTTCATCAGTGCGCTCGCACAGGCCTTGACGATAAAGTCATTGACCGAGACCTTGACATCGGTGTTGGCGTCATTGATTTGCTTGCGGGCCGCCAGCAGGTCGTCGATTTCGGCGTCGATCTGGACCCGGTAATGGGGCGCGGTCTGCTTGGATTGCTGGAGCCGCGCGGCAATGGTCTTGCGCATGCCCGTCAGGGGCGCCTCTTCGAAGGCCGGTGCCGCTTCTTCGGCGGGTACGCCTGCCCGGGGGGCGGCTGATCCCTTGCCCTTGAGGGCCGCGGCAGCCTCCACATCAGCTTTGCAGACCCGCCCCCGATCACCGCTTACACGGCATTCGTCCAGGTGTATGCCCAGTTCCCGGGCCAGTCGCCGTGCCACCGGCGTGGCGCGTACGGCACTGTCATCGCGAACCGGTGCCCGGCTGGCACTGCGTGCGGGCGCGGGCCCGGGCAGTTCGCCGCCGACGGCCGCCACCGCCTTTTCCAGATCCGCCTTGGTGACCCGCTCGTGCCGGCCGGTGGCCTTGACGTTATGCAGGTTGACTCCCAGATCCCTTGCCAGGCGCCGTGCCACGGGGGTGGCGGCAATGTGACTGTCGTCCTCGCCCCTGGCCAGAGCGCTCAGGTCGGCGGACTTTCCGGCGGGGACGGCTTTCAGGGCATGACTGCTGTCGGGCTGGTCCGGTTCGGGTGCCGGGGCTTCCCGGGTTTTGGTTTCGGGCGCTGGTTCGGCTGGCGCACCAGCCGTTTCGGCTTCCAGTTCGGCGGCGGCTTCCTCGCCGGAAAAATTCCGGACGAACCTGTCAATATCGGCGTCCGGGGTTTTGGCGCCGGCCAGGACACCCAGCAGGCTGCCTACGGTCAGTGTCTCCCCGGGCTGGGCGACGATCCGTCGCAGTACGCCCCCCGTGTGGGATGTCAGGGTATTGACGATCTTGCTGGTTTCTATATCCACCAGGTCGTCGCCGGCCTTGACTTTCTCCCCCTCCGACTTGTGCCACTCACTGATGACTCCCTCGGCCATCTCCATGCCCCACTTGGGCATGGCAATCGCTTGAATTTCATCCGCCATGATTACGCCTCCAGTAGTTCCCGCACGGCCTGCTCAATACGCTCCTCGCTGGGCATATAAAGCTGTTCCAGTACCGGGGAAAAGGGCACGGGTGTATGGGGCGCCGTAACCTTGCGTATGGGTGCACGCAGGGCGCTGAATGCCTTTTCGACGGCGATGCTGGCGATGTCCGCAGCCAGGCTGCAGCGGGGATTGGCCTCGTCGACAATCACCAGCCGACCGCTCATCTCGACACTTTCCAGGATTGCCTCTTCGTCCAGGGGGGAAATGGTGCGGGGGTCGATGACGTCGGCGGCGATTCCTTCCCTGGCCAGCTTGTCGGCTACGGCATTGGCCCTGGGTACCATGGCGGATAGGGCCACGATAGTGATGTCGGAGCCCTCCCGGTTGAAAGAGGCCTCGCCGAAAGGAATGGTGTAGGGCTCGTCCGGGACTTCACATTTGGTGTCGTACAGCGTCTTGTGTTCCAGGAAAATTACCGGATCGTCGTCGCGGATCGCACTGAGCATCAACCCCTTGGCGTCATAGGCATTGCTCGGCATCACGACTTTCAGGCCCGGAATATGCGCCACTACCGGATGCAGCATGTTGGAATGCTGAGCACCGGCACTCATGCCGGCGCCAACGGTCGCGCGGATGACCATGGGGGTGCGGGCCTTGCCGCCGAACATGTAGCGGAACTTGGCGGCCTGGTTGAAAATCTGGTCAAAACAGACGCCGATAAAATCGAAAAACATCAGTTCCGCCACCGGGCGCAGGCCGGTGTTGGCGGCGCCGGCTGCAGCGCCGATGATGGCGGATTCGGTAATGGGGGTGTCGATTACCCGTTCCCGGCCAAACTCGGGCATAAGGCCCTTGGTCACGCCGAAGACGCCGCCGTAGGCGTCGTCCTGACCGGGAGTGCCGGCGCCGCCGGAAACCTCTTCCCCCATGATGATAACAGTGGGGTCGGCGCGCATTTCCTGGCGCAGGGCTTCGTTAATGGCTTCCCGGTAAGTCTTGACGGGCGCGGATTGGGTGCTGGTTGTCTCGGTGGAGGCTTTGGCTTTGCTGGTCATGGCGCAATTCCTTAATAAGAGACGTACACGTCGGTGGTCAGTTCGCTGGGATCCGGTTGGGGGGCCGCCAGGGCTTCTTCCACCGCCCGGTCAATCAGGTCCGCCACTTCCTGGTCGATGGTTTTGAGTTCGGATGTCTTGAGCCAGCCCTCGCCAGTGACGCGCTCCCGGAATTTGGTCAGGCAGTCCCGCTCCTTGCGCAGTTTCTTGACCTCATCCTTGGCCCGGTAGAGCTGTGGGTCGCCGATAAAGTGACCGTTGAAGCGCACGGTATCGGCCTCGATCGAGGTGGGGCCGCCGCCATCGCGGGCCCGCTTAACGGCGCCGGCGACGGTCTCGTAGACGGCGAAGAAGTCTGTGCCGTCGACTTTTTCCGCGGGCATGCCAAAGGCCCCGGCACGGCTGGCAATATCCTTGGCGCCCAGGGCGTAACTGACGCCGGTGCCCTCGCCGTACTGGTTGTTCTCGAACATAAAAATATGGGGCAGCTTGAGGACCACGGCCAGGTTGAGGGCCTCGAGCACTGTGCCCTGGCTGGAACCGCCGTCACCGGTAAAGGATACTGCGATATCCTTTTTGCCCAGCGTCTTGGCGGATAGAGCGGCCCCGTTGCAAAGGGGCGGCGCGCCGCCGACGATGGCATTGGCGCCGAGCATGCCCTTGTGGAAATCGGCAATATGCATGGAGCCCCCCTTGCCGCGACAGAGACCGGTGGCCCTTCCCATGATTTCCTTCATCATGCCGATTACGTCGCAGCCCTTGGCGATGCTGTGGCCGTGACCCCGGTGGGTGCTGCCGATCACGTCACTGTCGGTCAGGTGCATGCACATGCCCACGGCGACCGCCTCCTGGCCGTCGGAAACATGGACAAAACCGGGGATATTGCCGCGCTCGAACTCGACGATCGAGCGCTCTTCGAACAGGCGGATGGTCTTCATGGTGCGGTAGGCCTGCACCAGGAAGTCTTTTTCGTATTGCATCGGGAGTGCCCCCTTGGAGGAAGTTGTTTGTCTGGTCCTGTAACGATCGAATATACACCATGGCGATCAAAAAAATCAAACATGAATGTTTTGAGCGTGCCTGCTCATATATGGTAGTATCAACCAAGTCCCAGGAGAGCGATGTGCCGGCCATATCAGGCAGCAAAGGGAGTGTTGAAAACCGGAACGGGTAAGGGCAGATGACCAGTAAAATGACCAAGAAAGTGAAAAAGACCCAGAAAAACAGCAAACCGAGCCGAAGCGGCGACAGTTGGCAGGCGGAAAAGAGCGCGATGACGCGAAAATCCATCCTGGATGCCACCATCGAATGCTTTATCGAACTGGGCTACGCCAAGACCACCACGGCCATGATTGCCGAGTATGCCGGCGTTTCCCGCGGCGCCATGATGCACCATTTCCCCTCCAGGCTTGCTGTACTCAGGGCCGCCATCGAGTACCTGCACGAGCAGCGCCTTCGTGAGTACCACGAACTGATGATGAATATTGACCTGCCCAACGAACAACTGAGCAGGGAAAAGATCCGTTTATCCGTGGAGGGGGCCTGGCGATACGTTAATCTGCCGTCCTTTGTCGCCTACCATGAACTGCTCGCCGCCTCCCGCACGGATCCGGAGCTCAATGACATCATGCAACCCCTGGAGCGGGACTTCGAAGGTCTCTTTCTCCAGACCGTTAAAGAGGAATTCCCCCACTGGGCGGAGCTGGACATTCTCGATCTGTGCAATGACCTGGTCCAGTTCATGATGCGCGGCATGGCTTTAAGCCACATGGCGACGCGCAGAAAACAGCGTGCCGAACGGATGATCGAATATATCACCGACAGCCTCGATCAACTGTATACCAAAGCTGCCAAGCAACAGGGAAGGACTTCCCGGTCGGCCTGATTGCCCGAAGCACTATCCTGACCTCGCCGCGGCATTTTCTTTTCGGCCAGGATTCCTGCCTGGATCAGTGTTACACGCTCAGTCCGTTTGTTTCGGACTGTTTTCCCGGCGCCAGTTCGAAAGCCGCTCTATAAAGTCGCCGGCGGCCATGGCCGTGGTCTCCGCTTCCACCTCCACCTGTTCGCCGTGAGCGAGCGGTCCGGACCACAGGGCCTGCAGGCAGCGCTTGGTGCCGGCAAATGCGGCGCCGGAACACTGATCAAGCCGTTCAACGACTGATTTCACATGCTCGTCCAGATCATGGTCGCTTTTGAAGGAACGGGTAACCAGGTCAATCTCCGCGGCCCGGGCACCGGAAATGGCCTCTCCCAGTAGCAGCATCTCCTGGGCCCGTCGAAAAGCCAGCATCCTTCCACCCCACTGAGTGCCGCCCCAGGCCGCTACGAATCCCAGCGTCACTTCCGGAAAGCTGAACCGGGCCGCGTCCGTGGTGTAGAGAAAGTCGCAGCGAAGCAGCAGTTCGAGGCCACCGCCCAGGGCGCCGGACCTGGCGATGCCGATGACCGGCTTGGGAAGATTGGCGATGAGGCGACCCAGGGCCTGGCCCCGGTGCACCAGAACCTGAAAATCCTCTGATTCAAGCTCATTGAGGCTCGGCTTGAGTTCATTGACCATCACGGCGCCCCGGTGAAACCCGGGACCACCGGCATCGATAACAACGGCCGTGACCGCGTTATCCTCGTGAGCCCGTTTGAATTGTGCAGTCAATGCCCGCCACATGGCCAGGCTGATGCCGTAGGATTCGCCGGCGTTATCTTTTGTCAGGTAAAGGACGCCTTTGTCGAGACGGCGTATGAGCGGCTCGCTATTTTCCAGTGGCATGATTTCTTGCTTATCCCTTGTCAGTTGCCCTTCCGGCCGGCGACACGCGGCGGGGCAATACGGTACGAAAACAATCTAAACTGTTTGTTTGTCACCGGAGGTATGGTATGTTCTGGCGCCACTTTATTCAATTGGTATCGCATGCGGTGCCCTGAAGGGGCAGACTGAGCGGTACTGGAGGATCGGTACATGAAAGCCGCAATGTATTCAAAAAATGGTTCTCCGGAGGTTTTGGAATACCGGGATGCTCCGGATCCCACCCTAGGTCCCGACCAGGTGCTGATCCGGGTCAAGGCCATCAGTATCGAGGGAGGCGACCTGCTCAACCGGCGGCTGGTGCCCCCGCCGTCCTTTCCCCATATCGGCGGCTATCAGGCCGCCGGCATCATTGAAGCCACGGGCAGCGATGTGACCGGCCTCTCGGTGGGGCAACATGTGGTCGCTTTCAATTGGGCGGGGTCCCACGCCGAACTGTTTTGCGTTCCGACCCATTATGTCTATTCGTTACCGGAATCCCTGGACTTCGAGCTGGCCTCCACCATTCCGGTGCCTTTCGGCACGGCGGATGACAGCCTCTTCGAATTCGGCGGACTCGCTGCCGGGGAAACCGTGCTTATCCAGGGTGCCGCCGGCGGCGTCGGTATTGCCGCGGTGCAGTTGGCCGGCAGGGCCGGTGCCACCGTGATTGGCACCAGTTCCAGCGATGAGCGATTGTCCCGCCTGCGCTCCCTGGGCATGGATCATGGTATCAACTACCGGAGCGAGGACATTGCCGAAAGAGCGCTGGAACTGACCGGCGGCAAGGGCGTGGATCTGGTGGTGGACCTCGCCGGCGGCAACGCGGTCGACGACCTGTTCAAGGCCGTCCGTTACCGGGGCAGGATTGCGGTCGTCGGGGCTTCCAGCGGCGATCTGCCCAGTTTCGGGTTTTTCGATATTATCCGCAAAAGCCTGACACTGGCGGGGGTTTCTTTCGGACGCGAAATGCATCTGCCCCGCGTCCACAGGATGCTGGACGGGCTGATTGACGAGGTGGCAACCGGAAAATTGCATATGCCCATCGACAGAACCTTTCCCCTGAGTGAAGCGGCCGCGGCGCACTGGTATGCGGAAGAGGCCCATCCCTTTGGACGGGTATTGATGATTCCCTAATGTCCCTGACGGGTGGTCTGGTCATGAACGGTATTGCAGAACAGTTTCGGCAACGTATTGACGGTCAGCCGCTGGACAGGGCCAGCGAGATTCTTGCCCAGGTCGCTTCCGATATGGGCTGGGACCTGGCGGCATTCATGGGCGATACGACCCAGAGGCGGTTGCCACGCGATCAGGCGGGAGATTATATTGCCCGGCGCATGGGCTGGCCTGCGGAATACCTGGCCGAATGGTCGAGACGCAATATGGCAGGGCACTGTCCCGTAGGCCGGCGCTGTGGCCGGGTGGCCTGGCCTTTCCGGTGGGAATCCGTGCCTACAGCCCGCTGCTGGCGGGATCTGCGGCTGGTGGACGACCAGCGCGAGGCGCTGGCGTTCTACCGGGAGTGCGCTGAGGGTGCGGTGACGGTTCCCGTACACCGGCCCGGCGGCAAAACCGGCTATGTCAGCTGGTTCAGCCGTTCGCGACGGCGACTGCGAAGCCTTTCCGAGGAGTGCCACGACAGCATTCACCTGCTGTCCCACCTTTTCATGCACCACTTCGATCAAGTGAACGACTGGACCGGCAGCCCTGTGTCGGCCAGGGAACTGACCCGGCGGGAACTCGAGTGTCTGACCTGGGCGGCCCGTGGCAAGACAGAGGAAGAAATCGGCTTGATTATCGGACGCTCGCCCGCCACTGCCCGGTTCCACTTGCGCAACGCCATGGCAAAGCTGGATGCCAGCAATCGCACCCATGCCGTGGCCAGGGCCTGTAGCCGGGGTCTCGTTGTGGTCGACTGAAGCTGTCTGGGCGCCGCGGACGGTGGATCAGGCCAGCTTGACCAGGCATTTCCCCCGACTTTTACCTGTGAGCATGTCGCTGTAGGCTTGAGCTGTTTCGCCGATGCCATCCGCGACGGTGACCGGACTGCTCAGCTTTCCGGCCGCAATCCAGTCGCTCATTTCGGCGATAGCCTCCGGATAGCGGTCCATGTAATCGGAGAACATGAAGCCCTCGGCCCTGGCGCGCTTGGTAATAAGTTCCCACATATGATGGATGCCTTCGTGGCTGTCGGTATCGTACTGGGAAATTGCTCCGCACAGGACAATGCGGGCACCCAGGGCCAGGTGTTGCATGGCTGTATCGAGGAGGGCGCCGCCCACGTTGTCGAAGTAAATATCGAGGCCGTCCGGAAACTGGTGTTCCAGTTGGGAAGACAGGTCTTCCCCGGCGCGATAATTAACCGCGGCATCGTAATTCAGCTCATCCCGGAGCCACGCACACTTTTCCTCGGAGCTGCTCATGCCCACGGTGCGGCAGCCCTTGATTTTGGCGATCTGGCCGACGATGGCACCGACCCCACCGCCGGCGGCACTGACCAGGATATTGTCCCCCCGGCGCGGCCTGCCGATATCCAGTAAACCAAAATAGGCCGTCATTCCCGCAGGACCCAGGGCAGCCAGGTATTCGTGGAGGGGTACTCCTTCGGACTCATCTATGATCGTCATCAGGTCGGAGCCGTCCGCGACACTCCAGGTTTCCCAGGCGGTGCGCCCCATTACCAGGGCGCCCTCCGGATACTCCGGGTGGCGGGATTCAGCGATGCGGCCGAGGACGATGCTCTGGACAGGCGCATCCAGGGGCATGGCGGACAGGTAGTTGTCGCTCGCCCCTTCGTTCATCCACTGCCTGAAACCGGCATCCAGTGAGAGGTAAAGGTTTTTGATCAGGAACTGACCGTCCTCAAGGGCCGGCAGTTCGCTTTCCATCAACCGGAAATTTTCTGCGCTCAGTGCCCCCTCGGGCCTCGACGCGAGTACGACTTGCTGATTTGTGGCCATGGCTGTCTCCCGGTAATGATCCCCTGCCCGGGCAAAGGCGGGCGTGAAGGGAGTTGGATGCATAAGAATAGTACGATCATATCAGTGCGATATTTCCTGACCACCTGCCGATTCCGGCAGGTGGTCGCAAACCATTTGGTCGGCCCGGCGGTTCATCAGGTTTCAGCGGCTCCCGTGAGGGAGTTCCGGTTACGGATCATGATCATGGACACGGCGGAGGCCAGGATGGGCAGGGCGAAAATGGCGTAACTCTGGGCGGCGGTCCAGAACCAGGCCAGAAGGAAGCCGGCCAGCAGAGGACCGAAGACGGCACCGAGCCGGCCGATGCCGATAGCCATTCCGGTGCCGGTATTGCGCAACTGGGCATCGAATACCAGGGGGGCCAGGGCGTAGAGGCCAGTGAAGGCTCCGAATAGGCTGATGCCCATCAGGAACGCCAGGCCCAGCATCAGGGTAAGTGCGGAACCGACGATGGTCATGGCAAGCATCAGCAGTACGCTTGTCAACATGAAGCCGAGAATAACCCGCTGGATGTCCAGGCGGGTCGCCAGTACGCCGAACAGCAGTTGACCCATAAGCCCTCCGACATTCAAAAGCACGCCGCCGGATATTCCCTGCTGCATGCTCAACCCGGCATTGACCAGAAGCTTCGGCGTCCAGCTCATGACAAAATAAAAAGAAGTCATGAGCAGGAAAAACGCCAGGCAAAAGAGAACGGTATTTTTGCGGATATCCGGCGCCAGGGTGTCCAGCACCGGTATTTTCCGGGTCCTGGCGGGGGCCGAGTCCGGCAGGGATTCGAGGGAATCGTAATCCAGTTTTGCCAGTACCTCATTGATTTTGTCCAGTGCTCCGACGGGGCGTCTGGCGAGCAGATAGGCCAGGCTTTCCGGCAGGCGGAAATAGACCAGAGGGATCAATATCAGCGAAAACAGACCGCCCAGGATAAAGACGGAAGGCCAGCCGTATTGGGCAATCAGGTAGACGGCCAGGACCCCTCCCAGCATCGCACCGAGAGGATAGCCGGTGCCGAGAATGGCGATGGACAAGGAGCGCCGCTGGCTGGAGGCGTATTCGGCAACCATGGTATTGATGCTGGGCAGCATCGTGCCCACACCGATGCCGGTAAGCAGGCGCATGGCGCTCAATTGGATGATGTCCGTGCAGAAAGCCGACAGCAGCATGCCAGCGGTGACCACTACCAGGCTGGTCAATATCGCCCAGCGGCGGCCGTACTGGTCGGCCAGGGGGGCAACAAGGAGAGAGCCCACCATCATGCCGGCGAGCCCCATGCTGAACAGAACCCCGAGCCGCTCGGGAGTAATTGACCACTCCTGCGCTATCTGCGGTGCGGTGAAGGCGATGGCCAGGACATCGAAGCCGTCGATCATGTTGATGATCACACAGATGGCGATGGCGGCGATCTGGAACCGGCTCATGGCTGACGATTGCAGCGTCGTTATTATCGGGTGAGTCAATGTTTTCTCCTGTCGCCGGCGCGATTCGCTGCCGCGGTGCCGGTTTGCCCCCTCAACCCGCCAATGGTCCGCTTGTCCTGGTGAAAGGGAACGTTGCCGGGCAGCAAGCGCCGGAATCAGTTTGTTTAAAAACAGTCTAATATGTCTTTTATATGGCTGGCAAATAGCTGTTGGTGGCACGGTTTCGTGGTCAATAACCGGGTCTGAAACGGGTTGCGCGCCATGACCACGCTGCGGATCCAGGACAGGGCCTAGGAAGAAAAATTAAGTTCCACATCCATCCCCGTGGGATCTTTCACCACCAACTGCACCGTGTCGAATTCGGGGAAGTCACGCCGGCAATAGGGTGTCCGGCAAGTTTCCAGATGCTTCGAAAATGCGTCGACACCGGTACAGGTAAAGGCGATATGGTCCACATGGCCGGGTTCCCCCGTCGGTGCGGCCATTTCCCCGGAGTCGGCGGCTTCCATCAGGTGCAGGACAGGCTTGTCGCCCGCATAGAGCCAGAAGCCCGGTACCGGCACGTCCGGGCGCCAGCCTTCCCGCAGGCCGATGATATCCACATAGAAATCCCGGACCCTTGCAAGCAGTTCCCTGTTGGCCTTGATATTGACGTGATTGAGATCGTGGATGGGCATGGGCGATAGCCTTGCTGGCACGCTACGTGCCGCGGGACGTGAACCCTCAGGATTACATAATGGCGACTGGCCGGCAATGTCTGTGGCGGGCAGATAGGCCGGGGTGGACACACGCCCAAGTCCTTGTCCGGGTGGGCATTTCGAGAAGACGGGGTGTCGAAACCGAAAGGAACCGGTTTTTTCCGTGGCAACGATACCGCTGCCCCATTATACACCCTGCCTTCATTGAGAAATTTTACGTCATTTGGCTCTTGATAGTCGGACCATTTTAGGCCAGAATCAAACAGGCTGTATTGTTTTTATTGATAAGTCGAAATATATTCACACTGAAAGGCGAATCCGGAGGAGCAGTAATGGGGGGAATGACGGGCAAGGTGGCGTCCGTGGTGGGGGCCGCCGGCAGGGGCAATATGGGCCAGGTGATCGCCCGGCGGTTCGCCGAAGAAGGCGCCAGGGTGGTGGTTTCCGGGCGGCACGAAGAGCCGCTCAGGGAGCTGGCCGAAGAGATAGGCGGCGACTGGGTTCTCTGCGACCTGACCAAAAAGTCCGACATCGACAATATGATCGATACCATTGTCGATCGCCACGGCCAGCTCGACGTGGCCGTCAACGCCTCCGGCTGGGGGCTGCTCAAGCCTTTCGTGGAGAACACCGAGGAAGATCTGGAGCGCATGATGGCCCTCCAGTTCAAGGGCCCCTTCCAGTGGCTGCAAAAACTGGTCCAGACCATGGATCAGCGCGGCGGCTCGATCATTCAGATTTCTTCCGCCACCGCCAAGATCATGCTCGACAATCACGCCGCCTACATGGGTACCAAGGCGGGCATCGACCATGTGGTGCGCTGTGTGGCCAACGAATTCGGCGAGAAGGGTATCCGGGCGAACTCCATTTCCCCCGGACTCACCTACTCGCCAATGACCGAAGAGCACATGCAGAGTGCGTCCCTGGTGGAGACATTCCGTAAATGCTACCCGCTGGGAAGGGTGGGAACCAGCGACGATATCGCCGCGGCGGCGGTCTTTCTTGCCTCGGACGAGTGTTTTATGACGGGCGAAAATCTCCAGGTCAATGGGGGGCTGTGCCTGCGCCGCAATCCCCGCGCCCACGAACTCTACGAGGCCGCCGTGGAGGCGGGTGAAATACCGGGAGAGTAGAAGACGCGTTGCCCAAAACGGCGGGCGACTGCGATTGGCGGATTCCCTCATATATTGGAAGCGGCGAATCCGGGAATCTTGATAACTAAACAATATCGATATTAAAACAGCGAGAGGGTAGAAATATGGACTTTAAAAGACTGAGTCATTCCATTGCGGCGGTTGTCGCTGCCTCGTCCCTGGCCCTGCCGGCCGGCGCAGCGCAGCTGGAAGAGATCGTGGTGACGGCCCGTAAAAAGGCAGAATCCATGCAGGATTCCCCGGTGGCTGTCAGTGCGGTCAACCGGGAGACCATCCAGGCCGCCTTCCTGGGCGATGCCACCGGCATTGCCCAGTTCGCGCCCAATGTGGTGTTCGACGATATTTCTGCGGGCACCCCCGGCGGCGGCGGTATCTCCATCCGGGGCATCAGCTACCAGGACGTGGAAAAAACCTTCGATCCGGCGGTGTTGATGTACCTGGACGGTGTGCCCCTGGGCACCAACACCGGCAATGCCATGAACCTGCTGGACGTGGAGCGCATCGAAGTGCTGCGCGGGCCCCAGGGCACCCTGTTCGGCAAGAACGCAGTGGGCGGCGTGATTAATATCCACCGCACCAAGCCCATCATCGGCCAGTGGGCGGGCAAGGCCCGGGTCCGGGTCGAATCCGAGGACAGCGCCACCAACCTGGAAGGCGTGCTTAATATACCCCTGGGCGACACGCTGGCCGCCAAGGTCAATGTGGCCCGATTGGAGGAGCCGGGGTACTACGACAATATCACCAACGGCGACGACGAGGGCGAGTCCGACGAGGAACGCTTCGGGATCCATTTCCTGTGGCAGCCCACGGACGACCTGACCGCCGAATTCCAGTACAACCAGTCGGAGATGGACGGCATCCTGGCGCCCATGCTCAATATCAACAGCCCCCTGGCGGATCTCTGCGCCGGTTTCGGGGCCTGTGCCGCCAGCGATGACGAGCCGTTGTCCGGCGACCGCCGGGAAGGGGCCGGCAACCTGGGCCAGGACTTTTTCCTGGACAGCAAGGATTACCAGGTCGACCTCAACTGGGATATTTCGCCCAGCCTCACCGGCGTCCTGATTGCCGCTCACCGGGAAACGGACGAAAGGACGTTCATTGATTTTGACGGCTCGCCCCAGACCCTGTTCCATATCCGCCGCACCAGCGAATACGAGCAGGACAGCCTGGAACTGCGCCTGGATTACACCGCCGACCGGCTCAGTGTTACTGGCGGATACTTCTACTGGAACGGAGAAGTCAGCGGCTGGGAAAACGAGGCGACGATCCCGCTTTTCCTCGGTTTGCCGGTTGGAACCTGTGGCTTCGATACGGTGGCCTGTCAGTTCGAGACCGCCAGTGCCGAGTCCAAATCCCACTCCGTGTTCTTCGAGGGCGACTACCGATTTGCGGAAAACTGGTATTTCGTACTTGGCGCCCGTTATATCGAGGAAGACAAGGAACTCACCAAGACCAGCCAAGTGCCAATCGCTGGTTTGACCACGTTGCCGACTACCACCGGTGACCGGACCGACGACGATATTATTCACCGTATCGGTTTCCGCTGGGAGCCCACCCCCAATGTGATGGCCTATGCTACCTGGTCCACCGGCTTCCGCAGTGGCGGGTTCAGCATCCGCGGGGTGACGCCGGAAATTATCCAGACCGGTTTTGAGCCTGAAACGGTCGATAACTACGAGCTTGGCATCAAGACCGAGTTGTTCGATCGCCGGGTTCGGCTGAACGCGACAGTGTTCCGGATGGAATACGATGATATGCAGATCGAACTGCAGGTGCCCCGCCCGGGTCCGGGCAGCGGCACCCAGGATTCCGTGGTCAATGCCGGTTCGGCAACCATCGACGGTGTCGAGCTGGAGGTGACCGCGCTGCTCAACGACTACTTTACCCTTGATTTCAACGCCGGCTGGCTTGACGCCGGTTACGACACCTTCCGCGGCCAGATTTTTGCCGACGGCACCCAGAACGACGACAACTCCAACCTGCCATTGCGTCGTGCACCCGAGTGGAATTACACCGCGGCCCTGAATTACAGCCAGGCCGTTGGTGGTGGCGACCTGCGGGGCCGGTTGTCCTACAGCTGGACCGACGACTATGCCGGCACGGTGACGGATTTCCCCGGCACCCATGTGGACGACTTCGGCCTTCTGGACGCCTCCCTGAACTATACCTACGGCCAGTGGCAGGTGGGTGTCTTCGGTCGAAATCTCACCGATGAGGACGAATACAGCCACACGTTTGCGGTGGTGCCGTACCGGTCGGGCAGGTCGCTGTTTACCTTTGCCACGCCGCGGGCCCCGCGCACCTATGGCCTGGAGCTGACCTACACCTTCGGCGATTACTGATGGACAGAGCCCCGGCCGCTGCCGGGGCTCTTCCGTTGGCGGCAAATGGAAAGGCCATCCTGAAAGCGTGATCGCGCTGGCAATGGCGGGCAGGGGACGATAAATCGGGTGCAGGTTTTAGTGACAACGCCCGACTTTACCGCCCGGTCTATTCCCGCTTTGCCTTGCTTCGGGAGAGCTCCTTTTTATTTGTTGTGTCCATATCCCGCCTTCGCCCTGCTATCGAGGTAATCGAGGTAAATGAATATGCAGCTAAAGAATAAAGTCGTCCTTATCACCGGCGCCGCTTCCGGTATCGGTCTGGCCGCGGCCCGGCGCTTTGCCGCCGAGGGTGCGAGCCTGATGCTGGCGGACATGGACGAGAAAGCCCTCCGGTCGGCGGCCGGGGAGATCGGTTCCCAAGCAGTCGACTCCGTGGTGGTGGATGTGTCGAATCCGGAGCAGGTGGAAAATATGGTCCGGGCCACGGTGACAAAATTCGGGCGGCTGGACGCGTTTATCGCCAATGCCGGAATTGAGGGGAAGATCGGCGAAATTGTCGATTCCGACGTGGAGAATTTCGATCAGGTGATGGCGGTCAACGTCCGCGGCGTCTGGCTGGGCCTGAAATACGCCATCGGTGCCATGCGCGACAGTGGCGGGGGCAGCATTGTCATCACCTCTTCGGGTGCCGGGGTCAAGGGCCAGCCCAACATGGCCCCCTATAACAGCAGCAAGCATGCGGTCATCGGCCTGATGCGTTGTGCCGCGCTCGAGTGCGCCCAATACAACATCCGGGTCAATACCGTGAATCCCGGTGCCGTGGAGACCCGGATGATGCGTTCCATCGAGGAGGGGTTTGCCCCCGGCAGCGGAGAGACCTTCAAGGAAACCCTCCATGCCGCCACGCCCATGGGTCGATATGCGAGGCCGGAAGAAATCGCCAATATGATGCTGTTTCTCGCCAGCGACGAGAGCAGTTACTGCACCGGCGGCGTTTACATGGTGGACGGCGGCAATTCCACCTGAATGCCCGTCAACGAATAGTGGAAAGAGGCCAATGCGCCGGGGCCATTTGATTTTTCTCAACAGATATATTCAGGGGTGAACTGCAGTGACTGAAAATTTTAACGACAAAGTGGTATTGATTACCGGTGGTGCGTCTGGCCTCGGCGAGGCCTGCGCGCAAGCCTTTGCCGCCGGGGGCGGCCGGGTCGCCGTGGCGGATGTGTCCTCGGAAGCCGTTGCAGGCGTTGTCGACAGGATTGAAGCGCAGGGCGGGCAGGCAATCGGCGTCACCTGTGACGTCACCGATTCCTCCGCGGTTGAGGGCATGGTCAAACGGGTGGTCGATACCTGGGGTCGTCTCGATGTGGGCGTTAACAGTGCCGGTATCGTGACACCGATCACTCCGGTGGCGGAGACGGAGGAGGGCGACTTCGACCGTCTGATGGCAGTCAACGTCAAGGGGGTGTGGTTATCCATGCGGGGCCAGATCCGGCAGATGCTGGAGCAGGGGGGCGGCAGCATCGTCAATATGGCCTCGGCGTTGAGTATCCGCGTCCACCCGGGAAGCGCCTTTTACGTTGCCAGCAAGTTTGCCGTTGCCGGCCTTACCCGGACGGCGGCAGTGGAATACGCCCAGTCCGGCATACGGATCAACGCCATATGCCCGGGTAATATCAAAACGCCCATGTTCGAAAAGGCGGTTACCGATCCCGAAACCATTGCCGCACTCCAGGGCCTGCATCCCATGAATCGTCTGGGCAAGCCGGAAGAGGTCGCCGCCGCGGTTATGTGGCTGGCCTCGGATGCCGCTTCCTTTACCACGGGAAGCCTGCTGACAGCCGACGGCGGTTGGACGGCCACCTGAAATCGAGACATTGAAGGAGCTGAATCATGACTAGAGTCAACGGCAAAGTCGCCATGGTCACTGGTGGCGCCACCGGCATTGGTGTCGGTGTGGTGCGCATGCTGGTCGACGAAGGCGCCAGGGTGGTGATCGCTGATATCGCCGAGGAGGCCGGACAGCAACTGGCCGAGGAACTGGGCGAAAGCGGTCTCTTCCTGCGCCTGGATGTCACCGATGAGGGGCAGTGGCAGCAGGGAATCAGAGATCTTGAGGAGCACTGGGGACCCCTCGACATCCTGGTGCAGAGTGCCGGGATATCCCGCCCCGCATCCATCGAGGACGCATCCCTGGCCGAGTGGCGCGACCACATGGCGGTCCACGGCGAGGGGGCTTTTCTGGGCTGCAAGTATGCCGTCCAGAGCATGAAAAAGGCCGGCGGCGGTGCCATCGTTAATATTTCCTCGGTGGAAAGCATTCGTCCGGGACCATTGTTCACCTGCTACGGCGCCGCCAAGGCGGCCCAGGATGCGATCACCAAAACCGTGGCGCTGCACTGTGGCGAGAGGGGCTACAACATCCGGTGCAACTCGGTGCACCCGGCGGCCACTTACACGCCTTTGCTGGAACAATACCTGAACAGCGCGGAGGATCCGGCCGGGCTGGAAAAGACCTACGCCTCAATGCAGCCCCTGAACCGTATAGCGACTGTCGAGGAAATTGCCCATGCCGTGTTGTTCCTGGCAAGCGACGAATCCAGTTTTATGACCGGTCACCAGATGTATGTGGACGGCGGCGCGTTGACCAAGCCTTACCCGTCCGGCGAAGGCGCCTGATTCGCGTACTTGATAGGACAGTGAATCCACAAAACTAACCGGGGGGATGTATGCCTGACAAGCTCTCAGTCGAGGAGCGCCTGGATATTGCCGACCTCTTTTCCCTCTATTGCCACCTGATCGACAGCGGCCAGCGTGAGTCCTGGCTCGACCTGTTTACGTCCGACGGTGTATTCGAGGTGCCGGGAATGGGTCGCATGGAAGGTCGGGAACAAATCGGCGGGGTTGCCGATAGGGTTATCGAGGGCAGCAAGGGTAACTGGCGCCACCAGATGGCCAACGTATTGCCGGAAGCCGGCGCCAGACCCGGTACGGCCCGGGTAAAGGCTTATAGCCTGGTTACCGACTGGAGCGATGGCGGTGCTGTCAGCACGTTTAACGACTATGACGTCGAGTTGAAAAAAACGGGAGATAAATGGCGAATTGTGCACCTGTTGGCCAGACCGGCCCGGATCACCGTGGGTCCCGATTCCTGAGCCCTTCTTCTTAACCCAAGTTGATCGAGGAAACAACAATGTCACGTCTAGCGGGTAAAGTCGCATTGATCACCGGGGCGGCTTCCAAACCGGGGCTCGGTAATTCCACTGCCCTGCGTTTCGCGCAGGAGGGGGCCAGGCTGGTCATTACCGATATTAATGAAGAAGGCCTCAAGGCCTGTGAACAGGAAATCAGGGATGCCGGTGGCGAGGTGGTCGCCTGGCGCCAGGACGTCACCGCGGAATCGGACTGGCAGGAAACCCTGGACCGGACCATCGAGAGCTGGGGCAAACTGGATATCCTGGTCAACAACGCCGGTATCGCCGTGTTGCGTATGGTCGACGTCATGACACCGGCGGAATTCGAGAAACAAATGGCGGTGAATATGACCAGTGTTTTCCTGGGCACCCGGAAGGCAATTCCCCTGATGCGCAAGAACGGCAGCGGCTCGATCATCAATCTGTCGTCCATCGCCGGACTGGTGGGCATTCCCGGTGCCTCTGCCTACGCCGCCAGTAAAGGGGGGGTGCGCCTGTTCAGTAAAACCGTTGCCCTGGAATGCGCCAGGGAGAACATCCGCTGCAATTCTGTCCACCCCGGTGTGATCTGGACCAATATCCAGCAGGACGCTATCCGGGACAATCCCGAGCAGTACGAAATTATCAATGCCTCGATTCCCATGGGGCGGATGGGCGACCCGGAAGATGTTGCCAACTGTATCCTTTTTCTGGCCTCCGACGAGGCCAGGTATATTACCGGGGCCGAATTCGTGGTGGATGGCGGTATGACCGCCCAGTAGCGGGACGTCCGTCAGGCCACGCGCGCCGGGATTTACAGGAAAGACGCCATGTCGAGACTTGCAAACAAGGTCGCACTCATCACCGGCGGTGCCTCGGGCATCGGGGCCGCGGTCGTCAGACGTTTTGTCGCCGAGGGGGCACAGGTTGTCTTCATGGACAGGGACGACACATCGGGCTCTGCCCTGGCACAACAAACCGGTGCTTCGTACCGGCATGGCGACGTGGCCTGCGAGAAGGACTGGCAATCGCTGATGGCCGAAATCGGCGAGCGCCACGGTCGTCTCGACGTCCTGGTCAACAATGCCGGCATCGTGTCCAACCGCGCCATTGCCGACATGGATCTGGAGAGCTGGGAAAAAGTGCTGGGTGTCAACCTGACCGGCACCATGCTTGGTTGCCGGGCGGGAATCGAGGCCATGAGAAACAATCCCGAAGGCCCGGGCGGCTCTATTATCAATACCGCTTCGACTGTTTCCTTTCTGGGGCTGGCCAATGATGCCGCCTATACGGCAAGTAAGGCCGGGGTGGTGGGGCTGACCCGGTCAGTGGCCACCTGGTGCGCCGGAAAGGGCCTCAATATTCGTTGCAACAGCCTGCACCCGGGACCCACCCTGACGGCCATACTCCAGGCACATATCGAGCAGGACCCCGCCATGGCCGATAAATTCCGCGCCATGACGCCGGGCAACCGGATGGGCTCCGTGGAAGAGATTGCCAATCTGGCCCTTTATCTTGCTTCCGATGAGTCCAGTTTTTCGACAGGCGCCCAGTTTGTCGCCGACGGCGGGCTGGTCAACGCCCATCCTTCTATGGATTAACGCAAACCCATGGCAACGCTTGAACAGGGTGAACCCAAAGGCACTGGCGCAAAGGGTGTAGACAAGGTCCAGGTGCTGCTGGCCCCGGTGGCCGGCGTGGCCATGGAGCGGTTCCAGGCGGTGGTGGCTGACTCAGTGACCAGACTCGACGGGCAGCGCGGCAAGGGGGTCGGTATCAGGGCCGGCTTCCTGTTGAAGCCCAACCCCATCGGCGATATGCCACACAGCCAGAAGGGGAGTGCCGCCACCTTCGAGGGATTGATCGAGTTTTTCAGCGATGGTGACGGAGCGGGACGGGCCACCGTGGACGGGCTTGTGGGTTCCCTGCACGATGCTATTGAACCGGTCGTCGACTGGCAGCAATCCGCCGTGATTGCCGGTCGGGAATATCGGCTGTTGCCGGGCTGGGGTGAACTGCAGTTGGTTTTTGCCCTGCGCCGGAAGCCGTCGTTGAGCCGCACGGCGTTCCAGGATTACTGGCTCAATCACCACGCCGGGTACGCCCTTGAGCAGGGTGTCGACGACAGGACATTCTATTACCGGCAATTCCATACCGACGGCTGCTGGTCCGGCGACCTGGCCCGTGACCATGGATTTGGTATCGCCGATTTCGACGGTGTCGCCGAGGTTTATTACCAGAGTGTCGAGGAGATCGCGGAGCGGTTTTCCCGTCCGGAAGTCTCCCGCGACGCCTATGCGGACGAAAAAACCTTTATCGATCACGAGCGCTCATGGCTGGGTTTTTTCCGCATGTTTCGGTGCGATCGCTGACTGGCGCCGTTTTCAGGCACCCCGGGAAATACCAGAATCGGAAGCGCTGTTCATGACCCTGCAAAAAATTTTTGAGCCCCTCACTATTGCCGGCGCGCGTTTGCCCAACCGTGTCGTGCGCACGGCTCATGCCACCAATATAGGGGCCGGCCGTCTAACGGACGACCTGGTCGCCTATCACGAGGCGCGGGCACGGGGAGGCGTGGGCCTCTCCCTGCTGGAAATTCTTTCGGTACACGCCAGCAGCCCGGGGCCCCTGATGATCGGCGATGACCTGCGGGCAGGCCATGAACGGTTGATGGACGCCGTCGCCCCCCACGGGATGGCGGTTTTCCAGCAGTTGTGGCACGGCGGCCACCACGCCGCTCCGCTGGACGGGGGGCCGCCCTGGTCGGCATCGGATATACCCAGTCCCTTGCTGGGCGTGGTGCCGGTGGCCATGACCCGGACCATGATCGACGAGGTGGTGGCAGCCTACGCCAATGCGGCGAGACTGTGCGAGGAAAACGGGCTTGACGGCGTTGAGATCCACTGCGCCCATGGTTACCTGATCCAGCAGTTTTTGTCGCCGGCCACCAATCGTCGGCAGGACGATTATGGCGGCAGCTTTGCCAATCGCGCGCGCTTGCTTCTCGAAGTGGTGCGCGCGACCCGCGCTGCCGTGAGGCCGTCCTTTGCCGTCGGGGTCAGGCTATCCCCGGACGGCGCCGAGGGAGGAGTCACCATTGCCGATAACCGGGAAATCCTCCGTCTCCTGCAGGAGGAATCCCTGGTGGATTTCGTGGACGTATCCCTTGGTAGCTATTACACCTTCCCCAAGCTGATCGGTGGCATGCACGAACCTGTGGGTTACGAAATGCCGTCCAGTTCCCCGATAACCGCTGTCGCCGATGTCCCGGCACTGGTCACCGGCCGGTTTCGCACACTCGAGGAAGCCGAGCAGGTACTGCGCAGCGGCGAGGCGGACCTGGTGGGCCTGACCCGGGCCACCATCGCCGACCCGGACCTGGTGGCCAAGACCCGGGTCGGCCAGGCGCACAGGGTTCGGCCCTGTATTGCCTGCAACCAGGGATGCGTCGGCAACCTGATGGGGCCGGAACAGCGCATGAGTTGCGTCGTCAATCCCGTTGTGGGTTACGAGAAAGAAATGGGTGAGGACCTGATCAAGCCGGCCGGAAAAGTCCGCAATGTGTGGGTAATCGGCGGCGGGCCGGCGGGTCTCGAGGCGGCAAGGGTTGCCGCCCTGCGGGGCCACCGGGTTACCCTGGCCGAAGCCGGTTCACGGCTGGGCGGGGCGGTACTGCTTGCCGCGCGATTACCCACCCGGCACGGTTTGACGGATTTTACCCACTGGTTGATCGACGAAATCGAGCGCCTGGGGGTCAGGGTCAGGCTCAATACGTTTATGGATGTCGACGAAATCACCGGCGAGAATCCGGACGCCGTTATCGTCGCCACCGGCGCCGTGCCCAGGGACGAAGGCCTGCAAATCCGGGAGCCGGGTAAACCCATTGCCGGATTCCAACAGGCCCATGTGCTTTCGACTGTCGACCTGCTCGGACAGTATCGCGACCTGGCGGGCAAGACGGTCGTGGTCAGCGACGACGTGGGGCACTACGAGGGCCTGGGCGTCAGCGAGTACCTGCTGGAAAAAGGCTGTCATGTCCACCTGGTCACCCCGGCTACCGCTATCGGCCGGCTGGTGGAACCGGCCCTGATGACGGAGCCGGCCCTGGAACGTATGGCAGGCCACGGCGATCGCTTCACGCCCTGGACGCGGTGCCGGGTTCTGGAGACCGTGCCCGGGCGCACCGTTATCGCCCCCGCGTATGGTGGCGAAGGTCGTGCAATCGGTGCCGATTTGCTGGTAGCGGTGGCGGCGGGTCGACCCTGTCGGGAGCTTTTCGACGGGCTGCAAGGGTACGTCCCGGAACTGGCCGTCGTCGGCGACGCCAGTTCGCCCCGGGGTCTGCAAGCCGCAGTGCGGGAAGGCCACCGGGCGGGCCGTTGTCTGTAAAGGTCAGTGCCGTTTAACGCCCTTCAGGAGTTGATGCCGAGCCCGCCGTCCACGGTAAAGGCCGCTCCGGTGATGAAGGCCGCTTCCGATGAACAAAGATAGGCTGCCATGCTGGCGATGTCGCCGGGTTCGCCGATCCGGCCCAGCGGATGCATGGCCTTGTAACTGTCCATAAGCGCCTCTCCGTCTTCAACCTGGGCGATCACCTTATCCAGCATGGGGGTGTGAATCACACCGGGGTTGATGGCGTTGCAGCGAATGCCGTAGCCGCTGCGGGCGCAGTGCAGGGCAACGGACTGGGTCATCAGCGCAACCCCGGCCTTGGAGGTATTATAGGCAACCAACTCGGGCTGGGGCTTGAAGGCGGACACGGAGGCGATATTGACGATGGAACCTCCCTTGCGCTCCTTCATCAGGCCAATGGCGAAACGGCACCCGAGGAAGGTGCCGCGGGTGTTGATGGCAAGAGTCCTGTCGAAATCGTCGATAGCTACGTCTTCCACCGAGCCCATGAGGGTGACGCCGGCATTGTTGACCAGGGCGTCCAGCCTGTCGAAATCCTGGCGGGCGGTAGCCATCACTCTTTGCCAGTCGTCCACCGAACTGGTGTCATGGTGGAGAAAGCGGGCGGCGTCGCCGAGTTCGGCAGCGGCCTTTTCGCCGGCCTCCCGGTCGATATCGGTGATCAGAACCCGGGCACCTTCCTCGACAAACCGCCGGGCGATGCCCAGACCGAGTCCCGAAGCGGCGCCGGTGACAATGGCGCACTGATTTTCCAGACGATTCATATGCCTTTCCCCGGCAGCGTGTTGGACGATGGGAGCTTTGCCGAAAAGCGGACAATTTTTGTTGACGGAAGATCATTGCATGGCGACAATAAAAAAGCAAACAGGGCTGTTTTAAATATGGCCAAACAAAGGCCCGGTTAAATCAAATACTGCGCCACCCACTCGGCCAGGCACGGAAAACACACTTATCAGTCAGGGGGACCAGATGATCAGGCACGTCGTGATGATCAAATTCAAGGAAGACGCCAAACAGGCGGACATCGACCGTTTTGTCGAGGAAGTCAAGAAATTGCCCCACCTCAACCGGGAAATCCGGGACTACAGCCACGGGTTTTGTGTCAATCCCCGGTTTCACAGCGGCGATTTCGATTTCGCCAACTGTTGCGATATCGATAGCTACGAGGCGATGGAGCGCTATATGTCCCACTGGGCCCATCTGCGAATGACGCCGTTCCTGCCCGACATCCTGGAAAATATGATCTCCTTCGATTGGGAAATCGATTATCACGGCCCCCCGTTCGATGAGGAGGCCGCAAGAGAGGAGGCGGAGAAGGAAAAGGCGCGGGTACTGCCCAGCCATGATGATCCCGGCAAGGCTTATGTACCGGAAGTGCGCGGCCAGACCGTGGCCCGGGCACGCGAAATGCTCACCCGGGTGGGCCTCGAGCTGGATGAGGATATCGAGTGGATCATGGGTTCGGTCTGGGCACCGGACCGGATCATGGCCTGTTCCCCCGAGCAGGGTTCGGAAGTGGACAAGGGAACCCGTGTCAGGCTGAGTGTCACCGGCGACTGGCTGTGTGGTCCCGAGCCCGCGCCGGGACCCTCGCCCTGGTAAAGGACACAAGGTTCCCCGGGGAACGATAACGCGATAACGGAGACCCGTGATGACCGCCCCGCTCGCGCTCCACCATTTCACGATCGCCGACACCTCGCCCCTCGAACTGGTGGAGATCGCCGCCCGGGCGGGCTGCGATGCTGTCTGCATTTTTGTCGACTCGCCGCAGGAGCCGGCGCCGGGTCAGGCTATATCCCGGCCGTTGTTTCCCGTGGTAACCGACGCCATGCAGCGGGAATTTGCCGGCCGTTTGAAGGACTTTGGCGTTGCCGTTACGAATATAGAGTTTTTCCCGTTGGCGCCGGAAACCGATCTCGATGTTTTCCGGGACAAGCTGGCGTTGGGGGCCGAACTCGGCGCCCGGCTCGCCGTCACCCATATTCATGATCCGGATCCGGCTCGGGCAACCGATACTTTGGCCCGGTTCGGCGAACTCGCCGCCGGCTACGAGCTCCAGGTGGGCCTGGAGTTTATGGGTTTGTCGCCGGCATGCGGCGATCTGCACACCGCCGTGGGCTATGTCCGGGACGCAGGACAGGCGAACATCGGGATCGCCATCGACGCCCTGCACCTGTACCTGACGGGCGGAACAGCGGCTGATGTGGCCGCCCTGGATGAGTCCCTGATTGCCTACGCCCAGTTGTGCGACAGCCCCGCCTACGCCCCGGAAGCGCTGCCCCTGGAAACCGACCGCTATCTGGAAGCTGCTTTTGAGCGCCAGGTGCCGGGGGAAGGGTCGCTTGCCCTTGGCGACCTGGTCGGGGCTCTGCCCGGGGACACATTTTACGATGTGGAAGTTCCACTACCCACATTGGCAAAGCAAGGCGTCTCCGCGCTTGAGCGGGCCCGACTCGCCGTGCAGGGAGCCCGGCGGTTCACGGTGGGCTGATGAGATGGAGCTTCATGTCAACGAGCCATTCCATGCCTTTGCGGGTTTGGTGGATACCGGGATCGCGGGCTTTATCCCTGTTTTTGGTCGATGGTCAATGGTCGTGCGGCAATCGTTAAATCAGTTCAAAAAAGCATGAAATGAAAGGGGAATATAAATGATCATGAACTGTGCGAAACCCTGGTATGCCGGGGCGTCGTTGCGCCACACCCTGTTCGTTGCGCTGGCGACGATCTGTTTCAGCCTGTTGGCTTTCCAGGGTGCGCGCGCGGCCGATAGGTTCTCCCTTGCCGGCACGGTCAGCTCGGCCGGGGAAGGCGCCATGGAAGGGGTAGTGGTTATCGCCCAGAGGGAAGGCGACACGGTTTTAACGGCTGTCACCTCCGATGATAGCGGCCGCTATGCCTTCCCCCGCGACAGGCTGAAGGCAGGTGACTACAGCATTCGTATCCGCGCGGTGGGTTATCGGCTCCCGGAGGCCGACGCGCCGCGCAAAGTGACAGTGCGGATAGACAAAGCCGCACAGCTCGACCTGACTCTGGAGCCGGTCACCGACAAGTCGCGACTGGCCGCCCAGCTCACCTCCCTGGAATGGGTGCAGAGCTTTCCGGGCACGCCGGCGCAAAAGGATTTGCTGGTCCGCAACATGGTCAACTGCGCCTTCTGCCATTCCCTGGAGCGGGTGGTCCGTTCCCCCCACACGGCGGAAGGATTCCTGTCGGTGATTCAGCGCATGAAAATCTACGAGACCGACCACTCTTCGGCGGAGCGGATCCAGATCGTGTCCACGCCGGACCCTCTTGAAGGACTCATGTGGTACGGGCGAAAGGCGAAGGACATTGCCGACTATCTGGCCACGCTCAATCTCAGCGGTGGCAAGGCCACCTGGGACTACCCGCTGAAAACCCTGCCTCGCCCCAGCGGTGAAGGCACCGAGGCCGTCGTCACGGTATACCCCATTCCGCGCCAGCCCAGTGTGATCCACGACCTGGACGTGGATGCCGAGGGCAATGTCTGGTACGGCAATACCGGCTGGGATTATATCGGTAAGCTCGACCCGGATACCGGCGAATTCCAGGAGTGGGAAGCGCCCAATTTCCGCCCGCCGGCCGAGCCGGGTACGCAGCGTATCCTGGGTGTGATGGATATCCAGGTGGACCCCGAGGGCCGGGTATGGGCGGCTGTCGGCGGCACCAAGCAGACCGTGTTTTTGCCGGAAACCGAGCAGTGGCGTATCTACGACCTGCCGGTCATCTGGAAGAACCCCTTCCTGAGCCCGGTGCGTGAGGGCGAGAAGGCGATCTGGGGAACCGGCCTGACCCGGCCGCCGGAAGGCGACGAGTGGCCCGAATATGCCTTCCGGCGCAATATCGAGACAGGCGAACTGAGCGAGGGTATCGATCTGTTTGGTGGCAAACCAGTGCCCCAGGACCCGAACCGGGCCAATCAGCGCAACTACTGCTACATGATGGAGCAGGACAAGAACGGCAATTTCCTCTGCACCACTCCTGAAGCGTCCGCCATTACCCGGGCCGATGCCGACGGCAACGTCCGGATGATACCCACGCCCACGCCCCACGCCTACCCGCGGCGCGGCTACCGGGACGACCAAAACCGGTTCTGGTTCACCGAGTTCTGGGCCGACCGGATCGGCGTTATCGACCTGGATACGGACGAGATCAAGGAATACCCGTTAGAGCCGCGCTATATATCGCCCTATTACGCCCGACCCGATGCAAAGGGCTATATCTGGGTCTCCAGTACCGGGTCCGACCGTCTGCTGCGGCTCGATCCAAGGACCGGGGAAGTGGTCAAGTACCTGATGCCGGTCTACTACGATGCCCGCAAGGTGGTCGTGGATACCTCGGCAGACCATACCACCGTCTGGTTGCCGAACAAGAACCGGGCGCAGCTGATCCGGGTGGAAATCCCGGATTGATCGTGGTCAGTACACCGGAAAATGCGTGTTATTCGTCAAGTAGTAGCAAAACGATTATTGATCTGGACGCTGAGCAGGCCGGGTAGAGAGCGATTGGGCGGTATTGATTGTCTTGCGCAGGGCCTCTCGGATGATTTGCTGAAAAAGTAACCGTAACTATTTCAGGGGGCTCTCGTGAACCGGCATCTTACTCCGGATATTGTCGCGGATCGCATGGCTGTCAGTGACGTCGTCATCCAATATGCCACAGCACTGGATCAACGAAACTGGTCTTTGCTTCGATCCATCCTGTGCGAACGAATCTGGATCGATTATCGAAGCTTCGATCCTGAATTGAATCTTGAAATGGCCGCCGACGAATGGGTTGACAGGGTAAAGGGACTGGGAGGCTTTGACGCGACGCAACACCTGAGTACAAACCATGTGCATCACCTGAGCGGTGACTCTGGCACCTGTGTTTCCTACATGCATGCCGGACACTTCCTGAGCAGGCCGGACGGCGATTACTTCTGTTTCCTTTATGGCTATTACACAACCGAGCTGACTCGTTATCCTGACGGCTGGAAAATTCACAAAGTAACGCTCGACATTACCGCCAGGCACGGCGATTCAAGGGTTTTTGGCTGGGCATTTGATTCGGTGGGAAATGGCTGATTTTTGAACAGAGAGCGTTCGCCGAAAATATTGGAGAATTGGAGATAAGCAGATGCGTATTGGCGCCGTTTTCCCGCAAACAGAGATCGGAACAGACCCCGGCGTAATTCGCGACTATGCCCAGGCAGTCGAAGAAATGGGATATGACCATATCCTTGCTTACGACCATGTCCTGGGCGCTAATCTGGCCAGCCGGCCCGATTGGAATATGCCTTATAGCCACGATAGCGTCTTCCATGAGCCGTTGGCTTTATTCGCCTATCTCGCCGGGGTTACAAAACATATCGGGCTGGCTTCGGGGATTATAGTGCTGCCGCAGCGACAGACGGCAATGTTTGCCAAGCAGGCTGCCAACGTCGATGTGTTCTCCGGTGGCCGGCTCAGGCTGGGATTCGGTACTGGCTGGAATGAGGTGGAGTACGAGGCTCTGGGTGTGCCAATGAAAGGCCGGGGAACACGCTTGGACGAACAGGTGGATGTTTTGCGTCAGCTGTGGTGCGGAGACCCCATTACTTACCGGGGCAAGTTCCATAGCATCTCCGATGCAGGCATTAATCCGCCCCCGGTAAACAAAGGTATTCCAATATGGTTTGGCGGTATCACCGATGCGGCAATGCGTCGTGTGGCCCGCATTGGAGATGGCTGGATACCTGTCCTGCCCGCCGAACAGGCCGAAGAAAAAATAGGTCAGCTACATGAATTGATAAGTTCGGCGGGTCGCGATCCCTCCCATATAGGGGTGGAAAATATTATTTTCGTCGGTCAAACGATTGGCGGGCCAGTGAGGTCCTGGGAAGATGCTGCCGAGGATTTCAGGGTTTGGCAAGCGGCAGGCGCCAGCCATGTGTCGATCCATACCATGGCTGCCGGGTTGAAATCCCCTGACGAACACCTGCACTTTCTGGAGCGCTTTATGGGTGCGGTGAGCTGATACCTGTGTGCCGGGCTGGTCTCTCTCGTATCATCGAGCGCTAAACAGATTTCATATGATCGCGGCGTTTATGCCTTCCGCACGATATTGTATCAAGAGCAATCCGTGGATCAGGCTATGATTGCGGTGCCGGGACCGTAACTTTGATGAACTCGCAGTCTCTCCGGGAAGGTGGCGGCCTGTTTATTGAGTATTCCGGGTCGTCGTTCGGGTGGAAGCGGATAAGGACGAAGGTGAAGGCTTCGAAGTGGCCGGACCCGGACTTCCCGGCCGCTTCCGGCTTATTCAGGCGGAATCGGGAACCCGGGTCATTCCACCACAAGAAACAGAGTGTACGGTGATACCGGAGTAATTCCTGGCGATCCCTTGCAGGTGGTACCGGTCTCCGGCATTTTTTTGGTCGATCGACTAAATATTTTTCCAATAATTATTGACAAGTCAGAATCCTCTTCGTAAATTGTCGGCTTATCTAACAAACAAACAGGTCGGTTTTTGAAGGCGGCCGTATCCTTTTTCAGGCAAATAACCTCCGATGGCGCGGCCAGAACTGGGGGATAAAACCACGATGGGAGGGAAACTTCATGATTTTCAAAACTAACAAGCTTTCGAGAGTGGTATGTGGCGCGCTACCCCTGGCGGCGTGCACGGCATTGACCGCCAATGCCCAATTGGAAGAGATTGTGGTAACCGCCCAGAAGCGGCAGGAGAGCATGCAGCAGGTGCCCATCGCCGTGTCGGCCATTACCGGCCAGTACATTGAAAACCAGAACATCACCAATCTGTCCGGGCTGAACAATACCCTGCCCAATGTCCAGATCAATACCTTCTCGAACTCCCCGGACTCCGCGGTATTCACCATCCGCGGGGTCGGCGTGAACGATGCCGATCCCTATGTGGGCACCACGGTGTCGGTGGTTGTCGATGGTGCCGTCGTCGGGGTTAACACGGCGGCGCTCCTCTCCCTCTTTGATATCGAGCGGGTGGAAGTGCTGCGCGGGCCCCAGGGCACACTCTTTGGCGCCAACACCACCGGCGGTGTCATCAACGTCATCACCAAGCAGCCCACCGGCGAATACGGCGGCGAAGCGCAGGTTACTGCCGGCGAGCACGGCCGCCTGGATGCCAACCTTGCCTACAATTTCCCAATCAACGAAAACTGGGCCGGTAAGGTCAGCCTGTTGCACACCAGCCACGACGGCTATTTCAGCAATACCCTCAATGGTACCGACCTGGGCAGCACGGACGTGACGTCGTTGCGGGGATACCTGAAATATACCGGCGATAATTACGATGCCACGGTGAAGGCCCAGTATGTCCGCAGTCGTAATGGTTCCCAGACCAACCTCAATATTTCCGACTCGTCCATGATTCTCTTCGAGCAGGGGCGGACCTCGGACGAACCGCGGTTCCGTCGGGGGCAGAGCGCGGGTGTGCCGGACCAGAACGACCGGGATACCTACAGTCTCACCCTGACCCAGAATTTCATGACGGATATTGGCGATATCACCGCCATCACCGATTACCGGCAGTACGACCACGATCTTTTCAGTGACGACGACGCCACTATCCACCAGTGGCTGCAAACCCACCGGGAGGTCGATCACTACCAGTTTTCCCAGGAGATCCGAAACACCATGGACATCAGCGACAATATCGAGTTGCTGGTGGGTGTCTATGGTCTCTACCAGGAATACGAACTCGACCAGGAAGGCCAGCTCGATGGCTTTTTCCCGGGGTTGAGCCAGCCCCAGACCCAGGAACAGGAGAACTGGTCGGCGTCGCTGTTCGCGCAAACCTATATCGACATCACCGACCGCCTGCAATTCCAGTTGGGTATTCGCTATTCCCACGAGGAAACCGAAGCCACCTCCACCACCGCCCAGTATCTGGCGCTGGGACGACCGGCGGAGTTTGGCGATCGACCCACTATGGCCGATGTGATAGCGCTGCAACCCCAGTTGGTGGTCAGCGGCGAGGATGAATGGGATAACGTCGGCTACAAGATCGGGCTGGACTACCAGCTCACCGATCAGGTCATGGTTTACGGCTACCACGCCCGCGGCTTCAAATCCGGCGGTTTTGTCGGTCGTATTGCCATTCCCCAGGATATCGGCCCTTTCGATACCGAGTTCCTGGACACCTGGGAAGTGGGCATGAAATCCGATCTGTTTGATAACCGCGTTCGTCTTAACCTGGCCGCTTTCTATAACGAGTACGAGGACATGCAGGTCGTACAGAACCTGACCCTGGCCTCCGGCGCCAACAGCTCCACCATCCAGAACGCCGGTGAAGCACACTCCCAGGGGGTGGAAATGGAACTGACCGCCTATGCCACGGACGACCTGGTGTTCAATCTGGCAGTGGCGTACCTGGATTCCGAATATGACAAGTACGACACCCTCGCGCCGGACCTGAACAACCCCGCCGCCGGGCCCGTGCCCACCGACCTGTCCGGGAACCCCCTGATGAACGCACCCCGCTGGAGCGGCAATGTCAGCGCCACCTACACCGTGCCCATTGGCGCCGGCGAGGGGCGGTTTTTCCTGCAGACTACCCACGCCAGCGAGAAGTTCAGTAATTTCACGGCCTATCCCCAGGAGAAGGTGGGCGAGATCACCCTGGTAAACGCCCGCGTATCCTGGACCCCGGACAGCGATCGCTGGACCCTGGGCGTGTACGGCCGCAACCTGGCGGACAAGGAATACCTGGCCCAGCGGCAGTGGTTTTTCCCCTCCTTTGGCATCGCTTCCATGGGGCCGCCGCGGGAAGTGGGTGTTGATTTCAAGTTCAACTGGTAAGTTCCGGTACCGCGCCTGTCGGGCGCGGTACCCGCTTTCCCCGCCGGATTTTCCGGAGTTATGCCGCCCCGCCAGTTGTCCTGTGGCCCGCTCTCAGGCCTGGCCGGGGCGGACTTTTTAAACGGGCTGCCCGCTAAAACCTGATTGAGGCGCAGTGCCTGCAAGTTAACGATGTGCCGGGGTAGGCCTGCCTGAAAACGGCAGCGTCCGGGACGCCTATGGCGGGCCGGCCAGCCGCGTGGCTCCACGCCTGCGAAAGGCCAGTGAACCCTGACAATACACTAAATAAAACAGATTTGACGGTTTTTATTTGAAGGGTTACAGTCTCAGCAAGCGGTTGCCTCCCGTTCCGGACTGAAAACCAATAATGGCAGTCAGGATTCTTTCCGGCTTATGGCGATACTCTGGCTGAGTCGGGACAGTTCCTGACAGGGGTCAGGTGACAGTCCGACACGCGCTCCACTTTGTGCATCGAACGAAATAGTGTGGGTAGGGGCGCGCCCGGTGTTTTTTCACAGTGGCGGAAATCGATCAATGGAATACGTAAGCCCCGGTGCGGCGAAATCCATGACAGGTCTTCGGCTGGTATTGTCCGCGGGCGTGCCGGGACCCTGGGGTGAGGCTGCAAAAAACCTTTTTGAGCTTCGCGGGGTCGCTTACACACCCGTTGCTCAAAAAGTGATGGAGGCCAACGAGGAACTCGCTGAGTGGACGGGCCTTCGCAATGCCCCCATTGCCGTTTATGAAAACGAGGCGCCACTGGATCGCTGGCTCGATATTCTTATGCTGGCCGAACGGCTGGGCAGGGGGCCTTCGCTGCTCCCTGACGAGTCTATTGAACGCGCGCTCTGTGTGGGTATCGCCAGTGAAATTGCCGGCGAATGGGGCCTGGGCTGGTGTTGTCGTGTGCATCTTTTCACCAGGACGAAAGAGCGCATGGAAACCGTGCCCATATGGCCCCGCATACGACGAGACTACGGCATTACAGAGGCAGCGGCCGAAGCGGTACCCGGACGTATCCGGGACATCCTGGCAATGCTGGCGAATCAATTGGAGCGCCAGCAGGGCATTGGCTTTAACTACCTGGTGGGAAAGGACCTCAGCGCCGCCGACATTTACTGGTCGACATTTTCCCAGATCCTCGCCCCCATGGAGCCGGAACGATGCCCGATGCCCGACTATCTGCGCAGGCTCTATGGGAAGACCGCGGCGGATTTCCGGGAAGCGGTGGCGCCATCGCTGGTGGAGCATCGGGATTTCATCTATCGGGAACACCTGAAATTGCCCGTGGATTTTTGAGCCGGTCGGTGCGCCACCGATAGGGCGATCGGGGAACAGGAAACTGGCTCCCTTGCGGGAGCTATTATGACATCCAGCAAAAAATCAGTCACAGACGGAGGTAACGATGAGTAAAAGATTGGAAGGCAAGGTGGTAGTTATTCTCGGGGCATCGGACGAGCGCAGCATGGGTGCTGCCACTGCCCGTCGTTTTGCCGAGGAAGGCGCCAAACTGGTACTGGGAGCCCGTCGCCTCGACAAGCTCAAGCCCGTGGCCGAGTCCGTGGGCGGCATTGCCGTTAAGTGCGATATTACCAGTGAGGAAGATATCGAGGCCCTGGCGAAAAAGGCCTTGGACGAATATGGCCACCTGGATGTGGCCATCAACTACAGTGGCGTGGACTCCTCCGGGACACCCATTGCCGAGGTAACCCGGGAAACGCTGCAGCAAGCCTGCGATGTCCATATGATCGGCTCGACGCTGTTTTTCAAGCATATGGCCGCGAACATGTCCGACGGCGGCGCCCTGATCACGGCCTCGTCCATGACCGCCCTGCTGGCGCCTCCCGGTCTGGCGGCTTATGCCGGTACCAAGCGGGGCGTCGACCAGGTAGTGCGCATCGCCGCCGTGGAGTACGGCGCTCGCGGTATCCGGGTCAATTCCATCGCGCCGGGCTTCACCTATTCCGGCATGACGGCCGATTATTTCGATGTGCCCTCCATCCCCAAGGCTTTTCAGAAAGAAGTGCCGCTGGGCCGTCTGGTCACCGTTGAGGATATCGCCAATGCGGCCCTGTGGCTGGCGTCGGACGAGGCTTTCATTACCGGCCAGTGTCTCGACATGACCGGCGGGCAGACCCTCAACCGTATCCCCACCGGCGAAGAGATGATGGGCGAATAAACTGATATGCCCGGCGTTGAAGGGGCTCGGGCCGGCGCCCGTCCTTTCATAGCCAGCGCCGGGCCCGCTAGGCGCCGGGAATAATCTCCACCTTGATGGCACCGGAGGATTTGTCGGCGGCGGTGGCGAAGGCCTTGGTGACCTGGTCGAGCGAGAAGCGGTGGCTCACCAGTTCTGACAGGGTGTCCCGGTGGTCGCTGACAAGCCTGGCGGCCAGGGCAAAATCGCTGACCGGGTTTTCCCGACCATAACAGCTCGATCCTACCAGCGTCAGTTCGCGCACGGCGAAATCGAGGCCGGGAATCGACGGGCTGTCGTCGAAGATGCCGAGCATGACGATTCGGCCACCGGGCCGGGCCACGCGTACCGCTTCGGTAAGGGTATCGGCGGAGCTGCCAACGGTCTCGATCACCACATCGACCGTCTGATTACCGACCGCGTCAAACAGGGCCTGTCCATCTGGGAAAACGGCTGTGGCTCCCAGGTGCCGGGCCAGTTCCGCCTGCCTCGGATAGCGGGCCGTGACAAACACCTCGCCGGCACCGGCTGCCCGGGCGACAATGAGGGTCTGGAGGCCCACCGCGCCAGCGCCGAGAATCGCAACCCGGTTGCCAACAGCCACCTGGCCGCGCCGGATGCCGCGACTGCAAACCGCCATGGGTTCGGTGAGGGCGCCGATCTCCGGGCTGAGGTCGGCGGGCAGGGGATGGACAAGCTGGGCCGGCACGTTGAGGTATTCCGCCAGGCCCCCGGGTTCGGAGAGTCCGAACAGGCGGAAGTCGGGACAACGGTTCGGGAAACCGGTACCACAGGGGTGGCATTCGCCACAGCCGATGACGGGTTCCACGGTCACCAGTGTGCCGGTTTCCATGTCCACGTCATCGCCCACGGCATCGATGATGCCGGCCACTTCGTGACCCGGCCTGATACCGTTGTTGGCAAAGCGCTTGGCTTCAAGGAAATGCAGGTCGGTCCCGCAAATGCCCGCTGCGCTGATACCGATGCGCACCCAAGCGGGGGGTGGTTCCGGCCGATCGTAATCGGCGATTCCTATCTCCCCCGGGCCCATAAAGGTTGCTGCTTTCATCACTATGCTCTCTCTGGTTGTCGGAGAAGTACAGCCTGTTTGTGTTCCCTGTTGAGCAGGCTGTCTGCCTGATTGCCGCCGTCAGAATACCTGGATGCGCGGAACCATTACGGAGACAGTCTGGCGGGGGTTATCGTGCGGGTTCCAGTGTGGCATCGCGCATATCGGAGAATGCAAAACTCGGATCGATTAGTCAATGTCGCGGCAGGCCGGAATGGATGGTTGGCGAGGGAATCGTTATTCATTGATTGTTTCTGGTAGCGTCGTTCGCGATCTTAATCCCCGGACAAGCCTGGGGCAGGGCATTCGTTTTACCGGACTTGCAAAGCAGATTGGCTTTCCCGCCGCGGGTGGCGCTGAGCGGACGGCAAAAGATTATTTCGGAACTATACTTATAAGCCGGTGTGCAAGATAGAATTTATCTCTATAAAAAACAATCAGGTTTGACTTATATCAACAAATAGTTTTTGATAGCGACATAAGATTGTGATCAATATGCCGGGCTTGCAGCGAAAGGTGCAACCGGACAAACATAGGTAACGACGCTTGCCAGGCGCTGGCAGGCAAAGGGGGATTTGAATGAACCAAGCCGCTGAACAATTTATTCTCGCCCGGGACCTGGACCGGCCCGAAAAACTGGAGGAGCCCCAGTTGCGCGGAGACAAAGTCACCGCCGATCGCTACGTTTCACGGGAGTATACCCGCGAGGAGTGGCGCAAAATGTGGATGCGCACCTGGAATATCGCGGGCATGGCCTATCATCTGGAGGAGCCCGGCGATTACATCACCACCGAACTGGCTCATGAATCCATTATCTGTGTCCGTCAGGACGACGGTTCGCTACGCGCTTTCTATAATTCGTGTCCCCACCGCGGAACCCGGATCACCAGCGCGGAAGAGGGTTTTGCGCCGAAATTTGTCTGCCCCTACCACGGCTGGGAGTTCAATCACGCCGGTGAGACTGTTCACGTCCCCGACGAGGAGGATTATCCCCAGGGCAGCCCCTGCGGCCGGACCCGGATGAAGGAAGTGCGCTGCGACATTCTGTTTGGCCTGGTCTGGGTCAATATGAGTGATGAGGCGCCATCGCTGCGGGAATACCTGGGCGAAACGATTGTCAGGGAAATCGGGTCCTACGGTATGGACAAGATGGTACGGGTCCTGAACATGACTGCCGACAGTCCCTGCAACTGGAAGATCATTACGGATAATTTCAACGAAGCCTACCACGTCCAGACTCTCCACCCGGCCCTGATTCCCTACATCGAGACGGATTACAGAAAATGCCAGTTCGACATGATGCCGGGAGGACACAACCGGGGCTGGTTCCCCGCCCATTCCCCGTCGTCGCTCTTCGAGGGCGAGGAAGTCCACGAACCGCTTCCCTCCATCATGAAAGAATGGGGGCTGGACCCGGAAGAGTACAAAGGTGAGGAAGGCATCGCCAGAATTCGTGGCGATATACAGAAAGCCAAGCGGGAGAAGTGGCGTGAAAAGGGCTTCCAGCACTACGAGAATTACGCCGACTATCAGTTCACCGACTACATCATTTACAACGTCTTTCCCAACTCGGTGATTACCGTCGGCCCGGACGGCGTCCAGCTTTTGCGGCCCCGTCCTCATCCTTCCGGGGATCCGGGGCGCTGCCTTTTCGATCACTGGTGGATGGTCCCCGAAATCGAAGGCCGGACCCACACACCGTCGCCCGCCGGTGGCCCCGACCTGCCGGTGGAAGATGCCGAACACGAAGTGATTATGTACGGCGAAAAAACCCTGGGCACCACGGCGGACGAAGATTTGAGCATCGGCAAACTGCAGCAGCAGGGTCTCGCCTCGGCGGGCTTCGATGATTATTATCTGGCCAACCAGGAACGCCGGGTCCTGCGGTTTCACGAGGTGCTCAACGACTATATGTCGGGATGATCTGCCTGTGCTGAAAACCCGGAAGGGCGCTGTCGCAGCGCCCTTTTTTATGGAATCCTTTCAGGAGAGCTCAATGGGGCTTTATTTCGAGGATTACCGGATTGGCGACCGGTACATTTCGCCCACCCGTACCATCACCGAAACCGACGTGGTGAACTTTGCCGCCATGTCCGGTGATATGAATGAGCTCCATACCAGCGAAAGCTATGCCCGGGGAACGCCCTTCAAGGAACGGGTCGTCCATGGCCTGCTGGGATTGTCCATTTGCCACGGGCTGATGTTCAGGCTCGGCCTCATGGAAGGCACAGGGATCGCTTTTCTTGGTTTGGAAAACTGGCGTTTCGAGGCGCCGATCTTCATCGGGGATACGATCCACACGGAACTCGAGGTACTGGAGGCGACTCCCTCTACCGGCAAGAAAGACCGGGGAAAAATCCGCTTTAAAGTGCGTCTGGTCAACACCGCCGGCGTCGTCACCCAGTCCGGCGTCAAGAAGATTCTGGTGAAGTCGAAAGCCGGCTGTCGTAACGACGATCCGTAAAGCATCCGCCGGGGCTGACGGTATCCGCCAGCCTCGCCGGGCCGCCCATCAGTAGGCCTGTGATTGCCCGCCGTCGATGGGGATGACCGTACCGTTGATGAACTCGGCCTCCTCGGACAGCAGGAATGCGACCAGGGCGGCCACTTCTTCGGGTCGGCCCATGCGCTTTTTAGGGTTGACGCTGACAAACTGCCGGCCGGCTTCCTCCCATCCCTCTTCGCCGGCCATCTGGATCAGGGAACCTTTGACCATGTTGGTCATGATCACGCCCGGGGCAATGGCATTGATACTGACGCCATATTCACCGTATTCGATGGCGGCGTCCTTGGTCATGCCGGTCACGGCATGCTTGGTGGCGCCATAGGCTACCTGGTTTGGTACCGCGCGAATGCCACCTACCGAGGCCACGTTGACAATCGCTCCCGAGCCCTGTGCCTGCAAATGGGGAAGGGTATATTTCATGCCGTAAAAGACCCCTTTCAGGTTTATATCGACGACTTTGTCGAACACCTTGCTGTCGTAGTCGGCGACGGGTGCCTGTTTGCCCTCGATACCGGCATTGTTGTAGAGCCCGTCGATTTTGCCGAACTTGTCGATGGTCTCGGCCACATAGTTTCTGACCGCGGACTCATCCGCCACATCGGCACTGATCAGCAAAACGGGTGCTTCGGCTGTTTGTTCCTTCACCTTTTTTTCGGTATCGAGGAGGGATGTCATGTCCAGGTCAATGAGGGAAAGGCTCGCGCCCTCGGCTGCCAGGCGCAAGGCCACGGCCTCTCCGAGGCCGGATCCCGCGCCGGTGATCATGATGACTTTATCGGTAAATCGCTTGTCCATTGTCTCTGTCCTCTGCTGTGTTGATAAATCGAAACAGGTTTGCACGCATGAGCATTTAGCTGCGACAGTAACCTTAAAGGCTCAGCGGACTCTGGTCTCGCTGGCGGCCCAGTTGGCACCCTTTTGGTAGAAGGGCCCCTCCAGCATGGCTCGGACGTCATCGCCGACTCTATCCAGACCCGCCTGTTTTGCCCGTGTCACTGCCGGGCGTTCGCTCATGGACCAGAACCACCGGGCCACCCTGGGAAAATTTTCCAGGCGCTGGCCATGGAGAGGATGAAACCAGACCCATCCCCAGCAGGCCATGTCGGCAATGCTGTACTCCCCGGCAAACCAGTCCCGACCGGCCAGGTGCCGATCCATGACCTGATACAGTCGGGTGCACTCCTCGGTGTAGCGGTCGACGGCATAGTCGTTGCCCTCCGCGGCATAACGTCTGAAGTGATGGGCCTGGCCTGCCATGGGGCCCAGTCCCCCCATTTGCCAGAACAGCCATTCCATGGCCGCTACACGGTCCGGCCCCGATTCAGGTAAAAACCGGCCGGTTTTTTCCGCCAGATACATGAGGATGGCGCCCGATTCAAAAACCGGCTGTCTGCCCCAGGGAGCATCGTTATCGACGATGGCCGGCACCTTGTTATTGGGGCTGATGGCCAGGAATTGCGGGTCGAATTGTTGATCCCGGGTAATGTCGACCGAAAGGAGGCGGTAGGGGAGATCGCACTCCTCGAGCATAATCGCCACCTTCCAGGTGTTGGGTGTGGGAAAGAAATAAAAATCGATCATGACGTTCTCAGAAATCCAGGGGCAGTTTCAGGTGATTGCGATAGATAAAATCCCGGTGTTCGATCAGCGGTGCGGTGTCGATGCCGTCAACGGCGTCTCCCTGGTCGGCATAGAGATCGCGCAGCTCATCGGGCATGGGATTCAGGTCGTGGGGCAGAGGCTCCAGCATGGCCGAAAAAGTGGCCCAGTAGATATCGGCAGCGGTCAGGGAGTCCCCGACCAGATAGCAATGTTCCATCTGCCGCTGTGCTTCCAATCGGTCGTTGAGCATACGGAGTATGTCTCTCAGCCGCTGCGGGGCGCTCGCCAGGGTTTCCGGCCGGAAATCGTACTGGCGGGCAAGTTGGCGCTGGTCCGGCGGCAGCTCGCCGGGATTACGGCAGGCTTCCTCGCCCCAGAGGCGGGCGAAAATCATCAGGCGCCGACACCACCCGTAACCCCATTGGCCACAGATTTCATGGCTGATGCCGATGGCGAGAGCACGCAGATACGGGTCCGCCGGAAGTAACGGGGGGCCGTCACCGAGGCGTTGGGCCAGCATCAGGATATCGAGCCAACTGGTGCGGGGAGCTTCGTCTTCGTAAACGGCGACGGGGGCATTACGTACGCCGGTCCAGGCCACGAGATCCGAGTTGGCCTGGGCCGGGACCTGGGCCACCGGGATGAAGGGCACTCCCCTGACCTGGAACAGGCCTTTCGCCGCTTCGCCCCAGGGGCCGGGGACTCCGGCCGACAACACCAGGCGCAACCCTTTCATGTGTCTTGCTTCCGAAACTTCGTAGTAGTCCATGGTCGGTCGTCTCCGGTTGAAATATTCCTTGCTGCCGATCCCCGTCAGGGGGTTCTCGGCTACCTGCTGGTTTGCGTCGGCAATCCATAGCGGTCCGGCCTGTCATTTTCTCCCGTTGGCTACGGTTCCCTATCTGCCCGATGGCACAGTATCGAAAAGTGCCGCTGCGGCATCATAGGATCGACGGGCGGCCTGCTCTGCAGGCAGGCTCCGGAATGTCGCCGACAGGATCTCCACCCCGTAGGCGCCCCGATAGCCGGTAGCGGCAATAGCCTGGAGAAACGCGCCCAGGGGGAACTCACCCTCTCCCGGGACAAGGCGGTTTTCGATGGTATCCGTAAGATAGTCGGCCCGGGGCAGGAGCGTGCCGTCATTAAGCTCAACATGATTGATAAGGCCGTCGGGCAGGCTCGCGACAGCCTCCATGTTGATATTGCCGCGCACCATATGCCATATATCGAGAAGCAAACCGCCGTTTTTCCGGCCCGCGCCCTCGACCACCGCCCGTCCGGTTTGCAGGTCGGCAAGGTTGGACGAGGGAAAAAGCTCAATGGTGACCGCGGTTCCCGCCCGGGCCGCCTGATCGCACAGGAAAGCGAACTCCTCGATGAGCGAGTCCATTGGCCAGGTCTTTCCGGTCAGGTCGCCGCCCACCTTGACCTGTCGTGCCCCGATGGCCTCCGCCGCCCGCAACAGTAACTGTCTGTCCCGGTCCGAGGCCCGGCGTCGCTTTCCGTCCACGAACCAGTCGAGGAGCACTTCGAGTTCGTTGTCTACCAGGCCGTGATCGTCGAGGATGGTATTGATTTGTGCGGCGCCCAGCGTATCGAGCAGATGGGCGATGTCCTGGCTGTTAAAGCCCAGTCCGGTGTAGCCGGCGCTGGCGGCGGCACGAGCCCGCTGCCCGAGGGCGATGGGGCTCACCGTACTGGCATCGAAGGGGCCGATGGCGCCGGCCAGGGTGAAATAGGTGCAGATAAGCGGCGGGAGGTTGGCCATGGGGTCCTTCTCCGGCTCAGTCGATCTTGACGACGATCTTGCCCTTGGCGCGCCTGGCTAAGAGTTCACCAATCGCTTCGGGCGCTTTTTCGAGGGAATAGATACTGGACACATGGGGACGAATCTTGCCTTTGTCATACAGCCTGGCGAGCTCCTTCAGGCTCTGCCGGTATTCGTCGGGAAAACGGTCCACCCAGGCCCCCCAGAACACGCCACGGATGTCGCAGGATTTGAGCAGGGTCAGGTTGAGGGGAATGGAGGGGATCCCCGCCGGGAAGCCGATTACCAGGTACCGGCCGCCCCAGTCGAGACAGCGGAGGGCGGGTTCGGCGTAGTCGCCGCCCACTGCGTCATAGACAAGGTCCACACTGCCGTCGGCGACGGCCTTTATCTCTCCCGACAGGTCTTTTTGGGCGGCTTTGTCGAGATTCCCCTTGGGGTAAACGAGACCCTTGTCGGCACCCTTGGCCAGGCAGAAGTCCACCTTGTCCCGGCTGGAGCAGGCGGCGATCACCCGGGCACCGGCGGCTTTGGCGAGTTCGAGAGCGGCAAGGCCGACACCGCCGGCGGCACCAAGGATCAGGATTTTTTCGCCGGACTTGAGGGCGCCGCGCCATTTCAGGGCATAGTGGGAGGTGCCGTAGGTGAACAGAAAGGCCGCTGCTTCCTCGAAGGACATGGAAGCCGGCATAGGAGTGCAGCGATCCTCCGGGAGCACGACCTTCTCGGCCATCCCGCCCCAGCCGCAGAAACCGATAACGCGGTCGCCGGGGACGAAGCGGGTGACGCCGGCGCCCACGTCGATGACTTCGCCGGAAATTTCCCCACCGGGGGAAAAGGGCCGCTGAGGCTTGAACTGGTATTTGTCTTCGATAATCAGGGCGTCGGGATAATTAACGCCAACGGCCCTGACCCGGATGCCCACTTCACCGCTGGCGGGGCGCGGCTCCGGTAGTTCCTCCATGGTCAGGCTGTCCGGTCCGCCCGCTATTTTCGATAATACAGCCTTCATGGCTATCCCTCCTTGCTGTTCCGTGTGTCGATGGCCGATGGGGGTGGGGTACGGATATCGATCCCGTTTTCGATCATTGTCCGCAGGCGGGTGCGAACTTCGTCGCTACCGAGGTGGCCGTTGACTTCCCGCTGTTCGAAGGTAAGAGCGGATTCGATATCCAGGTCGCGAGCGTTCAGGGTAATACGCTTGGCCGCCGCCAGGGCGTTTCGGGAGAGGCAGGCAAGGCGGGCGGCCAAGCCCCGCGCCGCTGCCAGGGCATCCTCCTCGACGCGATTGACCAGGCCCAGTTGCTCGGCCCGGTCAGGGCAGACCGTCGTGGCGGTGGCGATCAGCTCCAGGGCTTTGGCCGGATTGACGAGCCGGGCCAGGCGCACCGTTCCGCCGCCCCCGGGGAACATGCCAATATGCATTTCCGGCAGACCCAGGTCGTAATCGCCGGCGCTGGCAATGCGGATATCGCAGGCCAGTGCCAGTTCGTAGCCCACTCCCATGCAGGTGCCGTTGATGGCGGCGATGACAACCTGGGGCAGGCTTTCCAGCTTGCGGGTGATGCGGTGGAAAACGGAATCCTGCCAGGTCGCGTCGGGCGGTGACGGGGCCTCGGCCAGGGCATCGGCTGAGGCCGCCAGCTCGTCCAGATCGAAATGGCGGATAAAGGTCGAGCCGGTGCCGGTGAGGATCAGGGTGTTGACGGTATCGTTCTGCGCAAGTGAATCGACCTGGTCTTCCAGTTCCTTTGCCATGGCGCCGGTAAAGAGACCCGAGGGGCTATTGGCGAAGGTAATGACCGCGGCGCGGCTGTCTTTGTCCAGTTCCAGGTCGATCATGGCGTTCCGTTCAGGCTGCCGCCGGCCCACCAGCTCTCCAGGGCCGGGCGCAGTTCGGTGGAAACCAGTTCCAGCAACAGGTGGCTGTGGGCGTGTTCCAGGTAGGCAAACAGGCCGTAGTTTTCGTCCGGGGAACCGCCGGCGGCGGCAACCTGCCAGCCCTGCCTGCGTAATTGACGGATTTCATGCGCCAGGTCGTCTACCCAGATGCCGGCATGGTGTGGCCCCGGCTCCCGGGGATAGGAATAAAAGCCGGTCTCTTTCGCCTCTATCAGTTCCAGCCGCTGGGGTCCTTGCCGGGAATAGCTGACAAGCAGGTCAATCGATTCCAGGCCCCGCTCGGGTGTCCACAGAGACAATCCGGAAAACCGGTGAGGTTGCGTCCATTGCAGGTCGAAGGCTTTTCCCAGTGTGGCCATGGCAGCCTCGAGATCCGCCACCACAACGCCGTTATGGAATAACTGCTGATAGGGGAGCATCAGGTCGCGACTTCCCGGCTCAGGAAAAAATCTGGATAGGGTCGTCTTTTTTCATCACTTCCTGGATTTCGAAGACGTTGCCGTCCGGGTCCCGGCCATAGGTGGCGCGAATGTCGCCGAAATCCTGGGGCGGGGCATGGAACCTGGTGCCGGCCGCCACCAGCTTGTCGTAAACGGCCTGGATGTCCACCACGTCCAGGCACAGGTGGGTGTGTCCGTGATTGCAGACCGGACGTTGCGGGTCCATGGGTTCCGGCGCGGGCGTCTCGAATTCGAACAATTCAATGCAGACGTTGGCCGCCTTGAGCATGGCCTGGCGGCCGGAACTGCCCCTGAGCCCGAGCACCCGGTCGATCTGTTCGGTGCCCTTGGGCCAGCCGGTATTCATGACCTGCTCAAAACCGAGCAGGTCACGATAAAATCCGAGGAGGCGGTCCAGATCCGGTGTCGAGATGGCCACATGGTGGATGCCGCGGATCATTTCGCCGCCTCTTTGTTTTTGTCGAGGTATTTATCCAGGGTCTGGTGCAGGTGACGGATCCGGACTTCCTGGTAATTGCCCAGGGTCTCCCCCGGTTTGACGGTCGACTTGAAGCCCCGCTGCTGGCCGATGAGGTTGCCGGTGTCCTGGTCGTAGATGGTGGCCAGGCCGGGGTCGAAGCCGGGAACCTCGTGAAAGGACTGGTGGAAGTCCAGTTCGATGGGCTCGGCCGGGTCCGGCCGCTCGCCCGAGTCCGGCAGCGGCTGCAGATAAAGCAGGTCGAACACGGTGGAATCCGGGTCGGTGCCATTGGGCAGGAACCGGTACACCATGGGGAAAAGCAGGGACGGGAAGAAGCAGGTATTGGGGAACAGGCTGTATTCGATGGCGTCGATGGTCTCGCTCACCGTCAGGTGGGAAAGGTCTTTCTCATAGAGTTTGCCCAGGGCCTCTTTCAGGTAGTCGGCAAAGACCTCCCTGGCGCGGCCCCCTTCCGGCACCTTGAACCTCGAGTCATTGGCGTACACGCCCTCCACAACACCTTCCGCGAGCAGGGCATCGAGGGTCTGCTGCTCCGTACGCGGATCCTGGATATGGGGGCTGGGAAAGCCCACCAGATGGACAAAGCGCGAGACATTGTCGCCATAGAAATCGTACTGGGTATTGGCGTCGCCGACGGTTGGCACCCCCTGGGGGTGTGTTTCCAGTACGTGAAATGACTCAAGAAAGGCCTCGAGGCAGGCCTTCCAGTTGGCGGGCAGTTTCTTGCGAATGTGCATTGCCACAAACTTGTCTTCGAGATTCCAGTTGGCGAAGTGCTCCGGCAACACGCCCAGGAAATCCTCAAGCGGTTCGGCATTGGTGTCGAAATTGATGAAGACGAAACCGCCCCAGGTATCCACCTTCAGTTCCGGCAGCTTGAAGTTCTCCTCATTGACATGGGGAAAGTCCCAGCGGCAGGGAACATCCACCAGATTGCCCTCAAGGGACCAGGTGAAACCGTGGAACGGGCAGCGCAGTTGCTTGCTGCAGCCGCTGGAGCCCGCTGGCTTGAGCTGGGTGCCCCGGTGAAGGCAGGCGTTGGGGTAGGCCTTGATGCCCCCTTCCTCGGTGCGGACGATGAGCACCGAACGATCGGCGATCTCGTAGGCGGTGTAATCGCCGGGTTCGGGAATTTCCTCTTCACGGCAGGCCCACTGCCAGACCCGGGTCCACATCTGGTCGAGCTCCCGGGTGAAAAAGTCCCGGGATGTATAGCGACTGAAGTCGATATCCTGGTCGCCAATAAATTCGTAGGACTCCTCCAGCAGGTGAGCGGGTGCACCGCCCTTGTCGGCGGCAATAATGTCCCGGGTGCTGGGGCCCGGACACCGGGCTTCCCCGGGCTTCTGTGCGCTGGCTTGGTTTGAACTCACGATAACCCCCTGGCGTGATGCCCCCGGCATCGTCGCTTTCAGAAATGAAAATTTAATTGGCGGTATTGGTATTTATCCGTTGATCCGCCCACTGCAAAAATTTATCATCCGATCATATAAAAAACAAGCAAGTTTGTGTTTTTGATACGTCTGCCGAAGCCGTCGAGCGGCGGATTTTTATCCAGTCTGCATAGGCTATGCCATCGGACAACAACCATGGGGGTTAGAAAAATGACAACTGAAGCTGCCACTTTCACAGCGCCGGATCATGTGCCGCCTGACCGGGTCGTGGACTTTGACATGTATCACCCGCCCGGCGTAGAAAAGGGTTTTCACGCCGCCTGGAAGAAACTCCAGGACGAAGCGGTGGGGGACATTGTCTGGACACCCCGCAACGGGGGGCACTGGATACTGACCCGCGGCCGGGCCATCCACGATGTTTTTGCCGATTACCAGCGGTTTTCCAATAAATGCATCCTGGTGCCCAAGGAGGTGGGCGAAAAGCATACGCTGTTGCCCACCACCATCGATCCTCCCGAACATCGCCCGTACCGCATGTTGCTGAATTCCGGCTTGACGCCGGCCGCCGTGCGTCGGATAGAAGGCAGCATACGCCAGCTCGCCGGCTCCCTGATCGAGCAGGTGCGGGCCGAGGGCCGGTGCAACTTCACCACCGCCTATGCCGAGAAGCTGCCCATCCACATTTTCTTGATGCTGGTGGATCTGCCTGTGGAAGATGCGCCGAAGCTGAAATACTGGGCCGACCAGATGACCCGGCCGGACGGCTCCATGCCGTTTGAAGACGCGACCCGTGCCTTTTACGACTATCTCGACCCGGTGGTGGACCGGCTCCGCGAACGGCCGGGGGACGATATGCTCAGCCACCTGGTGAATGGCGAGGTCGACGGCAGAAAGGTGACCAAGGACGAAGCTCTGGCGCTATCCGCCCAGGTGCTTATCGCCGGCCTCGATACGGTGGTGAACTTTCTCAGCTTTGCCATGCTGTTCCTGGCCCGGAATCCCGACCACAGGCAGGAGCTGGTCGACAATCCGGAGCTGATGCCGAAAGCCGTGGAAGAACTTTTCCGGCGCTTTCCGCTGGTCACCATCGGTCGCCTGGTCAAGGAGGATACACGTTTCGATGGCGTCTCCCTGCGTGCCGGCGACATGGTGATCGTGCCTACCGAATTGCACGGCCTCGATGAGCGCGAGAACCGTTGTCCCATGGACGTGGATTTCCACCGCGAGGACATCAGTCATTCCACCTTTGGGTACGGTCCCCATCGCTGCCCGGGTATGCACCTGGCGCGGGCCGAACTTGCGGTCACCCTGGAGGAGTGGTTGTCCCGGATACCCGATTTCCAGGTGGCCCCTGACGCCGACATAACCTACCGGGGAGGCCTGGTGGGCTGCATCGATGCCCTGCCACTGGTGTGGTCGACGGAAAAACCCCGGGCTGTCCCGTTGGCCGGCGGTGCCGACCAGGGGACGGCCTGACCATGTCCGGCTCGAGTGACAATCACGCCAGGCCTCTCGGCGTCGGCATTATCGGGGCCAACCCGGATCGCGGCTGGGCCCGCGACGCCCACATTCCCGCCCTGGCGGCGCTCGATGACTTCGATCTGCGGGCGGTCAGTACCAGCCGTCCGGAGTCCGCAAGGGCCGCAGCCCGGCAATTCGGTGTCGAGGGCTTCGACAGTCATCAAGCCCTGGTCGGGCAACCGGATGTCGACCTGGTGGTGATCACCGTCAAGGTGCCCGCTCACCGGGCCCTGGTGACCGCCGCCCTGGAGGCAGGCAAACACGTGCTTTGCGAATGGCCCCTGGGTAATGGCCTGGCGGAGGCGCAGGCCCTGGCGGACCTGGCCGGACGCAGCCCTGGCCGGGCTTTCGTTGGCCTTCAGGCCCGCTCGTCGCCGGTTATCCGCTATGTGCGGGACCTGGTCGCCGATGGCTATGTGGGGGAGGTTCTGGCGACGACGTTGACGGCTTCGGGGATGGCCTGGGGCAATGCCATCGACAATGCCAATGCCTATATCAACGACCGCGATAATGGCGCCTCCCTGCTGACGATCCCGTTCGGGCACGCGGTGGACGCCCTGTGCTGGTGTCTGGGCGAGTTCGATTCGCTGACCTCGACCCTGGCCACGCGCCAGCCATGGATCGTCAATGCGGATACCGGCGAAAAGCTGCCACGAACGGTGGCGGACCAGGTTGTAGTCAGCGGCCGGCTCAGTTCGGGAACAGTGGCGGCGATACACTACCGGGGTGGCGCGAGCCGTGGCGACAACCTTCTCTGGACTATCCATGGCACCGACGGCGAACTGATGCTCCGGGCCGGGCACGGCCATCTGCAGATTGCCGGGCCCCGGCTCTATGGCGCCCGCGGAAGCGACACTGATCTGGCCGGGCTCGACACGCCGTCATATTACAGCCGTGCGCCCCGCGTCCCTGCCGGGCCCGCCTTTAATGTTGGCCAGGCCTACGCCGGGCTCGCGGCTGATATCAGAAACGGGACCAACGGGATTCCCGGTTTTGACGACGCGGTGAACCGTCATCGGCTGATCGAGGAAATCTCCGCGGGGAGGATGTTTCCGGAAAGCTGACGAAAAGGAGTGGCCCAACAAGCGGCAGAACTGATGTCGTTTGCGACGGAAAGATATTTCTCCCGCATGCTTGACAATAAAGGGATGCGGGTATAAAACAGACATGTTTGTTTGTAGTTTGTAATGCAGGATTCTCGTGTCTCTACCTGACAAATGACAGACATGTACTGACCTTCAACGACAAAAAAATTATCAGGGGGAATTATGAAAAATTATCGTTCCACCATCGCCAAAACCGTGTTCACACTGGCGACAATCGCGATCGCCTTTCCGGCTTTGCCGGTGCTTGCCCAGGAAAAACGCGCTTCCGGTATCCAGGAAGTGTTGGTCACCGCCCGCCGGCGCGAGGAATCCCTGCAGGATACGCCGGTCGCGGTATCCGCGTTTTCCGAGCAGTTTATCGAGAATAGTTTCGCTTCCAATCTCGACGATATGGGCAAGTATGCGCCCAATGTGGTGCTGGACACCCAGCAGTTTGGGGGTGGCGCGCTCAACGCATCGATACGGGGCCTGAGTTACGACGAGGTGGAAAAGACCTATGAGCCGTCTGTCGGTGTCTCCGTGGACGGTGTTTTCTTTTCCCACAACAGCGGTGCCATGATCGATATGTTCGATATCGAGTCCATCGAGATCCTGCGCGGGCCCCAGGGCACCCTGTTTGGCCGCAACACAATGGGCGGCACGATCAATATCCAGCGTACCAGGCCGTCCCAGGATTTCGGTGCCAAACTATCGCTGGCGGCAGGCAGTTATGATCGACGCGATGTGAAGGCCCGGATTACCGGACCGCTCATTGACGGTGTCCTCGCGGGCAAGCTCGGCTTTTATCAACTGAGTGCCGATTCCCATACTGATAATTTCTTCACCGGAAAAGACGACGATGGGATCGACCGGCAGTCTTTCCTCGGATCATTGTTGTGGACGCCAACCGAGAACCTCGACATTCAGCTCAACGTCGACTATCTGGACGACGATTCGGAATTTCCGGGCGTCCTTAACCTGACACTAGCCGGTGATGCCGGCGGCAACGGCTTCTGCGACCTGTTCGGGGCCTGTGCCTCCAACTCCCTCGTTCCGGCAGAAGCCAGCGACTTTGACGTCTCTTTCAGTCAAAAGCCTTTTGTCAGCACGGTGGAGGCCAAGACTTATAGCCTGAACGTAGACTGGCGTCTGGATTCATTTACCCTGACGTCAATTACCGCCTATAACGAGCTTGACGAGATTCTGGACCAGGAAAACACCGGGGCTGTCGATCGGGATCCGCTCACCCTGGCGCTGGACCCTCTCAATGGCGAACCGTTCCTCACCGCTTTTCGGGACCAGCATCTGGAGCAATGGAGCCAGGAGATCCGTCTAACCAGCGATTTCACCGGTCCGCTAAACTTTGTCGCTGGCCTGTTTTACTTTAAATCGGATTACGAGTTGGATCCGCAAACCGTGGGCCTGTTTGGCGCTGAGATCGACCGTTTCCTGGCGGAGCAACAGCTGGATTCCTACGCCGTCTATGGTGAGGCGACTTATGAACTGACCGACAAGGCTCGCCTGATCGTCGGTGGTCGCTATACCTACGAGGAGAAGGAACTGGAGATCAACGAAGTGGCCCTGGGCTTTACATGCCCGGACCCGAACGCGCCGGCAGGGGCGGAAGAGTGCCGGGACCCGACGGTGGACTTCGACAACTTCAGTCCCCGGCTCGGTATCGACTACCACTTTAGCGATACCCTGATGGCATACTTTACCTATTCCGTGGGCTTCCGCAGCGGTGGGTGGAACGGCCGGGCCCAGACCCAGTCCAGCATCGGTCCCTATGATCCGGAAACCCTGGATAATTTCGAGGTGGGTATCCGGTCGGACTGGCTGGACAATCGGTTGCGCGTCAACGCCACCGTATTCCACATGAAGTACGACGACAAACAGGAAGCCATTATTCGGCAGTCTCCGGTCAGTCTCGCCACTGAGACGTTGGTGGAAAATGCCGCGTCGGCCAAGATCGACGGTGTTGAACTGGAAGTCCAGGCGTCTCTTACGCCCAATCTCCAGTTTCGGTCCGCCGTTGGCTATCTGGATGCCAGGTTCGACGAGTTCCTGGATAACCAGGGCAACGATATCAAGGATCAGCGCCATATTTCCTACACGCCGGAGTGGACGTTCAGCGCCGGTGCCGACTATTTCCTGACTCTGGAGGATCTGGGTGGTGAAGTGATTCTGACGACCAATTATAGCTGGAAGGACGACTACTCGACTGATCCCGTTGTCGACCCGCTTGGCTTTGAGCGGGAAATTATCGAAAACTACGGAGAATGGGATTTCTCTGCCAGCTACGAGCATTTTATCGGCGACAAGCGACTCCGGGTCTCGGCCTTCCTGCATGATGCCTTCCATGACGAGGGTCGGATTCACCGGGTGACTAATGCTGGAGGCTTCGTCTTCGGGGATCAGGAACCCGGCCGAACCTGGGGTGTAGAACTTACTTTCGAAATGTAGCCGGTCAAACAAGCGCGCCTCCGGGCGCGTTTTTTTCTCCCCAGCCTAATCGCTTTTTTTAGTATCCATTAACGCTGATTGTGAAGTCGAAGTGAGTATTACGCAGGCATTCAAGGCGGGAAAGTAACGCGTGCGACAGGAAAGCAGAATCGCTTTTGACCGGGCAGCCGGTGATAGGTGCCGGCACCATGAGTTTATTCACCAGCGTTTCCGTGGCGCCCGATCTTGCCACAAAAAGTATCTCCTTTTTTTCCGACGTCATAAGAGGTCGGTCAGTATAGCCGGCTGCATCATTAACTGTTTTCGCGACACCTTTCGCGATACTGCCGACTTTTCCGGCGGTGTGCCTGTAGTGATGCGTTGAGTAGACAATAGTTTTCCGGTGGTGCCAGTCGGTGCCCCCACCGATAACAACCTGGATGAGAGCAGTAAACATGAGTGAAATGACAGTGGTTACCCTTCTCGAGGAAGCCAAGATTGAAAAGGTCCTGAACCGCTATGCCACCGCCCTGGATAGCCGAAACTGGTCCGAGCTCGCCGAAGTGTTTGCACCGGATGCAACGGCCAATTACCAGGGGATAGGCCTGTGTAACGGCCTGGGAGAAATTGTCGAACTGGTGAAATCGGTGCTCGGTCAATGCGGCCCCACCCAGCACCTGTTGGGTAACGTGGACGTCCAGGTAAATGGGTCCGAAGCGCAAGCCAGGTGTTATCTCCAGGCCATTCATGTGGGTATCGGCGACTATGAGGGACAAATCCTCACAGTCTGGGGAGAGTACCGGGACGAGCTTCGGCGTACGCCGGCGGGATGGCGTATTGTCTACCGGGAACTGGCCGGTATCCATACCGAGGGCGATATCGGCCTCGGCCAGGAATAATTTCATGGCCGCCAAACCGGCAGGAGATAAAACTTCATGATCAAGATGATAACGCTGCTTAAGCGAAAAGCCGGCATGACACTTCGAGAGTTTATCGACTACTACGAGGCCAGCCACCGGGTTATTGGCGAGAAGTATCTCCGCGGTCATGCCAGCCGGTATGTACGGCGCTATCTTCACCCGATTGCGGATCCCGCCTCGGGAAATATAAAGGATGCCGAATACGATGTGCTCATGGAAATCTGGTTTCCCGACCAGGCTGCATTCGAGGCCGCCATGGAGGCGGTTACCCAACCGGAAGCAGCGCGGGAGATTGCCGAGGACGAAGCCCGGCTGTTCGATCCCGAGAGGCGGTGCACCTTTACCGTCGAAGAATTCGAATCCGATATGTGACTTTTAGCCGGCGCTAGTGGGCCATGCGTGAAATAAGGTGACTAAGAAGCACAGCCAGATAATGCGGATCACCAAAAGTAGGCGCTTTAGGCGAGGCGAGAATGTGCAGGCATAGTGGCGCTATGTCAAACTTTCTCAACGCAGAGACGCGTTATCTGGCGAAGTGATCTGTTACCTTATTTTGCGCACGGCCCACTAGTATCGAGCCGGAAAGTGTTATCCCTACTAATCCAGGAGTCTCTCAATGTCCTCTGTAGAACAGCGATTGCAAGCTCTCGAAGACAAACGCGCCCTCCAGGAACGCATTACCGCTTACCTGGTTGCCGTGGATGATTTGTCCAGCGTCGACGCCGTCCTGGCGTCGTTCACCGAAGATGCCGTGTTCGACATGACCGGCATCGATTACGGCCGCTTCGAAGGCGAAAAGGAATTGCGGCAGTTCTTCGAGGGTGTCTTTGCCGGTATGAGCCACCATGCCCATTACGCCACCAATTTCCATATCGACGGACTGCAGGGCGACCGCGCCTCCTGCCGCACACATGTGATTGGCATGGGTCGCTCCAAGGAAGGCGATGATGTGCTTTTCTACCTGCAATACCATCTGGAGTACCGGCGCACCGGCGACGGCTGGAAGATAACCCGCTTCAGCGGCAAGCCACTCCTGCCCCTTTCCTGACGTACCGCCAAACCCGTGACCACCGAATACAATTACATCATTATCGGCGCCGGTTCCGCCGGCTGCGTACTGGCCAACCGGCTGTCGGAAGATTCCCGCAACCGGGTACTGCTTCTCGAGGCGGGCGGCAGGAACGAGAGTCCCCTGGTCAAAATGCCCAAGGGCATCGCCAGGCTGGTGAACAAACCGGATTACACCTGGGCTTACCAGATGAAGCGGGAGCGGACCTCCGGGGCAGTCCCTGAGGTCTGGATCCGCGGCAAGGGGTTGGGCGGTTCCTCTGCCATTAACGGCATGATCTGGTCCCGGGGACAATCGGCAGATTACGATGCCTGGGAACGGGAGCACGGCTGTTCGGGCTGGAACTGGAACAGCATGAACGCAGCCCTCAAGTCCATCGAGGACCATGAGCTGGGCCAGGGAGACAATCGTGGCGTGGGCGGCCCGGTTCACATTGCCGCCGGCGGACAGTTCACCTACCCCCTGTGCGACGACATGCTCGCCGCCGGAGAGAGCCTGGGGTTGAAACGGGTGGGGGACCTCAATGACGAGCACGGCGGTCGCGTCGGCTATTACAGCCATAATATTCTCAAGGGGCGGCGGGTCAGCGGCGCCCGGGCTTTTCTCGATCCGGCCCGGCGCCGGTCCAACCTGGATATCGTGACCGGTGCCACGGCCCGGCGAATCCTGTTCGATGGAGATCGGGCCAGCGGTGTGGAAGTCAGCACCTCCAACGGGCGGACAACGTTCCGGTGCCGGGGCGAAATAGTCGTCTCCGGCGGAACCCTCGAGAGTCCCCGCCTGCTCCAGTTGTCCGGGATCGGTCCCCGGGACGTGCTCGACGCCGCCGGTGTGCCGGTGATCTGCCACAGCCCCGACGTGGGACAGCGTATGCGCGAACACCTGTCTTTTGCCATGCCGTTCCGCATTCGGGGCAATATTGGCAGCCACCGTCATTTCATGGGAGCCGGGCTGGTGAAAAGTGTTCTTCAATACCAGTTTTTTGGCCGTGGGGCGATGGCCAATGGGCCATTCGAGGTGGGAGCCTTTGCCCGCGTCGGTGCAGGAGAAGGGCCGCCGGACCTGCAGCTTTACCTGGCGGGCTATACCTTTGCCCTGAGCGACGACAACCACCCCGTGCCACTGGCCGACATCGACCGGGAACCGGGTCTTTCGATCTATGGCCAGCTTTTGCAGCTCACCAGTGAGGGATCTCTCCGGATCACCTCTCCCGACCCGTCGGTGCCGGCGGCAATTGTTCCCAACTGGCTGGCGACGGAAGCGGATCGACGCATGGCAGTGGCGACGGTGCGCTATATCCGGCGTTATGCCGACCAGCCGGCGTTGCGTCAGCATATTGTCCGGGAGCTGTTGCCGGGTGAACACTGTCAGTCCGATGACGACATTCTGGCGGCCTTCCAGAAACTTTCCACCAGCGGATTGCACGGCACAGGTACCTGCCGGATGGGCGGTGACGAAACGGCGGTATTGGACCCGCGCCTGCGGGTCAACGGCGTGCACGGGCTGCGCGTGGCGGACTGCTCGGTAATGCCGGGTCTTATTTCCGGTAACACCAATGCCCCGGCCATGGCCCTCGGCTGGCGGGCCGCCGACCTGATCCTGGAGGATCGGCAGGCCATGGCCGGCGCGTCTCGGCGGGCGAATTAAAATGAGGAGCCGTCATGGAGAAACGACAGATTGGTAAATCCGGCCTGTGGGTCAATCCCATCGGCTTTGGCGCTAACGCCGTCGGCGGTCACAATATCTACGGACCCCTGGACGAGAGCGCCGGCAAGGCAGTAATGCGCGCCGCCATCGAAGCGGGGGTGGATTTTATCGACACCGCTTTTATTTACGGCCCCGAGCGGTCGGAGGTGCTGGTGGGCGAAGTGATCCGGGAAATGGGGGTCCGCAATCAGGTGGTATTGGCCACCAAGGATGCTTACCGCTTTACCGACGACGGCGTCGTGTTCGACAACTCGCCGGATTTTTTGCGTGAATGCGTCGACGCCTGCCTGCGCCGCTTGCAGACCGACTATATCGACCTGTTTTATATTCACCAGCCCGACGAGAATACACCCAAGGACCAGGCGGTGGCTGCGCTCCAGGAACTGAAAGCAGAGGGAAAGATCCGCGCCATCGGTGTTTCCAATTTCTCCCTGGCACAACTGGAGGAGGCCAACCGGAACGGGGGTGTGGATGCCGTCCAGAATCAGTACAGCCTGCTGGTGCGCGATGCGGAAAAGGATGTCCTGTCGTACGCGGCGAGAGAAGGTATAACGTTCGTACCCTATTTTCCCCTGGCCAGTGGCCTGCTGGCGGGTAAATACCGCCCGGAAACCCGGTTTGCCGATCACCGGGCCGATAACCCGCTGTTCCAGGGCGAGGCTTTTCAGCGAAACCTGGAAAAAGTCGAGCAGTTGCGCCCCATCGCCAGGGCCCACGGCGCCGAGGTCGGCCATATCGCCCTGGCCTGGTGCCTTTCCCGAAACGGGATCGACGCCATTATTCCCGGCGCCAAGGATAAGGCCCAGTTGCAGAGCAACTTAAAGGCGGGACAGGTGCAATTATCGGAAGCGGAAATCAACCGTATCGACAGGCTTTTTGCGCCCGAATAGGGACGAAGCCAGGGGCCATATGGCGGGCGACCCCTGGCGGCGGTTCAGATTATTCCCCGTGCAGCACCTTGAATGATCGCTGCTTGAAACGCCATTCACCTCTTTCCTTGACGATAATATCGTCGTACTGGCCGCGGGGCCGGATCACTTCGCCGTCCTGCATCTCGGCCACCTCTGATGTGTAGGTGCGCGCGTAGCAGGTGTCTCCTTCGAAGCGCAATCGTCCCGGTGTTGCCACCATGTGCACGAAGGGAAACAGTTTCATGGCTTCCAGCCAGCCTTTGACGATATTTTCCCGGCCGACGGTTTTCTCCATGCCCGGAATGTGGGGCATATTCCATTCGCTGTCCTCTGCCCAGGTATCGCCCCAGATGTCCGGGTCGCGCTGACAGACACCGTCGGCGTATTGTTCGAGAAGTTCGCGAACGGCAAGACGGTCTTCGATATTGCCTTTGGATGTCATGATGACGATCTCCAATTTTGTTTCATTGAATGACTTGCCTTTACACTTGGAAGGGTTGTGTCTGTTTTTTGTTGGACTTGATCTCTGGCGGTGTTTTTTTCGCCGCCATTTCTGTTGATTGGAACTTACGCTGTACCGGAAATTATCTCCCCGGGCTAGGGATGAGTATCTGGCAAGAGCGAGGGATGAGTCAATCCTAATCACCGGGCCCGCAGGAATGGGTTCAAAAAAGGAACCTACTATAAATCTAAAGGTGCATGGTTTTAGTAAATATATGGATCGGCCGCAATTATTTATCATTTTTTCGTTAATTAACTGACCGGTGTTGATGGGGCGGCCAAGTCGTGCTATAAAGAAACATTCGAGTTGGTTTTTTATGGTCAGGCCATCCCGGCCGGCCTCTGAGGGAACCATCTCTGGTTTGCTTGTAACGAACGCGAGAGGGGAACAATGAGCAAGAAACTGTTAAGCCTGCCTATTATCGGGGGACTGGCCTGTGGTCTGTCATTTACTGTGCCTGTGGTGGCGCAGCAGGTTGGTGGCCTTGAAGAGATCGTCGTGACCGCCCGTAAAAGGACGGAAACCGTCCAGGACACGCCGGTTTCGGTCCGCGCCATTTCCCAGCAGACAATCCGTAATTTCGACCTGAACAGTCTCGAGGATGTCGCCGGTATGTCGCCCGAATTCAATGTCGGCCGGACATCCAATGGTTCCGGCGCCCAGTTGACCATGCGCGGCATCGGCTCCACCTCCACCAGCATCGGCATCGAGCAGTCGGTGGCCGTGGTGGTGGACGACGTCTACTACGGCCAGGGACGAATCATTAACGAGGGCATGCTGGACCTGGAGCGGGTTGAACTGCTCAAGGGTCCCCAGGCCCTGTTCTTCGGCAAGAACGCCACCGCCGGTGTGGTATCCCTTGCCACCGCCAATCCCACCGAGGAATTCGAGGCCACCGGCCGGGCGTCCTATGAGTTCGAGGCAGACCAGACCGTGCTCGAAGGCATTCTGTCCGGCCCCGTGACCGACACCGTCGGCGCCCGCCTGGCTCTGCGTTACACCAATATGGAAGGCGGCCTTTTTGAAAACAAGGCCACGGCGGTTCCCTACAACACCACCGATATTGCAACCGGGATAACCACTCCGCACACAGCGCCAGCCGGCGAGGAAGACCTGCCGGGCACGGAGGAAGTGTTGGGCCGGTTTACCCTCACTTACGATCCCACGGATCGGCTGGCCATGGAGTTGAAGATTTCGGGCACGGTCAGCGAAAACGAAAACCCGTCCTGGAACTACGTGGCTTATAACTGCCCCGGCGGCACCAGCGCGCTCAACCCCGGCGTGCCCTGCGACGAGGATTTCGACACCTACCAGAACGACTACCCGGCGGAAATCGCCCAATTCGTGCCCCATGCCAACAGTGACGGCAGTCTCGGCAACGAATACGAGTCCTGGCAGGTAACGGGTACCATCGATTACGAGTTCGAGTACTTCACCCTGACCTCGGTGACCAACTTCCAGTACAACGAGAACACTTTCATTTGTGACTGCGATTTCCAGTCCGACATTTTCAATGCCGGTACCTGGGCCACCGAGGATTCCACCTGGGACGCGTTTTCCGAGGAGATCCGCCTGCTGAGCAGTTTTAACGGTCCCTTCAATTTTATGGTCGGCGCCCTGTACCAGAAAACGGATCGGGATTTCGAGCAGTTTATCCAGGGCTTCGGTGTTGAGAATACGGCGGCACCCGCGCAGCACCGTTACAACGCCATGGCCAAGGAGGCCAACACCGACGGCGAAACCATTTCGCCGTTTTTCCAGGGTATCTGGAACGTGACGCCCACAGTTGAGGTTACCGCCGGTGCCCGTTATACCTACGAAACCAAGGATTCGGAGTTTGTCCACCCCTACGTACACCCGGCTTTCGTGGCCGTATGGCGGCCCAATGAAACCGCCGCCGAGGACCAGACCTTCGAGGCCTGGTCGCCGGAGTTAACCATCAACTGGGACGTAACCGAGAACGTGATGCTCTACGCGGCCTACAAGACGGCCTATAAATCGGGGGGCTTTTCCATTAGCGGTATCTACAGCCAGTTCGGCACCATTGATGATTTCGTCTTTGACGAGGAAACCTCGGAAGGCTTCGAGGCCGGGATCAAATCGACCCTGATGGATAACCAGTTGCGCCTCAATGCCACGGTCTATACCTATGAAGTCGAGGACTTCCAGGTGGATTTCTTCAACTCCACCATCTTTGGGTTTTCCACCTTCAACGCGGGCAGCGCCGAAACCAAGGGTTTTGAACTGGAGGCGGACTTCGCCCCCCGTGCTGTCCCGGGCCTGACCCTGCGTGGCGCGCTTAACTACAATGAAGCGGAGTATGAGGACTTTATCGCGCCCTGCTGGGCCGGTCAGTCCGCAGCCCAGGGCTGTAACACCACCATCCCGGGCACCGCTGCGGCCGGCCAGGACATCAGTGGCGAACCCACTGCCGTCTCCCCCGAGTGGACCGCGGCACTCGCCATCGACTACGTAACCGACTTCGACAATGGCATGGCCCTGGGTTTCACTGTCCAGACCCAGTATTCCGACGACTATAACCCGTCGGGCTTCGCCAATCCCTTTGCCGAGGTCGACAGTTACACGAAGGTGGATGCCAATGTCCGGCTGATGGGCCCGGGCAATCGCTGGGAGCTGGCGTTAATCGGCAAAAACCTGACCGACGAGTTTATCGTCAACTCCATGGTTGATGGTCCCAGCACGCCACTGGCGGGCACGCCGGTGGGTGTGCCGGCGGACCAGGTAGGCCATGTGGCATATCCCAAAACCTGGGCCCTGCAACTGACCATGCGATATTGAGGGGCTTATGAAAACCCGTAAAACACCAAGTTCAGTATTCGCCTGACACACCTGGAAGGGCGTTCCCGCGCAAGCAGGAACGCCCTTTCTTCATAGACCGAAGGGAGGTTGTATGACCGACACGCTTCACCGTTACAGCCGGGATGAACTGAGTCCCGAACTTCAGGAGCAGTGGGACTGGCTGCACAAGCTCACCGGCCAGGCCGCTTATATCGAGGCAGCCGCGGCGGCGCCGGAACTGCTGGATTTCACCATGAAGGATTTCTACGAAAAGATCTTCTACCAGGGCCGGGTACCGGAGCGCTACAAACAGCTGGCGCGACTGCGCATGAGCCTTGGCCATGGCTGCCGCAGTTGCAATCTGGGCAATACGGAAGGGGCGAAGGAAGCCGGATTTACCGTCGACCAGCTGGAAGCCATCGAAGGCGACCGCTCGGTATTCACCGATGCTGAACGGGCCGTGCTGGCGCTGGCGGACGAGATGCTCCTGACCAATCCCCAGGGCCACCTGGAGCCGGACCTCTACCGGGAATTGCATAAGCATTTTGACGACGCCCAGATACTGGAACTCGGTACCGTGATGAGTTTTCTTGGCGGGCTTGCGAAGTTCCTTTTTGTCTTCGATCTCGCGGAAAAAGAGGATTATTGCCAGTTCAAGCCGGCCGAGGCGGTGGGTCAGTAGGCGCCGGGTAGCGGCCTCTGCTGACTTTACCGGTTTCTTGTCTCAAAAATTCTAAACTAAAAAATACCGGGAGCGCATGTTCTATGGATATCCAGACTGTTCTCGACCGCGCCGAAATAGCGGATCTCCTCGCCCTTTATTGCCGGGGCCTGGATCGCCGGGATGAAGCGACACTCCGGTCGATCTATCACGACGATGCCGTGGAGGACCGGGGCGAGGGGCTTTTTGTCGGGCCCGCCCAGGACTGGGTAGCCTGGACACTGGAGGTTCTGCCGGTCTTTGCCATCACCCAGCACTGCATACTTAATAGCCTGATTGATATTGCGGGGGATACCGCCCGGGGCGAGACTTATTTCAATGCCTATCACCGCTTCGAAGAAGTCGAGACGGCAAAAAAGTCTGGCATACCCGAGGATATTTCGTGGCCGGAAGGCGGCACGGAGCTGATACTGGCGGGTCGGTACCTGGACCGTTTTGAGCGCCGTAACGGGCGTTGGAAAATCGCCTACCGGAAAATGGTCTGTGACTGGTGTCGAACCCAGCCGGTTGCCGATGAATGGTTTTCCAGTAACCCCACGGCTTATCGCGGTATTCCCGATATCGCAGATGCCGGACTGGCTTCTTAGGGGACGGGGATAACAACCCGCGCAGGGGATAGCTATGACCCCGTGAAAATTGGGCTATAGTGAAAAAAACAGGGCCCGCCACGGGTACAAAGTTGTTCGGTGATTTTGAAAGCGGCCCGGAGCCGCAACGGAGTTAGGGTATGGCACGACAGTTATTCGAGGTCAACGAGGCGTCATGGCTGCATATGGAAAGCCGGGACCGTCCCATGCATGTGGCTACCCTGTTGATCTATTCGCTGCCGCCGGATGCCTCCCCGGATTTTCTCAAGGATATGGTTGCGGGTCTTCGTGACTCCACCGAGTTTGTCGACCCATTCAACCGCCGCCTGGCCTATCCCTCCAAACCGAACCTGGTGCCCATGTGGGTACAGGACTTCGATCTGGATATGGAGTACCACGTCCGCCACCTGGCGCTTCCCCATCCCGGCGGCGAGCGTGAACTGGGTGTCCTTATTTCCAGGCTTCACAGTAATCCCATGGATTTCAACCGTCCCCTGTGGGAATACCACATTATCGAGGGCCTGGAGGGTGACCGTTTTGCCATCTATTTCAAGATGCATCATGCCCTTGTGGATGGTATTGCCGGTATACGCATGCTGCAGCGATCGATGTCATCGAACCCTGAAGACGTGAATACCAAGGCGCTGTGGAGTGCGGCTATTCCGGTACAGAAACAGGGGCCCATGGTGGTCAAGGCATTGCGGAAGATGGGCGACAGTACTTTCCGGACAATGAGCTCCCTTGGTCCGGTGGCAAAACGCATGGTCAAGGTGGTGCGGGCGGCAATGGATCCCGACGACCCCCTGACCCTGCCTTTCCAGACACCGAGATCCATTCTCAACCACCGCATCACCGGCCAGCGGCGCTTTGCCACCCAGCTCTACGAGTTCGATCGCATAAAGCGTTTGTCGAAAGCCGGCGAGTGTACGATCAATGATGTGGTCCTTGCCCTGTGCAGTGGCGCACTCCGGCGTTTCCTCAAGGAACTCTGCGCCCTGCCCGGTCGGTCCCTGACTGCGGGCATTCCGGTCTCTCTCCGCACCCAGGACGATCAGGGCGCCGGCACGGCGGTCAGTTTTATCGTCGCCGATCTGGGCACCAACATAGCCGATCCGGTTCGCCGGCTCCAGGTTATCAAGAGTTCCACTGCCCGTGCCAAGAGCATGATGGAAGGCATGTCGCGAGACTCCATCGAAAGTTTTACCATGGTCATGTTCACTCCCCAAACCCTGCAGACCATGGCTGGTCTCGAGGGCAGGACCCGGTCGGTGTTCAATCTCACCATTTCCAACGTGCCGGGACCACCGGAACCGCTTTATTTCCGGGGCGCACGGCTGGAGGCCATGTATCCGGTGTCGGCCGTTATGCATGGCCAGGCACTCAACATCACCTGTTACAGTTATGCGGGCAATCTTTCGTTCGGTTTCGCCGCCTGCCGGGATACGCTGCCGCGAATGCAACGCCTGGCTGTCTATACCGGCGAGGCCCTGGAAGAACTGGAAACACACCTTCTCGGCAAAACCGGTCACAAAGTGGATTCGGATTCCAGCGATGCCAAAACAACCGGCGCAAGTTGACGTAGCGAGAGATTATTCCCTTCGCTGCAAACAAATCGGGCTGGTATCCTGGTTAAAGGCCCGTTAACAATCCTGCGAGGGGAAATTGCCGTGTATGAACCCGAAACCCTGAAACCGCCGAGCCTGTTGCTGACATTGAGTGAGGCGCCCCGGGCCCTGGCGGAAAGAGCCAGCCTGTGCGGGCAGCTTTACTGGTTGAGGCGAATGCCGCAGGGGGACGGCCATCCGGTAATGATCATCCCCGGTTTTGTGGGTGACGACAGCGGCAACCAACCGCTGATCGACTACCTGGAGGCGCTGGGTTACAAGGCAACTGGCTGGAACCTCGGGCGAAACCTGGGCCATGGCCTGCTCGATCCGGAGATACTCATCGACCGGGTCAATAGCCTTTTCAATGCCACCGGGCAGCCGGTTTCCCTTGTCGGTCACAGCCTGGGCGGCGTCTATGCCCGGGAGATCGCCAAGTTGTGGTCCCATGAAGTACGACAGGTTATTACCCTGGGCAGTCCCTTCGGCGAGGGCCGCTCCGCAGCTTCCCACGCGACCAAGCTTTATCGGGCTATTAGTCCCCACCGGGGGGACGATGACGATGCCGAATGGGCCGCGGCACCGCCTGTGCCCACAACGTCTGTATACAGCCGTTATGACGGCATCATCAACTGGAAGGTATCCCTCCAGGCCGACGGGCATGCCGAGACGGAAAATATCGAGATCTACGGGAGCCACACCGGGATGACGGTTAACCCCGTGGTCTGGTACCTGCTCGCAGATCGTCTCGCCCAGCCCCTGGGTAATTGGCGGCCTTTCGAGAGAAAGGGCTTTGGCCATTTTATCTACCCGACCCCCGTCTGGCAGGCCACTGATTCGCTGGAAATGACGGGTCAAGCGGTCGGCTAGCAGGGCGGCGTCCGGTAGCGAACTATAGGCTCCCGGCAGCGTTCCGACCCTCCCCGATATAGTGTTCGAGCATTCGATGCAGCTGCTTGATTCGCGACTCCTGGTAATCGCCGAGAATGAGGCCGCCGGCGCCGTTCTGGGCGGCGGTCTTCATGCCTTGCTGGACATGGGGCAGGTTGTCCAGGTCCTGATCGAACACCTTACCCAAAATACCCAGTTCTTCGGCGTCGGAAAAGCGCTCGTCGTCTGCCAGATAGTGGATGGGAACACCGGCGGGTATATCCTGGCCTTCAGGCACGCGCTGCAGGACCATAATCTCGAAGATACAGCGGTCCGGATCGTTGCCCAGCGGCCGCGCGCGGTAGACGATATTGGCCAGGTAGCCGGCCCATATCTCGATATTGGGGAAAACCCAGTAAAGGATCGCGTCCAGTAATTCGCTGTCCGTGGCGCGGCTGTAATCCCGGCCGTGTTCGCGACTGAAAATTTCGCGGTTCATCTGCGCCAGGAATTTGCGGGCCGACATGCCTTCCGGCACTTGCAGTTCACCCTCGTTAAAGACACGGCCGCTCTCCCGCAACGTATCCTCCATGACCTGCTGGGCCGGTGGCGGTTCGATATGAGGGCTGTTGACCGCATTGACTGTAATGGATCGGCTGATGTGGTCGCTGAGAATATCGTACTGGGCGTTGGCGTCCCCCATGAAAGTGAGCAGTTGGGGATGGGTGGCGATAACGTGGTAGGACTCCATAAAGGCCTCGAGCGCTGCCTTCCAGTTACAGTCGATATTTTTCTGGATGTGCAGGGCCTTGTAACAGTGATCCAGGTCGTAGTCCTTGAAGTGTTCCGGCAGAACCTGGAGAAAGTCCATAAGGGGTCCGGCCTTGGGGTCGGGATTGACGAAGACGAAACCCTGCCAGCGGCCTACTTTCGCCTCCGGCAGTTTGAACGCATCGTCTCCGGCATAGTCGAAATCCGTCTTGCAGGGCACAAATTTGATGTTGCCATCCAGGTTCCAGGTCCAGGCATGGTAGGGGCACCGGAATGTGCTTTTGCAGCCCGGCTCAGTGACCAGGCGGCGGCCGCGATGGAGACAGGAGTTGAAATAGGCCTTGATTTCATGCTCTGCCGCTCTAACGACGATGAGCGACAGGTCGGCTACATCATAGGCGAGGTGATCGCCCACATTGGGAATGTCTTCCTCCCGGCAGGCCAACTGCCAGGTGCGCTTCCACACGTGTTCCACCTCCTGCCGGTGGAATTCGGGGGAAATATAGTTATCGACATCCAGGCGCATATTGCCCAGGTCGGGGCTGCGCGTCTCCCGCAGGTGGGCCGGTACCGGCACGTCTTCCTGGTCCAGCAGTTCCTGGTAGCTGATGGCGGAAGAAGGGGACAGCTTGTTCAGGCTGGTCATAACAAAGCCTCGCTCGATGGGATTGTGGTGTATACCGGGATATCCTATCGGGGAAGCGGCGGCGCCGACCTGATATAAATCAAAACAGACTGTTTTTTATTGGCAAGCATTAAGCTGAGAAGGGATGGGGCAGTACGCGGCCGCCCCAGGGGCAGGGATTTCATGTACTTATCAGTCGGCCTCGTCCGAAAGCCGCACCAGCAACTTACCCTTATTGCCGCCGGTGAAAAGCCGGGAATAGGCCTCGACGGTATTTCCCAGGCCATCGACAATGTCTTCGGCAAATTTGAGTTTGCCGTCGTCCACCCATTGGCTGAGGTCCCGGAGCGCCTCCGGGAAGCGATCCACATAGTTCGTGGTGAGCAGGCCCAGTACTTTTGCGCTCCGGGCAAGGATCTGCCAGTAATTATAGGGGCCCGGCTTGGGGCCGGTCTCGTTGTATGTGGAGATGGCGCCGCAGAAAACCACGCGGGCAAAATCATTCAGGTTAAGGAGCGCGGCATCCAGCATTTTGCCGCCGACATTGTCGAAATAGATATCCACACGCTCGGGGCAGGCCTCTGCGATAGCGTCCGCCAGGTTGTCACAGCGCTTGTAGTTGATGGCGTCGTCAAAGCCGAGTTCGTTAATGAGCCACTGGCACTTTTCGTCACTGCCTGTCAGACCCACGACCCGGCAGCCCTTGATCTTGGCGATCTGGCCGGCTACGGAACCGACGGCGCCGGCGGCGGCGCTCATCAGGACGGTTTCCCCGGGTTTGGGCTGGCCCAGTTCGAGCATGCCGAAATAGGGCGTCATGCCCATGGCCCCACTGAAAATACTCAGGTGATAGCGGAGGGGGTGGCGACCATCCTTCTCGACTTTGGCGAGCATTTCGCCGGGCGCTGTGCTGTATTCTTCCCAGCCGTTGCAGGCGAGGCCCACCGCGTAGTCTCCCTCCTCAAAATCCGGATGTCGGCTCGCGACTACCCGCCCGAGAGACGTGCTACGGATACACTCGCCGATGGCGATGGGAGGCATATAACTGAGATTGTCGCTCATCCAGTCGCGCTGGGCGGGATCCAGTGACAGGTACAGATTCCTGAGTTGCACTTCACCTTCGCCGGGGTCCTTGAGCGGGACTTCGCGGAGGCGGATATCTTCAGTAGTGGGGATCCCTTCCGGTCGCTGTTGCAAATAGAGCTGGCGGTTGGTTGTGTCTCCGGCCATAAAACCTTACCCCTTCGGTTATTGTGGTGGTGCAAATACCGCATCTTGGAAGTCCAGAGCTTATCGAAACGGCACATTAAAAGCAAACGTGTTTGACTTTTTTAGCGACGGCAGCTAGACTTCCGCCAATGTTTTGTTCTCAGGCATTGGTTCGTCGGTCGGGACGACCGGGGACTGGCCAATGACGGAAGGCGGCGACAGTGGTTCGCCATAAGACAGTGTAAAAAGGGCGGGTCGTAAAAAGGGTGGATCTGTGGCCGTGTTTTCCAGCCGATTTGTCGGTCCTTTAACCGACCTTGAATTGCTGTTTCTCCCCTCGCTGATTGAGGCATTCTGTCTATCCTCGTGAAGCTCCGGCAGCCCAATATGGGCTGCCTTTTTTTTAACAGGAGCCGGAGCCGGAGCGCGGCCAGACGGATGGGAATAGGGCATTCCGCGTTGGTGGGCTCCCGCCCCGACGAACAAAAGACCTGATAAAGCCACGTGAGGAGGCAGCAGTGCAAACGCTGGACTTGGAATATGATATCGACGCACCCGCTGGGCGGGTCTGGTCCTTTCTGGAAAACTTCGGCGATATCGAGGCCTGGTGGCCCAAGGGAGGCCCCGTGGATATCGAGCGCGTCGATATCGAGGGTAGTGGTATCGGCATGATTCGTCACATCCACAATAAGGGGATGCCGGCACCAGTCAGCGAGCAGCTGGATTACCTGGACCCGGATACCTACACCCTAAGGCTGTCAATCGTTTGTGACCGGCCTGCCGGATTGCGTGAATATAACGCCAAGGGACGATTGATTCCCACGGGCGAAAAAAGCTGCCGTCTCGTCTATCACGGGGAGTTTACCACCGAGGAAGGATGGGAAGATGAGGGCCGCGAGTTTCTGCTCGCCGCCTATCAGCTAATGTTCAGTGGCCTTCGGGAGGCGGCGGAACGCCCGTGAAGTCCCTGGAATTCACATTGTGGCCCGCCTGCGTCAAAACGCACGCCTTCGAGGACCAGGTACGCGCCGCCTCCTCGGCCGGCTTCGATGCCCTGCCCATAGGGCCTTTGACATACCGGGAATTGCGTGAGCGGGGTTATTCGCCCGGGAAAATTCTCGACCTTACACGAAACGAAGGGATTGCCCTTGGCCACTTCGACGGCTTCGGCGCCTGGGCGCCGCTTCGCTACGACCACCAGTTGCCGGAGGCCGCCAGGGCCGTCTTCGATGTCTCCGTGGACGAATGCCTGAAAATTTGCGGGGAACTGGAGTTAAAAGCCATCTGTGCCACGGCGGCATTCGCGCCCGGGAAAGTGCCCGTTTCGGCGATGATTGACAGCTTTGGCGAGTTCTGTCTTCGGGCAGCCGGCGCCGGCCTGCGTGTCGACCTGGAAAGCATTCCCATGTGGGGTATCCCCGATCTTGCCACTGCCTGGACAATCGTGCGCGAATCCGGGGCAAACAATGCCGGTGTGCTTCTGGATATCTGGCATTTTTCCCGGGGCAATCCCGATATGTCCCTGTTGCGGGAAATGCCGCCCGGCAGTATCGCCACTGTACAATTGGCGGACGCGACTTCGGCAACACGGGGGGCCGACCTGTTCGAAGATTGCATGCGTTTCAGGCGGTTGCCCGGAAAAGGCGAATTGGCAGTGGTGGAAATACTGGAAATCCTTCGGGATAAGGGTGGCGTCACCAGTATCGGCCCGGAAATATTTGCCGATGAACTTGATCGACTGGACGCGGAGGAAGCGGCACAACGCTGTGCGTCAGCCTCCAAAGACGTTCTGGCCCGGGCCGGTTGGTCCATACAGGGGTAGGAAACCTGCCTTTTCCGGCAGGTTTGCAGGTGCCGGGTTTTTTCTATAATCAAATTGACAGGAAGCTGACTAAAGAGGATATAACCATGCTTGCCATAATCGCCCGACTGGAAATCAATCCCGATCACGTGGAGGACTACGTCAAGGCTGCGGTACCCGGCGTAGCGCTGACCCGTGAAGAGAAAGGATGTCACCTGTATTCGTTTTCCCGTGACATCTGCGAAGACAACATTATCTGGATTTGTGAGCAATGGGAAAGCGACGAAGATCTCGACGCTCACCTGCAGTCCGACCATATACGGGAGTTCCTCGAGGCCACGAAGAATATGGAAGTCCTGTCGATGGATGCCCGGAAATACGAGGTTTCATCGGTGGGAACCGTTGTTCCCCCAGAACACTGATAGATTGGCAGCGTCGGATCCTGCCGGCGAAGCGAGGGTTACATGGATATCAAGCAGCAGCATAACGAGATGGTCGGGCGCATGCTCGATCACGTGGAAAACGGCACAACAGACCAGGCCGAGGATACCTTAACCGTTCCCTCGGCTGCATACACCGATGCCGACATCTGGCAGCAGGAGATGGACCTGATTTTCAAACGGCTGCCGCTGACGGTGGGACTGACCAACGAGATTCCCGAGCCCGGGGATTTCAAGACATTGACGATGTTCGACAAGCCGCTGTTGATTACCCGGCAGCGGGACGGCAGCGTCCGGGCCATGCTCAATGTCTGCTCCCACCGGGGCATGATGTTGACCGAGGAAAAAAGCGGCAACAAGGGTGTCTTTACCTGTCCCTACCACGGCTGGAGTTTCGCCGGCGACGGTAGCCTGCGGGGCGTGGCCGATGCCCATAAATTCGGCGAAGTGGACAAGTCCTGCCTGGGTTTGACCCAACTGCCGACGTATGAGCGGGGCGGATTGATTTTCACTGTCCTGACTCCCGGCCTGGAGGTCGACTTTGAAGCCTTCCTGGGTGGGATGATCGAGGATATCGAGGATCTCGGTTTTGAGGATTGGTATTACTGCGGCCAGCGGGAAATCTACGGCGCCAACTGGAAAGTCGCTTACGACGGCTATCTGGAGGGCTATCATTTTGCCGCGGCGCACCCGGAGACAATCCATCCGCGAACCTACTCGAATATCATGGATTTCCGGTTCCACGGTCCTCACACGATGATCGGTTTCCCGCAAAAGACCATTGCCAAGCTGCGGGAGGTGCCGCCGGAAGACTGGTGGAAGTACGAGAATGACGGTTACGATTTTATCCGGACCATCTTCCCCAATGTCTCCATCTTTGTCGCCCCGGAACTCACCCAGATCGCCCAGCTAATCCCCGGGCCGACGCCGGGGGAGAACCGGACGATCCTGTATTATCTGGACCGCAAGACCCCCGCCGACGACAACGCGAGGGCGGAACTCGAGAAATTCATGGACTGGCTCAAGACCGTTGTTCAGGAAGAGGACTACGACGTGGGGCTGGCGGTCCAGAAAGGGCTTGAATCCGGCGCTCACCAGAACGTGGTATTTGGCCGCAACGAACATGGCAACCAGTATTTTCACCAGTGGGTGAACTATTACCTCGCCGAAGACCCGGAAGCCCCGCCGCCCAAGCCCTGACCGGCACTTACCTCATTGGTCCTAATTGGTCGGTGGGGCCGGCTGCCGCACTATGGATCTTGGCGGTGTGGGGGCCGGCTTCGCCGGCGACAGGGCGGTGATTCAATGTTCGACAGGCGTATTGCGTAACCCGCCATTTCCTCTATTGGCAGTTAATTATTCTTGGCCCCTTCCTCGATCCAGGTATGGATCAGGTTGAGTTGTTCCTCGGAAAGCGGCGGCAATCCCAGAGGCATTTGTTCCCCTTCGCCACCGGCTTCCAGGTGGGTGCCCGTCACTTTGCGGTACAGATAGCTTTCCGTGGGCTTCCCCGGTTTGATCCGCAGCAGCTCGCTCTGTTGGGAGGCAACGCCGACGATGTCGTCATAGGCTCTGCCGGGCACCAGGGATACGAGGCCGGGCTCATTGCCGGTGATATGACAAATGGCGCAGCGCCGTTTCAGAAGCGGTGCCACTTCCTTCTCGAAGGAGACCCCCCCAGTGGCGTTGCCGCCGGCTGAAGCGGCAGTAGCCGCTGCAATGGTGATTGCTGCAAACCAGCGTCGCGATAGGGCTCTCATCCACGTGTCTCCTGCCTGACCGGCGTTTTCAGGGCGTGCCGGGCGGCAATATAGCCAAAGGTCATGGCCGGACCGATGGTGGCGCCGGGGCCGAAATAGGCATTCCGGGCCGGGCTGGCGATACAGTTCCCGGCCCCGTAGAGGCCGGGAATGGGCCTGTTGTCTGCGCTTACAACCTGGGCCCTGTCGTTGATGACGGGCCCGCCGTTGGTGTCGAGCGCCCCCGGGGCGAGAATAATCGCGTAGTAGGGGCCTTTGTCTGCCAGTGGATACATTGTGCTGTTGGGGTAGGGGTTGACTTCGTGGCCGCTGTCTTCGTTGAACTTGGTCCACAGGGGATGCCACTCCCGGTCGTACAGGTAGTCGCCCCGCTGGAAATCCAGGTCCTTGCCCTTGCGGGCGAACTCGTTGAAGCGTTTGAAAGTTTCCTCCAGACTGTCGGCAAACGATTTGTCCAGCTGGAAATCGCCCGTTTTACCGGCCAGGCCGGCAAGGCGGTCGCGAAGCTTGACGGAGAGATCGCCAAAGGTCTGGCCGGAAACAACGTAGCTGGCGCGACTGTGCACCGGTGGCAGACCCGTGCCGCTGCCGGTGGACTCTGCAACCCTGTCATCGTAGATCATAAACAGCAGCTGGTTCGGGTACTCTGCATTGGCAACATCGAAATCGAAATGGGCGCGGGTGCGGTCATTGTAATTACGGTGCTCGTCCACCACCCGCCTGCCGTATTTGTTGACCAGGAACATGGCGTCGCCGGGGGGTACGAACATGGGCGCGCCCACGGCCCGGTTTTCCAGGGCCTGTTCCAGTACCACCTGACTGCGCCAGGCGCCGGACAGGTTGCCCATCCGGGCACCGACACGGCCGGCCATGGGAATCAGGTCGCCGGTGGCGGATTGCTGGCCGCAGGAGCCGTAGATAAACATGTCCTGATAGGCGCGGATCATTTCCACGTTGTGAACGTAACCGCCGGTACCGAAAATCACGCCCTTGCGGGTCCGCACGTTGGTGATCCCGCCGTTGTGCTGCACGGCAACCCCGACAACCACGTTATCTTCCACGAGGATGTCGGTGACCTGGTGATCCGTTTCGATGGCGACGTTGCGCTCGCCGAGCCAGGACTCCATCTGCCCGATCATGCCGAAGCCGTGGGCGTAGTCACCGTTGTCGGTGGCTACTGCCAGGGCCCGGCGCTTGGGCAACTTGTTTTCCGGCACATCGGGCAGGTAGTCGGTCGCCGGCACATCGAGATGGAACATCTGGAATTCCCGGACATTCAGGGCGCCGGTTTCCCGCATATGGTCGGTCATTTTCCAGCCATTGTCATAGAACGCCGCCAGCCGGGCAAAGGCCTCTGGGGTCAGGCCCATATGGGGCGCGTCGGGGCTGTACTGGCCGGGATAGGCGTAGCGGGCCAGGTATTGGAGGCACTCGGTGCGGTCGTCGGTGATGCCTTCATTGCGAAGGATGAAATGGTTGGGAATCCAGAAAACGGCCCCCGACTTCGCGGTGGTGCCGCCCGGGACCGGGGCCTTTTCGAAAACGGCAACCTCGGCACCGCCGTCAACAGCCGTAACGGCGGCGGTCAGGGCGGCGGCGCCGCTACCCACGCAGACAATATCCACTTCCCGGTCCCAGCGACGTTTTTCGCCGGCGGCTGTCATGGTGCCGGTGCCGGCCACCGCCGCCGTGGCGCCCGCCATTGCGGTACCGGCAATCCCGGCCAGGATCTGGCGACGAGTCAGGGGGGTCGATTTCTTATCAGTCATTTCGTGATTCCTAAAATTTATTATCGCCAAGTGGGGAACCGGCTATATCTGCGCCGGTCCCACGTGGGATTGTTGCCGGCGGTTTTCAGGCGGCAGAGTCATCCTCGACACGGACAATCATCTTGCCCTCATTGGTGCCGTCAAATAGCTTCTGGAAAGCTTCCAGCGTGTTTTCGAAGCCATCGACGATTTCCTCCCTGAAGTGGATGCGGCCTTCCTCGAGCCACTGGGCCATCTGCTTGACACCCTCGGGGAAGCGGTCGAAGTAATTGCTCACCAGGTAGCCCTGGACGACCGCGCTTTTTGCCAGAATCTGCCACCAGTTATAGGGGCCGGGCACGGGCTCTTTGGCGTTATAGCCGGAAATGGCGCCGCAAAAGACGATGCGGGCGTGGTCCCTGAGGTTGAGCAGTGCCGCATCGAGGATCTCGCCGCCGACGTTGTCGAAATAAACGTCCACTCCCTCGGGACAGGCTTCGGCAATGGCGTCCACCAGGGAACCACAGGTCTTGTAATTGATGGCCTTGTCGAAGCCGAGATCTTCGGTGATCCAGCGGCATTTCTCATCGCTGCCCGCCAGGCCGACCACCTTGCAGCCCTTGATCTTGGCAATCTGGCCGCCGAGGGAGCCCACTGCGCCGGCGGCGGCACTCATCAGAACGGTCTGCCCGCTCTTAATCTGGCCGGCTTCGAGAAGGCCGAAATAGGGCGTCATGCCCACGGCGCCAAAAATGTCCAGATAGTACTGCAAGGGGTATTGGTTGTCGGCGGGAATCTTTACCAGTGTCCCGCCTTCGGCGACGCTGTAGTCTTCCCAGGCATTCATGCCCCATACTTCATCGCCTTCCGCGAAATCGGGGTGGCGACTTTCGACCACCCGTCCGACAGTGGTGCTGCGGATTGGCGCGCCCAACTCAATGGGCGGCAAATAGTTGGGCTCGTCCCTCATCCAGCCGCGGATCGCGGGGTCGATGGAAAAGTAGAGATTCTTAATCAGCACCTGGCCCTGGCCAGGGGAGGGAACGGCAACATCCCGTCGCCGGACGTCGTCGCTGGTGGGGCGGCCCTCGGGCCGTTGATGCAGATAAAACTGCCGATTAACTGCTTCTGTCATGGAGCTCCCCCTGGTTGAAAATCTTGCCGGTTCCAGCGGATTCGATCCAGGTGGCTTGCCGGCTGTAATTAGTCGACGTTATCCCAGTTCTATATAAAAATCAATCACGATTGTTTCCTTGGTGCGGGGCGTTACCCTTTGTGCAGTGCTCCGGTGCCTTCCTTCTAAAAAAACAATCTTGTCTTGTTTTTTTAGATAGGTTAAGCTTTTCTGCTATCTTCAGGTAAAGTGAAGGCCGGATCCGGGGGCGGATGACCCTTCGGCCAGCCGCTGATCGAAGGGCGGGCATTGACGAGAAGGGTGCACAAAGCCGGTCGCGGGGCCAGACAGCAGGCGCCCCGGCCCTGAGCCTCGACGATCAGGCACGGCATCGGAAATTCAGGAACCGTAACGAGGACTGCTATGGCGGATCAATATCATCGGCTGTTCCCCACCGAGGAACTGGCGAAAAACAGCAGCAAACCGGTTGAGGTCGGGGGCCACAATATCCTGGTTTGCAATGCCAACAACGAATTCTATGCCATCGAAAACCAGTGCACCCACCAGGCATCGAAACTGGAAGGAGGCCGGATCCGCAACTGTTTTATTTCCTGTCCGCTCCATGGCGTTCGATTCGATCTGCGCGACGGCCATCCCAAGGGCGAACTGACCAAGATTCCGGTAAAAACCTACCCGACCCGGGTGGTCGACGGTTATGTGGAAGTGGAGGTGGATTCCTAGCGAGAACCATTTAGGCCGGTATGCGCTCTCTATCCCGCCGATCATCCCTCCACAAATGGGATAGGGTGGGACGCTTTCGATTGTTGGTGATTTATCCACCTCAGAAATATACAGGAATACCTTATGGACTTTCATCTTTCCCCGGAAATCGAAGACTACCGTCAGCGGATTCGCGCCTTTGTCGAGGAGCACATCCTGCCGCTGGAGGACGATTCTGCCAATTACGACGAGCACGAGAACATCCGCCTGGATGTGCTCGATGAGATGCGGGAGAAAGCCCGGTCCGAGGGGCTCTGGGCCTTCCAGATGCCGCGCGCCCGGGGCGGACGGGAAGTGGGCATTGTCGGCATGGCCGCCCTCTACGAGGAGATGAATCGCTCCATTTTCGGCCCGGTCTGCTTCAATAGCGGCGCCCCGGACGACGGCAACATGATCCTGCTCAACAAGGTCGGCACCGACGCCCAGAAGGACAAGTGGCTGCAGCCCATCATTGACGGCAGGGTCCGCTCGGCCTTTGTCATGACCGAGGCGGACCCCGGTGCCGGCTCCGACCCCGCCGGCATGATGAAGACCACCGCCGAAAAGCAGGGCGACAAGTGGGTGGTCCACGGCCGTAAATGGTTTATCACCGGGGCCGAGGAATCGACGCATTTTATCCTCATTGCCCGCACTTCGGACGATCCCCGCAAGGGCCTTTCCGCGTTTATGTTTCACCGGGATCAGCCGGGCTGGAAGATTGACCGGCGCATCGAGATTATGGGCCCGGAGGAGCACGGCGGTCATTGTGAACTGAGCTTCGATGGCCTGGAAATTGCCGACGAGGACCGCCTGATGAATGTGGGCGACGGCCTGAAGGCCACCCAGATCCGGTTGGGCACGGCGCGGTTGACCCACTGCATGCGCTGGTTGGGCCTGGCCAAGCGTTCCATGGAAATCGCCCAGGAGTACATTTCCCGGCGCCGGGCTTTCGGCAAGACCCTGGCTGAGAACGAGGTCATCCAGAACATGATGGGCGCGGTGGCCATGGATATCCAGGTGGGTCGCCTGCTGACCATGAACGCCGCCTGGAAACTGGATCAGGGCGACTTTGCCCGCAAGGAAGTCTCCATGGCCAAGATTCACGTGGCCGACACCCTGCACCGGGCGGTGGATACGGCCATCCAGCTCAATGGCGCCCGCGGCTATTCGAAAGACACCGTTCTGGAATGGATCTACCGCTACGCCCGGCAGGCCCGGCTGGTGGACGGTGCCAGCGAAGTGCACAAGATGGTGCTGTCCCGTTTCTATGCCAAGGAAGGCAACGATTTCTGGTCCTGGGGCGTATGAGGCAAAGCCGATGGCCGAGTCGCTGAACATCCGGGCCCTGGAGTCCTATCTGCCCACGCACATCGAAGGCTTCGAGGGCCCCATCCGTGCGAAAAAATTCTCCGAGGGGCAGTCGAACCCGACATTCCTCCTGACCACGCCGAACCGGCGCTATGTATTGCGTCGAAAGCCGCCCGGCCAGCTTCTCAAGTCGGCCCACGCCGTGGACCGGGAGTACCGGGTGCTGTCGGCCCTGGCCGATACCGAGGTGCCGGTACCCCGTGTCTACCATCTGTGCGAAGACGAGTCCGTCATCGGTTCCATGTTCTATGTTATGGAGTTTGTCGACGGCCGGATTTTCTGGGACCCGGCCCTGCCGGANNAATGAACCGGGTGCTGGCGGCGATCCATTCGGTGGACCTGAAAGCCACGGGCCTCGAGGATTTCGGTCGTTCCGGCAACTATTTCGAGCGCCAGGTGGGGCGCTGGACCAAGCAGTACCGTGCCGCCGAAACCGACAGCATTCCCGAAATGGATGCCCTGATCGACTGGTTGCCGGCACACATGCCCGGCGATGACGATGTCACCAGCCTGATTCACGGGGACTACCGCATCGATAACCTGATGTTCGCCCCGGACAGCCTGGAGGTGGTGGCGGTTTTCGACTGGGAGTTGTCGACCCTGGGACACCCCATTGCCGATCTCGCCTACCAGATGATGCAGCGCTACATGGGCCGGGACTGGCAGATTCGGGGTCTGGCTGGCCTCGACACTGAGCAGCTCGGAATCCCGGGCGAGGGCGAATATATCGATCAGTACTGCCGCCGTATGGGCTGGCAGGGCATCGACAACTGGTCCTTTTACCTGGCGTTTTCCTTCTTCCGGTTTGCCGCCATTTGCCAGGGTGTCAAGAAGCGGGCGCTTGATGGCAACGCTTCCAGCGACGAGGCAGAAGGCGTCGGCGCCATGGCTGAACCCCTGGCAAAACTTGGCTGGGAAATTGCTCAAGACGCATCGGGTAAGTAGCAGCCCGCCAAAGGCAGAGTCCAAAAGAGTCCAAAATAGCCCAAACCGGTACATGCCTGAAAAGGGCGCCGCCGGCATCGCCGAGGCGAGAACCCGAACTGAAGTCGGACAGGAATAATAAGTCTTTCTCGCCATACCCGATCCGGTTTTTCCTGGTCGCTGACGCCGTCACCGGGCATCAGTCAGACAGGCTGCAGCCCCAGATAGCCCGCCGCCATTAAAAAAGCTTCCTGCTGGTATTCCTCGTCTTCCAGCTTCAGGAAATCATTTCCGGGTGGCGCGGAGACAACCACCCAGAGAGCGGAGCCCCGGATAATATTGTGCACATAGCGCACCGCCTTGCCGATATCCGGCCGGGCGATCAGGTCCGCATGGGGCTGGTAAAGAGTGGTCAGCACAGTGCAAACATGCTCGTTCCAGTCATTCTGCATGTCCTGAATCACCGGGTTTACGCTTCTTTGCCGCTCAATCATCCGCGTGATGCCGGGGTCGTTGCGGGCCGAACTGAAAATGATCTCAATGTGGAAATCGAGCACTTCCAGGGGTCCCTTGTCCCGCCAGAATTCTTCCCGGGTCATCTCCGCCAGCTGCGCGAAACGCGCCCGGCGATAGGATTCCAGTACGGCATACAGGATCGACTGCTTGTCCGGAAACCGATGGTAAATCGAGCCCACCGAAACACCGGATTTTTTTGAGATCTGGGTGATGGTGGTTTCGTCGTAGCCATTGGCGAGGAACAGCTCCTTGGCGGCGAGCAGAATCTTTTGCAAGCCCTTGCGGCTGCGATCCTGGCTCGGGGCGTAGACCCATTCGGTATCATGGAGCCACTCAATGGTGACGTGTTCGTGCAGTGGTGTCCGGGACATGTTTTCCTTCGTGACTATGTCTCTGGGGGCCTCTGGGCGCCTCTGGGGAAGCCAGCCGCAACTATACTGCATCAGAACGCAGGCTGCTGCACCTGCCTGCCCATTTAGTTTCAGCTTTTTCCATTTCGTTGATAACCACTGGCTGATTGGGTGTTGACAAAGTAGAATTACCATTCTAGATTAGGCGGTCATAAGTTTAAGGGGGTCAATCATGCAAAAACCCGAACGCCATCCGCTCACCATGGACGGCCGGGACCGCGCCCTGCTGCGCGGCGACCCGATGACCGGCGATCGCTATTACTCCCGGGAGTTCGCCCAACGGGAATGGGAGCAAATGTGGACCCGAATATGGCACGTGGCCGGCCGGGTCAGCGAACTGGAAGAGGCCGGGGACTTTATCGTCCACGACTTTATGAACGAGTCCGTTATTTGCGTGCGCCAGCGGGACGGGTCGATCCGTGCCTTTTACAACGCCTGCGGTCACCGGGGCATGCGCCTGGTGGGGGAGAGCGGCCATGTCCCCGCTTTTCACTGTCCTTATCATGGCTGGGTCTGGGGCTCCGACGGCGTGCTCGAGGACCTGCCCGACCCCGACGATTTCCCCCAAAACCCCTGTGGCACGCGCAAGCTCGAAGAGTTGCGCTGCGACACCTGGGGCGGTTTTGTCTGGTATACGATGAACGAGAACGCCCCGCCGTTGCTGGATTACCTGGAGCCCATTCCGGAACTCTACAAGAACTACCCCATGGATACCCTGGTGCGGGTGTTCTGGATGAAGATCGACCTCAACACCAACTGGAAGTTTGCCACCGACAACTTCAGCGAGTCCTACCATACCCATACGGCGCACCCCCAGGTGCCGCCCTGGATTGACCAGGACGTGGCCAGCGCCCGGCACGAAATGTTTCCCAATGGCCACGGCCGAACTGTCCAGCCCATGCGCCCGTCTCTCACCGAACGACCGCCGGAAGGCACGGAACATCCTTTCGATGCGGTGCTTCGGCAGTGGGATATCGACCCGGACAGTTACCCGGATTACGAAACCAAGGCCATGCAGGGCTGGCGCGACCTCAAGGCCGCCAAGCGGCAGTTGTGGAAGGAGCGCGGCTACCTCCACTACGAACACATGAACGACGAGGAGCTCACCGACAGCCCGCATACGGTCATTTTTCCCAATGTCACCCTGTCCTTTCTGCCGGACAACGTGATCTTTTTCCGCACCGAGCCCCATCCGGAAGACCCCAACAAATGCACTTTCGATCTCTGGTGCATGGCTTTCCCGGTGGCCGGGATGACCGAAGTGGAATCGATCATGGCCGGCATGCAGCCCCTGGAGGAGGCGGAGTTCGACCACCGGCAATTCGATGGCGGTCGGGGGGTGCCCGAGATCGAGGGCCAGATCGTCTACCAGGACATGATGCTGGCGGAAGGGATGCAGCGGGGCATGCATTCCCGGGGTTACCGGGACGCCTACCTGGCCGGCCAGGAAACCCGGGTGCGTTTCTTTCACGAGGTGCTCAACGACTATCTGGAAGGGCGCAAATAACAGGCCTTTTGATTGCCGCCGGCGGGCCCGGCGGCCGCCGGGCAAAATTATTTTCAGGGGAAATACAAAATGTCGGAAACACAATCACTCGAGCAGGAAGTGCAACGGCTGCGAGACCTGGAGGAGATCAGAACCCTCAAGCACAAATATTCCTACGGCGCCAATATCATCGACGGCAAGTCCGGCGACCTGAAGGCATTCGCCGCGCTCTTTGCCGAGGATGCCACCTTCGATGTGGGCATGGGCGAGGCCCGGGGCCCTGCGGAAATCGAGGCCATGATGAAAGAACTGACCACCCAGTGGCGCTGTGCCATGCACTACATGCTGAACCCTGTCATCGAACTGGACGGCGATCGCGCGACCGGAATGGTAACCGGGCTCTTTGCCTTTACCTCCGATGACAACCCCTCGCCGGTGTGGCTCTCCAATATCTATCGGGACAGTTTTGTCCGCACTGCAGACGGCTGGCGTATCCAGTCCGTGACTGTCCAGCAGACATTTGCCGATCCGGTTTTTCTCGAGGGCTATTCGGAGCATTTGCAGTGATCCGGGCCTTCACTGGATTTTCCCCTGGCTCCGCAACCCTGTTGATCAGCCATACGAATGCCCAGCCAACAGGTCGCGATGGGCTTGAAGGTCCGCACCTGGTTGAGGACCCCGTCACTGCCAGGCTTGGTATCTCGAACTCATAAGGGACATTGATCGGAGCCGGGGAGATTTATCCCATTTTAAAAAAATACAGTACGCATTGTTTTTATTATATTGGGCGTATTATTATCCAGATACAAACAACCAAACGAAATAAGGGGGTACCATGAAATCCATAAAAAGCACCAGACATCTGACCCGTACCGCGCCGGCGTTGGGCGCGGCAATCTGCCTTGCTGCTGGCAGCCTTGCCAATGGGGTACTGGCCCAGGACCAGGCCGGCGGACGGCGTATGCTCGAAGAGGTGGTGGTGACCGCCCAGAAACGCCAGGAAAGCCTGCAGGATGTACCCCTGGCGGTGAGTGCCGTAACCGGGGACAAGATTGCCGATCTTCATATCACCGATCTCCAGGGCCTCCGGGGCTCCGTGCCCAACGTCCAGATCAATAATTTCAGCAATACGCCCAACGGCGCTGTGTTCTTTATCCGCGGCGTAGGTGTCTCGGAACCGGATCCCTACGCCGGCAATACCGTGTCCGTGGTAGTGGACGGCGTGCCCCAGACCTTCAACATGATCGCCCTGCTGGATTTGTTCGATATCGAGCGGGTGGAGGTGTTGCGCGGCCCCCAGGGCACGCTCTTTGGTGCCAACACCACCGGCGGCGTTATCAATGTGGTGACAAACCAGCCCACCGGTGAGTTCGGCGGCAAGGCCGAATTGTCGGTCGGCAACTGGGACCGGCGGGATGCCAAACTGGCGGTGGATTTCCCGATTATCGAGAACGTCCTGGCTGGCAAGGTCACCCTGATGCACCACCAGCGCGACGGCTGGGTGGATAATGTGGTCAATGGCGACGACATGGGTTCCCAGAACATAACCGCCGGCAGGGGCTACCTGAAATGGACTCCCGCCGATGATTTCGATGCCACACTTATGACCGAATACGTGCGCAGCCGCAACGGCTCGCCCATCGTGGTGAGCGGCGCAGTGCCGGGCGAGGCCCTGTTCGTGCCCCCGGGGACCCAGGGTATGTACCAACAGCCCTGTGTTTCCGTCAATCAACCGTGCGATGCCCCCGACGATTACGACTCGGCAAACAGCTCCGTGCCGGACCAGAGTGACCGGGACACCTACTCCGCCACCCTGACCATGAACTGGTACGACACAGGTATCGGTGACGTGGTGTCCATCACCGGTTACAAGGAGTTCGAGCTGGAAGAATACACGGACCAGGACGGCACGCCACTGTTCCTGGACGATACCTTCCGCGAGACGGAGGGCTGGCAGTTTTCCCAGGAGTTGCGTACCACTATCAACCTCACCGACAGGCTGGAAATCCTGCTGGGCGGTTTTTATCTGCAGACCCACTACGAGCACCTGCAGGACTTCCGTATCCAGTTCGCCGCGCCGGGGTTCCGCCAGGAAAACCCCCAGGAGCAGGACCGGTGGGCCGGCTCCGTCTTCGGGCAGGCCTACTATGACCTGACCGACAAGCTGCAACTGTTGTTCGGCCTGCGCTTCACCCATGAAGAAAAGGAAATGGAAGCGGGCATCCGGAATTTTATCGACCTCGACGGTATGGTGGATTTTGGCGGCGGTATTCCCATAGGCGGCTTCCTGGTGGAAGACGAGGATGAATGGGATAACTGGGGCGGCAAGATCGGCTTGAATTACCAGCTTAATCCCGACGTGCTGCTCTACGGTTACTACGCCCGTGGCTTCAAATCCGGTGGCTTTACCGGCCGTGTGGGGATTCCCGCGGATATCGGGCCCTTTGACCCGGAGAAGGTGGACACCTACGAAGCCGGCATCAAGGGTGATTTCTTCGACGGAATGATGCGCGCCAACCTCGCCGCGTTCTACACCGAATACGAGGATATGCAGCTGGCGCAGATCTATTTCACCGAGGACGCCATGGGCACCATCGTTCAGGGCAACACCATCCTCAATGCCGCCACGTCCACCATTCAGGGCCTGGAATTGGAAATGACCTTCCTGCCACCGGTACCCGGACTGACCATCGGTGCGACCCTGGGTTACCTGGACGCTGAATTCGACGAGTTCGAGGCTTTCGACCCCAATATCGGCAGCTTCGTGGATTACTCCGGTAACGATCTCCAGAACACGCCGGAATTCACCGGTTCCCTCAGTGCCACCTACGAGTTTCCGCTGGCGGATGGTGAGGCCCGGGCCCGGGTTGAATACCAGTACAGCGACGAGAAGTACCTGACGTCGTTCGACAACTCGCCGCGCACCCTGATCCAGTCCACCGACCTGGTCAACGCCACCCTGGACTGGAGTCCCGACAACGGCAACTGGACCATCGGCCTGTGGGCACGGAACCTGACCGACGAACGCTATCTCGCAAGCGTTTTTGAGGCGAGAGGGACCCTCGCCATCGCCAACTACGCACCGCCGCGGGAATGGGGTGCCTCCGTCAAGTTTGAATTCTAGAGAGGTAATGACATGAAAAGAGTTGAAGGCAAGGTCGCCATCGTTACCGGCGCTGCCTCCGGCCTCGGCGCTGCCGACGCCCGCCTGCTTACGCAGGAGGGTGCCCGGGTGGTGTTGACCGATATCAACCGGGACCAGGGCGAGGCGCTGGCCCGGGAGCTGGAGGGAGCCCTGTTTATCGAGCATGACGTGCGCGATGAGGATCAGTGGCGGAAAGTCATCGATAAGATCCTCGAGCATTTCGGTCGTCTCGACGTGCTGGTGAACAATGCCGGCCTGGTGCAGTTCAGCTCCATCGAGGACACCACGCTCGAGCAGTACCGCTTTCTCAACGGGGTGATGTCGGAGGGCACGTTCCTGGGCTGCAAGCACGCTATTCCCGCCATGGCAAGGTCCGGCGGCGGTTCCATTATCAATATGTCGTCCGTGGCGGCCATCAAGGGCGTCGGGTCTATTGCTTCTTATACAGCGGCGAAGGGGGCGATACGTTCCCTGACCCGGTCGGTGGCGGTGCACTGCCAGGAGCAGAAGTACAACATTCGCTGCAATGTCGTTCTGCCCGGTGCCCACGATACTCCCATGACCCAGGCGGCCCTGCGGGATTTGCCGGAATCGGAAGCGGGGCTCGACCAGATCCGCGATCAGGGCCAGGGCCGAGCGGAGGACGTGGCCAATCTTGTGGTCTTCCTGGCCTCGGAGGAATCCCGGCAGATTACCGGCACCGAGATCGTTATCGACAACGGGGAGACCATGAAATGAGCGATGTGGAAACGCTTGCCCGTGAATTGCGCGAGCTCACCGCCCGTCGCGATATTTACGACGCCGTGTGCCGCTATATGCGCGGCCAGGACCGCTTGCTGCCGGATTTGCAGATGTCCGCCTTCCATGAGGATGCCCGGGTGGATTGTGGCCTGTTCGCCGGCTCGGCGGCGGAGTTCGTGGAGTTTGCCCAGGGTTTTCTCGGCAACCTCAAGTCGAGCCATCACCTGATCGGCCAGGCGGACATCCAGGTGGATGGCGACAAGGCCACCGGCGAGGTCTATTTCATCGCCCACCACAGGCTGGTGGAGGACGGTGAGGAAAAAGACCTGTTCGTTTCCGGCCGTTACCGGGACCGCTACGAAAATCGGGGTGACGGCTGGAAGATCGCCGACCGGCGAGAGCTTGTCGACTGGGCCCGAACCGATCCCGCCGCCGACGCTTTTCTGGCGGATAACCCCTCAATCATCCTCGGCCGGCGCGGCCGGGATGGTTAGCCGGAACTGATTTCAATTCTTATAGCCACAGGAGGCTCACCTTATGAGCTCGAAACACAACAAAATACCGGACTTTGCCATGAACTCTCCCGGCCCCAGTGTCCAGGAGATTCTGGCCAGCACCAAGGAAGAAGTGCCCTATCCCCTAGATTTCGAGGCCTACAAATACCTGGGCACCGACGACATCGATTACAGTCGCTACACCTCCCGGGAATTTTTCCAACAGGAGATGGACCGGATGTGGGCGCGGGTCTGGCAGTGGGCGTGTCGCGAGGAGCACATTCCCGAACCGGGTGACTATGTGGTGTACGATATCGGTGCCAACTCCTTTATCGTAATGCGTACCGAGGAGGGAGAGATCAAGGCCTTCTACAATGCCTGCCTCCATCGCGGCACCATGCTGGCGCGCAGTGGAGAGCACGGCTCGGTACCGCAGCTCACCTGCCCCTACCACGGCTGGACCTGGAACCTGGATGGCAGCCTCAGGGAAATCCCCAGCGAGTGGGACTTCGCCCATGTCCAGTGTGAAAAATTCAGCCTGCCGGAAATCAAGGTGGATACCTGGGGCGGCTTTGTTTTTATCAACATGGATCCCGATGCCAAACCGCTGAAGGACTATATTTCACCGCTGGATGAACACTTCAAGCGCTGGAATCTCGAGGACCGTTACATCGCCGTCCATGTCCAGAAGGAACTGCCCTGCAACTGGAAAGCCGCGGCGGAAGCCTTTATGGAAAACTACCACACCAAGACGGTCCATCCTCAACTGATCCCCAGTTCCTCCGGGCCCAGTACCCAGTACGACATCCTTGGGGAACACCTGTCCCGTTTCTACAACCTGACCACCGTGCCCGATCCGGTGATCGGGCGGGAGCTCAGCGAACAGGAGCGCCTCGACCTGGCGTTGATGGGAGACAGTTCCATGCGCCAGAAAATCGAAGTGCCAAAAGGCGGGACCGCACGCCACTACCTGGCGCAATTCGTACGCGAACAGTTAGAGGCCAACGATGTGGAGATGGGAGATCTTACCGATGCCGAGATTATCGACACCATGGAATACTCCCTGTTTCCCAATATGTTCCTGTTTCCGGGACTTTCCCTGCCCATGATCTATCGCTTCCGGCCCCTCAGCACGGATCCGGACAAGAGCCTGTTTGATCTGCTGTTCCTGCGGCCAGTGCCGCGCTCCGGCGAGCGCCCGGACCCGCCGGAACCCACCTACGTGGGTATGGAAGAGTCCTATACCACCGTCGCGGAAATGGACCGGGGCATGGCGGAAGTCTACGACCAGGACACCAGCAACATGGAACGCCAGCAAAAGGGCTTTTACGCCTCCCGCAAGCGGGGCCAGACCCTGGGCAATTACCAGGAAGTGCGCATCCGTCATTTGCACCAGACGCTGGATCGTTACCTTGCCGATTGACGGAGACCTCGGTATGAAAGCCGGTCGTTGCGGGCGGACCACAAAAAGGAGTAAGGCCATTTGAACCAGCGCCAAACAATACGCCGGCGAGCCCTGTTTCTGTTTGGGCTTGCCATTGTACTGCCCGGCTTGGCAGAGGCGGCGCCGGCTGGCGGGGATGCGGACAGCCATCCGGGCAAAGCGGTTTACGACCAAGTGTGCGCTACCTGCCACGAGGCGGGGGTGCCTCGGGCGCCGAGCCAGAAGATGCTTTACTTCTTATCCCCCCAATCCATCTACCGGGCGCTTACCGAAGGGGTCATGCAACCCATGGCCGCCGGCCTCTCCAATGAAGAGAAGATTGACGTGGCGGAGTACCTCACCGGCAGCGAGCTGGTATTGGGCGAAAAGCCCAATTTGCGGCAATGCGAAGGTGAAGCGGCACGGTTTGACTATAGCCGGCCGCCTGAGTCCACCGGCTGGGGAATGACCCCCGGCAATACCCGGGAGGTCTCCTCCGACGTCGCAGGCATCACCCGCGCTAATGTCCAGGATCTCCAATTAAAATGGGCGTTTGCCTTCCCGGAAACCACCAGGGTCCGCTCCCAGCCCATGGTCGCGGGGGGTGCCGTGTTTGGCGGCAGTCAGGGGGGATACGCTTATGCCCTCGATGAGAATAGCGGCTGCGTGCGCTGGGAATTTCGCGCCAGGGCGGAAGTGCGCACCGCGATTATCGTTTCTCCCTGGAAAGCCGGCGACGAGTCCGCCCGGCCCATGGCGTATTTTGGGGATTACCTGGGCAAACTCTACGCCCTGGATGCCGTATCCGGAGAACTGGTGTGGGAACGTCGGCCCGATGAGCACTCCGATGCCACACTCAGCGGCGCCCCGACGCTTCACGACGGCACCCTTTACGTCCCCGTCTCGTCCATGGAGGTGACGTCCGCCATTCGCCCCACCTACGAGTGCTGCACATTTCGCGGCTCCGTGGTCGCCTACGACGCGCGAACCGGCAAACAGCTATGGAAGACATACACCATCCCGGAGGCTCCGTCGGTACGGGGGAAAAATTCGTCGGGCGCGGACCGGTACGGCCCTGCCGGTGCGCCGGTATGGAACAGCCCGGCAATCGACCGCAAACGCAATCAGTTGTTGGTGGGCACAGGGCAGAACTACGCCTCGCCGGCCAGCAAAACCAGTGACTCGATTATCGCCATGGACCTGGACAGCGGGCATATTAACTGGGTATTCCAGGCCACGGAGAACGATGTCTGGAACGGCGCCTGCGAGATGACGGACCGCGCCAACTGCCCGGCCGAGGACGGCCCGGACGTGGACTTCGGCGGGCCGCCGGTGGTTGCCACAGCCAGCGATGGCCGGGATTACATTGTCGCCGGGCAAAAGTCGGGAGCGGTCTGGGCGCTGGAGCCCGCCACCGGCGAGGTGATATGGAACAGGAAAATGGGCCGGGGCGGGCTGCTGGGCGGCGTGCACTTTGGCATTGCGGTGGCCGGCGACCGGGTATTCGTGCCCATTAACGATTCCGACCTGGTAAGCAAGTATGCCGATGACTATGACAGCAGCAAATGGCCGGGGGAGCCGAACCCCGGTTTGTACGCACTGGATATCAAAACCGGGAAAGTGATATGGGAGTGGCAGGCCGTTTCGGCCTGTGGTGATCGGCCCGGATGCAAGAAGGGCAATGATCCGGTAGTGACCGCAACACCGGAACTGGTTTTTTCCGGGAGTCAGGATGGCCATCTGCGCATCCACGATGCGGCCACGGGCGAAGTGCTGTGGGCGTTTAATACGGCACGGGAATTCAGCACCCCGTCCGGCGGTCGGGCACTGGGAGGGTCCCTGGAAGGCCCCACGGGGGCGGTGCTGCAGGACGGCATGATGTTCCTGAATTCCGGTTACCTGTTTAATCAACACATGCCCGGCAATGCACTGCTCGCCTTCACCGTCAAAAATGACGGTGATAACGAAAACGAGCAGGCCGTGGGGAAAGAGGCAGAAGCCCGGTAGTAGTCCGGTAACTGTCGAGCTCCGCCGTCCAGGGCGGCGGACAACTTCATCAAACCGTGGGGAAGATATGGTTTCACTTAACGACGAACAAAGGACCGGCCTGCAAGCACTGGCGCACAAACAGGCCATCGAGCAGTGCCTGGCGCGACATGCCCGGGGCATCGACCGCACCGACCCGGACCTGCTCAAGTCCGCCTACCACGAGGATGCCCGGGTCAACTACGGGTTTTTTGCCGGGCCTGCCTCGGAAATGGCGGACATGCTGGTGGAAATGCAGCGCCCCGCGCCCATTACCCTGCACCGGCCCAGTAACGTCTGGATAAAGATCCAGGGGGACCGGGCCGTGACCGAGAGCTATGTTCTTGCCTATGCTGAATCGGAACTGGAACAGGGTAATATCCAGACCCTGGTCGGAGGACGCTACCTCGATCACCTCGAAAAGCGCAGTGGCGACTGGAGAATCACCCATCGGACCTACGTTCTCGACTGGAACAGCAATCGCCCATCCACCGTCAACCTGGCGGAAAGTTCTTTTGCCAGCGATAACTTCCTGCCACTGGGCGCCCACGGTGCCCGGGATCCCGGTAATCTCTTCCTGGCGGTTGAGGCCGCCGGTTTCAAACCTAATTCACAGAGGAAAGCCACCATGAGCACCGAGGCACTGACCGACAATGACATCGACGCCATGCTGTCCCGGCCGGTTCTTGAGGAACTGCTGACCACCTACTGCCGGGCCGTCGATCGCACCGATGCCGACCTATTGGCATCCATTTTCCACGACGATGCCACTGTGGTGACGGGGCATTTCAATGGCCCGGGCAAGGAGTTCGCCCGGGAAATCACCGGCTGGTGCCGGGACAATACCCTGCGCACTTTCCACACCGTCAGCAACCAGTGGTTCGATATCGACGGCGACAAGGCGGTGGGCGAGACCTACGTAATCGCGGTGCAATCGGCCCCCGACGAATCCGGACAGGCGCTGGATACCCTGGTGGGGGGACGATACCTGGATAAATTCGAGCGCCGCGAGGGCACCTGGAAAGTGGTCCAGCATACCTTTGTCATGGACTGGAATATGAGCCAGCCCTCCACGGCGGTTTTCGACGAGGACATGTTCGGCCAGATGGTTCAGGGCACCCGCGGGGCAGAGGACCCGGTTTACGCATTCTGGAAATCCGCGGGTTAATAAGCGTTACCCCGAGCGGACGGCGGTCTGTGGCTAAGGCTAACCGGACCGCCGCGACTCAAGGAACAGGGGTCAGACGCTGGCCTCGGCCCTGGCTTTATCCCGGGCTCGAGCAGTTTCCTGATCGAAAGGCTCGATACACCACTGAATACCGCGCCGTAGCAGCTTGTAGAATACCGGCAGGTCCCAGGCGCAGCGGTCGATGGTTGGCCAGTAATCCATAAGCGGCTGCATGTCATAGTGGTGACGGCAGTGGCCCAGCGTCAGGTACAAGACCGCGCCTTCACCGATCTCGTGGATATAGAATACCGGATGGCGGGCGTGCTCCCATTCGTCCTCGACGAACCCTTCCGCCTTGCCGCCGAACTCGGTATCCAGTAACACCTTCAGTTCACCGTAGGTTTTCATCAGGTAGAGTTCATCGGTGCTCTCGAACGGCTCGATGTCTTTGACAAGGGGGTGGTCCGGGTCCGCCACCTCGACCTTGTAGGGCTCGATGGGCGGATGGGAGCGGAACATGGAGCCCAGCGTCTCCACGTACAACGGTGCCCAGTCGGGGGTGCCGAACAGGCCGTTGGACATCAGCCGGATGATGGAGTTGGTGCCGTGCAACGCGTACCAGCGCCCGCCCCGCTCGACCCACGCGCGCAGTGCCTCCTGGGCTTCCAGGGACGGCACCACGTTGCAGGTGTAGGTAATCAACAGGTCCGCTTCCTCGATGGCCTGGATGTTGTCGTAGTCCTCGAAGACCCGCACGCGAAAGCGATCGTCCTCGGCCAGGAGTTTCAACAGTTCCAGGCGGGCGAAATCAATATCGTGCCACACGCCGCCGGCAATCAGGACGCAGTCGATTCGGCCGGCTCGTCTCGCATCAGTGCTCATATTTTCCACCATTTCGTGGGAGGTTCTCATAATCAGACTGGTCTGTTCCTGCCGCTTTAGCGATTGTTTGCTGGCCAAATAAAAACAAACAGACCGGATTTATATATGGCAAACCTTAGCACCCCCCATAGGCAAAAACAACAGATGGCTACCGTCAGCGGTATCGATGTATTCAGTCTCTTACCGCATCTCAATAGGGTTACGCCGGCTCATGTAACCGATAGAGTGACGTCGGTCCAATGAGAGCCTGTGGGAACACGAATCCGGTACGACTTTCCACGGCACCGGGAATGTTCTCGAAAGTGTTTAAACCGGCACGCCTTTATAGCGGAATATCACAATAATAGTGGCTTCAGATGGCGCTGAGCCGGGATCGGGAAAGGTGAGCGCTGACGTTGAAGCTTTGCAGTGACAGACGGCTGCCGGAAAACACGATGGTCGTCAGAGAGGCGTTATCCATGATTCCCATGAGGGCGGCGATTTCACGCGCCGGCAGGTTGAGAACCCGGCAAACCAGGGCTGCGATAACGCCGGCGGAGGTCACCGCGAGGTAACGCCGTCCTGAAGAGGCATCCGCCCTCAGAGCCGTCAACCATTCACCCAGTTGTGCCAGGAATATCCCGGCCGCGGGTGCTCCGTCGATGGCGACTTCACCGGCAGCCCAGCGATCGATCGTTTCCAGGTACGCTTTCAGGCGCTGTCTGCGGGACGTATCAGGGCCGGAGAATACCGGTTTGCCGGATAGACGCTCCGCGGTTTGCAGGATCTGGCTACCCTCTGCGAACTCATCCAGCAGGTCGACGACTTCCACGGGATGGTTCGCTCCCAGCGCCAGCGCCGTCGTATCCCGATGCCGGTGCCGTGGGCCGGACAATACCCGGTCGAAGTGCCATTGCCGTTCCCGGAAAAAATCGCCGGTGGCGCGGGCCTGGGATTCCCCCAATGTCGAAAGCCTGTCGTAATTTTCTTCACCGAAAGCCGCCTGGCCGTGGCGCAGCAGTGTCAGCGTGCTCATGGCGGCAATTACAGTGAGCTGCAGAGATGGCCGCCGTCGACGACAATCTCCGAGCCGGTCATATAGCTGCCGGCATCGGACGCCAGCAGCAGAAGGGCGCCATCCAGATTGCCGCACTCACCGAAGCGGCGGGTGGGGATGCGGGCGCGAAGTTTCTCTCCTGCCTCACTGGCCAGGAAGTCGGCATTGAGATCCGTGGCCACATAGCCGGGGGCCAGACTGTTGACCCGGATCCCGTGGCGGGCCAGTTCCAGGGCCAGGGCCCGGGTCAGGTGAGTGAGGCCGGCCTTGGAGGCACAGTAGGGGCTGACGCCCCCGGCGACCCGGTCAGCCAGGATGGAAGTGATATTGATAATGCTCCCGGGTTTGCCGGCATCCACCATGGCCCGGCTACTTTCCTGGGCAACCAGCCAGGCGCCCTTGAGGTTGGTGTCGACGATGGCGTCCCAGTCTTCATCGGTAAAATCCAGTGCCCGCTTGGTGCCGGTAACGCCGGCATTGTTGACCACCACATCCGGCACCCCCATCTCGTCCAGGGCCCGACGCACACTGGAGCGATCGGTGATATCCATGGTCGTCGCCCGGGCGTTCCCGCCTTCGTCGTTAATCAGTGCGACGCTTTCCCGGAGTTTTTCGGCTCGCCTTGCCGCAACCACCACCTCGGCCCCGGCCGCGGCAAGGGTGCGGGCAAAGTGCCGGCCCAGTCCCCCGGAGGCGCCGGTTACCAGTACCCGCTTGTCACGGAGATTGAAAAGACTGTCGATAAAAGCATTCTTCATTGCGCTTGCCTCTTTCCCGCGATTGTCGGCCCAGGTATGAAGCTGGCCGGGGACGAATGTTCAATTGTAAAACAATCAGGTCTGTTTTAGTCTGAGCGATAACGGTTCGCCGGGCAACCCCGGCGGGCAGAACGGTAAGCCGATAAGGAGCATTCAAGTGAGCAGAATCCGGAAAATTGATCCCGCCCATTGGGATCTGGAATTGCGCGAACAGTTCCACGCCGACGAAGCCACGGAACTGGAACTGGGCACCATGCGTATGTTCGCCCACCGGCCGGCGATCGCCAAGGGCATTATCGCCCTGGGTGGCGGCATCGCCCGGGATTGGAGCCTGTCTCAACGCCTGAAAGAATTGGTCCGATTGCGGGTGGCGTTCCACAACCAGTGTCGGAGCTGCATGGCCATCCGTTACCGCGATGCGGTAGACGAGGGTGTGGACGAGGACCTGGTGTGTTCCCTGGAAAACCCGCCGGAAGCGCCGGACCTGACGGAGGCGGAAAAGGCCGCTATTGCCTACGCGGATAAGTTTGCCACCAATCACCTGAGCATCGGTGATGCCGACTTCGACGAATTGCGCCGCCACTTCGACGAGAGCCAGTTGGTGGAGCTCGGCACCTGGGTGGCATTTTGCGTGGGCTTCGGCAGGTTAGGGGCGGTCTGGGACATGATCGAGGAATTGCCGGAAACCTTTCAGGACAAGACCAGCGATTCGGTCACACCCTGGAGCGGAGCACCGACGGTAGTGCGCTAACGGCTACACGGGGTGTAGCCCGACGCAACAGAAATCCAAATCCCTTTAGGAGCCGGCTCTGCTGGCGATAAGGGTGGGTATTTTGCCGTGGGTTATCCCTTGCAGAACAAGCTTCTAAAGATGGGTCGAATAGCGGGCACAGCCCGGGCTGCCCTATCTTGATGCTCCGCATCAATGCACCTTGCGTCCCGCTCCCACAGGGGATGGTGGGCCCGCTACCGGTGTGGGAGCGACCCGGTCAGGAGCGACCCTGGTCGCGATTTGCCCTACCTGGTGGCGCCGACGGTTTTACTGACCCGCCAGCTTTTCCTGCAGGCGCTGCATGCCGCGAATCCAGCGATCATGGTCTTCGGCCTTGCGCCGGAAATAATCCGCCACCCGGGGGTGGGGCAGGGCCAGGAAAGTTTCCCGGGCGATAGCATCCGCGGCGCACTCCGCGACCTCGTCGGTGCCGGCCAGGCCATCCCCGGCTACCGTATCGACATTATCAATCGTCGACAGCATGTCGGTGCGCACGCCCTGCGGGCAAAGGGCGGTCACGCCAATGCCGTCTCGCCCATGGGTGATGGCAAGCCACTCGGCGAAGCCCAGGGAGGCGTGTTTGCTCACGGTATAAGGCGCGGAACCGATCTGGCTTAACAACCCGGCGGCGGAAATGGTCTGGAGGAAGTATCCCGAACCCCGCGCCAGCATGCCGGGAAGACAGGCCCGGGCGGCGTGAACGTGGGCCATGACATTGACGTCCAGGCTTTTTTGCCAGGCCGACAAATCCGCGTCGGCCCCGCCGGCGGCGAAAATGCCGGCATTGGAGCAGAAAAGGTCCACTCCTCCGTAACGCGCTTCCATGTGATCGACCCAGGCTTTGATGTCCGCCGGGTCGCTGACGTCGCCAGTGCCGGTTTCCAGGTTGTCGATGGAAAGTCTTCCGGCGAGCGTTTGAAGCTTGCTCTCGTGCAGGTCGAGCAAAAGCAGGGCGCGGGGGTTTTCCCGGCTGAAGCGCCGGGCCAGAGCCTCGCCAATACCGCCGGCAGCGCCGGTAAGAATAATGGTCTTGCCGCTGAGTTTCATTAACCGGATTCTTCCTTTAGTGGGATTTTTCCATTGAGAAACGGGAACGACTATTATAAGTCCAGTGATCGAATACGGGCAAAATACTGGTCTCCCCCGGGGAAACAAACAGTCATTTAAAAAATACCGGATTGCGGTCGGAGCGCCATTGCCTTTCTCGGACGCATTAAATTCTCTATAATGGCTATTCTCGGAGCGACGTGTCGTTATCCTTTATCCCTTACCCTTCTGCCTGAAACGGAAAAGCTCTTGTCGCCAGAATCTCCCACCGAAAAAAAACAGCCAGATACCGTTACCCATTCACGATCCGATGGCGCCACCAAGGCCGGCAAGAAAACCGATCGCCGCAAGGCGCCGCAAACCAAGGAAAAAATTCTCGATGCCGCGGAAGCGCTGTTTGTCCAGAAGGGCTATTACGGTACCTCCCTGCGTGACATCAGCAGGGCAGCAGGGGCACAACTGGCGCTGAGTTATTACCACTTCGGCTCCAAGGAAGACCTGTTTCGCGCCGTGATCGATCGGCGTGCCGATGAAAATGTCGCGGATCTGCGTGGAGCCCTGGTGCGTGTGACTGCTGGCGGAAAATCGCCGACCGTGGAGGAAGTCTTAAGTGCCTTTATAGAGCCGGTGGTGGAAAAGGTGCTCAGGGGAGGCGAGGGCTGGCGAAATTATATCCGGCTCCTGGCCCAGGTTGCCCATATGCCGCAGGAAGAAAGTTTTCTGGTCCCCGTGAATATTCATTACGACGCCGTGGTTCGTGAGTTCGTCGAGCAGATGGCCCGTCTCTTTCCGGACATGGCCAGGGAGGACGTACACTGGGGCTTTTATTTCTATCAGGCGGCTATAACCGATCTGCTAAACGAACCGGGGATGGTGGACCGCCAGTCCGATGGCCTTTGTCGGGCCTCCGACCTGGAAACCATCGTGAAAAAGATTACCCGGTTTTTTGCGGCGGGCTTTCGTGGCATTGGCGGTTTGCAGGACCGATAAGTTTCATAAAAAATATTTTCCCGCATGCGGCACTCCGAACTAATTTCACCGGCAAGCCACGCGAAACCGACACTTACCAGGAACAGCAAAAGAAACGGTTTCTTAACCTCATGGGCCTCATGCTGGGGGAAGCATTTACGCCGTAAATGCTTCCATCCAGGCTTGTCGGCGAGATCCTTCCGCCTGCAGTCTCAAAAAATATCCGCCGGCATGAGGCTCTGTTAATGCCGGTCTTACCGCTACAGGTCGCTTTGTCACCTGGCTCAGGTGCCGTTCAGCGCCTGCCTTCGAGGTAGTCGTTCAGGACCTCGTGAAAACGCCGCACCCGGGTTTCCTGGCCGGAGAGATAACAATCAGTAAACGCCATGGAACGCAGCCCGCGTTGCTGAGTCTCGGCCAGCGAAAGATCCTGGGACAGGAAGTCGCCTTGCTCCAGGGCAGCCTCATACTCGGCGAAATTGTCCGTTTCATGCTCGGCTTCCTCGTACGGGCGCATACCGTAAAGGGTGGCAACTTCCGACGCGCCACGAATCTTCGGAACCAGGTACCAGTAGTCAAAAGTGGACCAGTTGGGATCCTCGGCATCGGGCTCTGTGCGGAAGACATGCAGTCCTTCCGGGGTGCCGGTGAGTGTCAGGTTTGGGAAACAGGTGTGATGCACCTGGTCGGTCAACTCGCAATCAGTGAACTTTTCAAAATAGTCGTAGCCTCGTTCGGGGCCCAGTTTTCGGCGGGCTTCCTGTAAGGCGAGCCGCGCTTGCTGGGCGCGCCCCTGAAAGTCGTCAGGATCGATATCCCAGGCTTTCAGGACATCGGCCCACAACGGCTGGACTTCGTCTTTAACGGGCGAGCGGGAGGAAGGCTGGAGCTTTTCGATCATGCGATTATGACCATTCGGGTACATTTCAAAGATGGTCGTCGAATAATGATCGTCAATCATAGGCATGAATTGCGGATGCACCGACGGGATATGGTAGGACTCGTTGAAGTTGTCGGAGGCGAACTTCCAGTTGGTGTTGACCCGGAGGGTGCGCCAGACGACCCGGGTGTGCTGCTCCAGGTCGCGATTACCCAGCAGCGTGGGAATGGGATCCAGATACTCCAGGAGCGGTTTAACATCGGGATCGAAGCTCCAGAAAATGAATCCGCCCCAGGTATCGCAGGGCAGCTCCTTCAGTTGCAGTTTGCCGCAGGGATTGCCCTGGGGGAAATCTTCCGGATCCTGCACCGACTCCAGCTTGCCGTCTAGGCCATATTTCCAGCTGTGATAGGGGCAGGTGAAAGCGTCCGTTACGCCTCCCTCTTCCACAGTGACCAGCTGATTGCCACGGTGCATGCAGACATTGAAAAAGGCCCTGATGGAGTCGTCCTTTTGCCTGACCAGTAATATCGATTCATGGCGAAAATCGTGGACGATGAAATCACCCGGTTCCTGAAGCTGTGACGTCCGCCCGCCAACATGCCAGATGCGCTTCCACATGGATTCCCATTCCCGGTCGGCAAAACCTTTTGACCAGTAGCGGTCACCAGTAATGGCGTCCCCCCGGGCCCTGGGGTTTTCGGCGTCCGGGTGTGTCGGGTAACTTGGGTTCAGTTTGGTATTCATGGTTCATTCCTCCTGGAGTCTCGTTGTCAGTTCCGCCTTGCGGTAAAGTTTTGATGGTCAGTGATCGCCGTGAATCTCGTCCAGAGAGCCGGGGAGCGGCATACCGGCGTTAATCGAATATTTCTCGAACTTCCAGCCGGCGTCGGTCTTCACACAATCCATCCGGTAGCGGACATGGACGTGGACCTCGTTGCCGTCGTTTGACCGGCCGAGCCCCTGGACATAGGCGCGCATGGTTCCTTTGACGCCGTCGTAGTGTTCGACACGGAAATTGCTGATGTAATGGGTGTGATGGGACATGTCGGCAAAAACATCCTCATAGAATTTCCTGAACGAGGATTTACCCGGCATAGCCGGGAGGCCTATGCCCGAAAAGTCGAGCACCGCGTCGTCAGTAAACAGGTCGAGCAGTTCTTCCACGTCAGTGAGTTTATCCACCGCATAGCAGTAGTCGGTCATAAGGTCCTGAAGTGCGAAGCGCTCTGTAAGGGGGATTTGTATCACGAAATTGTCTCCTGAATAGTTCCACTTGGTGGTAAGGTTGTACTGGTCAGTGTCGGCAGTGTCATCGGTATCTAACGGGTTATCTGGCCTGAACAAGCGGTTATCGACCAGGATGTTCCCACAGACGGCATTGGGACATTAGGGTCCTTGCCGGGCCGTTAAATTTCTCGCAAACCGGCGGAACGGATAGCACTGATGACCCCAAGCACAGCTTTCATCGATCGGCCCGAATTCACGCGTATCCCGCCTTATCGGTTTTCATTGGCTCATTAATGTCATGCCGGCCACCCGGCCAAAATAGGAACCGGGTCCCAGGCTCATACCGCTGGCGTAACTCTTGCCGGATTTGGGGATATGGGCGGTGCAGGCACCCGCGGCGCAGAGTCCGGGAATGGGGCGACCCTTTTTGTCTAGCACGCGGGCGTCGCTGTCGACTTCCAGGCCGCCCAGGGTCATGAAAAGATAGAAAGAGCGGTTAAAAGAGATGTCGAACGCCGCGTAGGGGCCGTTTTCCAGAGGTTTCAACCAATCCGGATGTTTGTAGAACAACGGGTCTTCACCTTTCCGGGCGGCGACGTTGTATTGCCTGAGCGTGCGGCTAAGGGCGCCGGCGGGTATGTCCAGGCCCGCCTCCATTTCCTCGATGTTTTCGTAGCCATCGACCAATTGATGCCGGGCCGACTCGATTTCCGGGTAGGCAAAAATTTCCTCGTCGACGATGAGGTAGGCCCGCTGCTCGGGCTGCTCGCTGATAAAGGCGGCCGTGCGGCCGTGGTAGCTGTCCTCGGCCACGAAACGCTTTCCGAACTTGTTGACGATAATGCCCTTGATCAGTTGGCCGGGCGGATAAATCGAGGCTGTTGCTATGACTCCCTCCATGGCGTTCGTGGCGGCGCCCGCCGACAGGCCCAGGCGAATCCCGCAGCCGTCGTTCCAGGGTGAACCCAGCGGCTCGGCGGTATCCGGGAGTACAGGAATATTCTCTCGGACCATGTCCGGGTTCATGGCGAAGCCGCCGCTGGCGATCACCACGCCGGTGCCCGCTTCATAGTGGAGTGTCTTGCCCTCCCGACGGAGCCGTACGCCGCAGATTTTGCCGGTGTCATCGGCGATCAGGGCAGTGACCTGGCTGTCGCAGGATATTCGCACGCCCTCGTCTTCGCACCTGGTTGTCAGCGCGGCCATGGCAACGTTGCCAGGGCTTTCTCCCTCGCCGGTTGCCTGGTGGCCCCGGGGTGCGGGCCGGGCGATTTCGCGATAGGGCCAGAGCTTTTCATTGCCAGTGCTCAACAGGCCCTCCGTACCGAGCAGGAACACGGCCTTGCCTTCGTAACAGGTGCGCTCAAAGGGTACGCCCTGGGACTCGAGCCAGTCGAAATGACTGACGTTTTCGTCGCAGTAGCGCCTTACCAGATCGGCGTTTTCACTACCCATGCTGGCGATCATGAAGCGGTACATATCGTCGGGGCTGTCGTCGAAACCGCAGGCTTTCTGGACCGCGGTGCCGCCGCCCAGATAAAAAAGGCCCGACGACAGCGCGCTGGCACCGCCCCCGGCACTGGCTCTTTCCACCACCAGTACATCCCCCCCTGCTCGCCGGGCTTCCAGGGCGGCACAGACACCGGCAATGCCATAGCCGATGACCAGGACATCGGCGGTGTCGTCAAAATGAGGCACATCCCGTAGGGAGATCAGGCTATTTTGCATGGCTTGCACTCTTCGGTCTTTTATGGCGGTCCGTTGTGCAGTGACTAGCAACGACAGGCGGGTGGCGCGCTTGTCGTGTGCGGGTGATTGCTAGCAGTGACGCCGGCTTCGGATAAAGGTTCTGCGCTCATGATGTGCTCGTTATCAATAATACTTGAACGTTCGACTAATAAATATACCTGCCACGGTTTTGCCTGTCAATGGGGCAAACAGGAAAGAAATATGAACCGGTTTCTAATCCTCGGCTTTGCTGCGGTTGTTCGTTAGACCGTGACCCCCATAAACTGATGCCCGGAGCCGGTCAGCCCGCGCTCTGCGGGGTGGCGACAGACTCCTGGTGCTTACCGATACCCCAGCCTTCCAGGAACAGCGTCATGTCCATCTCCGCGTGCCGGGTTTCCGCTTCCGTGTGGCGGATGTTGAAAAGCGGCCGCAGGCCCCCGGACATCACCAGCGAAAAGGTCGTCGCCGCCTGGGCCGGATCCACCGGCCGCATCCTGCCCTGGTCGATCAGGGCCTGGAAAAATGCTGTCAATCGTTGGCTGGTGGCTTGTGCGAGACGGTTTCGTGCCCCCTGGCACAAGTCGGGGTAGCGGCGGCCCTGGGCTATCAGCAGGCGCCGCAATTCGATGTTCCTGTCGCTGGTGGAGGCTTGGTAGATCGCCGAGGCGGCGTTTCGCAAGGTCTGACGGGGATCGTTGATGTCCAATTCGTAGTCGCTCAGTTCCGCGGCGACCAGTTCCACCTCGTCATTGACGACGGCCTCGAAGAGTGCCTCTTTGTTGCGGTAGCGTCGGTAAATGGTTGCCTTGCTGACCCGGGCCCGCCTGGCGATCTGATCCATGGTGGCGCGGCCCAGGCCTTCCTCGATAAAGATGTCCCGTGCGGCTTCCAGGAGTTCCTGCTCCCGGGCCGTGGATAGTTGATTGGGGGCTTTTTTCATTGCTCTTGGCTCATTTGGAGGCGTCATTTGCGAGATTCCGGAAGTATACTAGGCTAAAAAAATAAAACAGTGCTGTTTTTTTGTTGACATACGCCGGGTTTGGCGTTAATTTAATCTAAACGAAACCGTACCGTTCATATTAAATATAGCAAATAGCCTGGGGTTGACCCGAAGCTGAAGCGCTTTTTTGGGCGTAACCTTCCAGGTGCAGGGGGTAAAACGTGAAGATGCTGTCAGGAGTACTATCCGGCCTTGTGGTGGGGTTTAGCCTGGTCCTGGTTCCGACGGGTGCTGTCATAGCCCAGGGTAAAGGCCAAAAACCGCCGTATTCGCCACCGGTGCGGGAGAACACCACTCAACTTTTGTGGGGCGATACGCACCTTCATACCACACTCTCCGCGGATGCCTATACAGCCGATGTGCGTGTCACGCCGGTGCAGGCCTACGAGTTCGCCCGGGGCAGGACCGTCACAGCGGACAACGGCATGCCCGTGAAGCTCAAGCGGCCCCTGGACTTCCTGGTAATCACGGACCATTCAGACTATCTGGGTATTTACCGACGCCTGGCTGCTGGCGATCCCCAACTCAAGGACTGGCCGGTGGGGCAACGCTGGGCGGAATACCTGAAGACCGGCCAGACGGTGAAGTTGGGCAGTGAGTTTGCAGAGGCGATCCAGCAGGGAGATCCCGCCTACGACGCGCCCAGCCAGATGATTGCCAGTATCTGGGAGGACGTCACCAAGAGAGCCGAGCGCTATAACGAGCCCGGTATTTTTTCGGCCATTATCGGCTACGAATGGACCTCCATGATTACCGGCGACAACCTCCACCGGGTTGTTCTTTATAAGGACGGCGCGGAGAAGGCGAACCAAATGCTGCCCTTTACCGCCCGGGAAAGCACCGACCCGCAGGATCTCTGGCAGGCCCTGGCGTCTTACGAAGAGAAAACGGGTGGCGATATTCTGGCCGTTGCCCACAACGGCAACGTCAGCAACGGCCGTATGTTTTCCCCCACCCAGGTCAACGGTGAACCCATCGACGGAAAGTACGCCGCCGAGCGCAGCCGTTGGGAGCCGGTTTACGAGGTAACCCAGGTCAAGGGCGATGGCGAGACCCATCCGTACCTCTCGCCGGGCGACGAGTTTGCCGATTTCGAAACCTGGGACCAGGGCAACATCATGCTGAGCCAGGAAAAGAAACCGGAAATGCTCCAGTACGAATACGCCCGGTCGGCGTTGCAGGAAGGCCTGCGCCATGAGGCAAATCTGGGGCTTAACCCCTTTAAGTTCGGCATGATCGGCAGCACCGACTCCCATACCGGCTTTTCCACGGCAGAGGAAGACAATTTCTTCGGTAAGTTCGTCGAGTCCGAACCCGCCCCCGACCGGGTAACGAACAAAATGGCGGGCCAGCTCCAGGAAAGCTGGCAATTGGGCGCTTCGGGTCTCGCCGCCGTGTGGGCACCGGAAAATACCCGGGAAGCCATTTTCGAGGCCATGGAACGGCGCGAGGTTTATGCCACCACCGGCCCGCGCATCAAGGTCCGTTTCTTCGGCGGCTGGGAGTTCGACCAACAGGATATCGAGCGGGCGGATTACGCCCGGGTCGGCTACGACAAGGGCGTGCCCATGGGGGGCGATCTGACCAAAACCGACGATGCTGCGGCACCGACCTTCCTGATCGTCGCCGCCCGGGACCCGGACGGCGCCAACCTGGACCGGGTCCAGGTTATCAAGGGCTGGCTCGACGCCGACGGCAAAACCCATGAAAAAATCTACGACGTGGCCCTTGCCGACGGTCGCAGGGTGGACCCGGAAACCGGGGACGTACAGCCGGTGGGCAATACCGTCGATTTGGCAAAGGCCAGCTACACCAACACCATCGGCGACCCGGAACTGGCCACGGTATGGCGGGACCCGGACTTCGATCCGGACCAGCGCGCTTTCTACTACGTGCGGGTACTACAGATTCCCACGCCCCGCTGGACAGCCTATGACGCAAACTATTTCGACAGGGATATGCCCGACCGGATTCCCATGGTCGTTCAGGACCGGGCCTACACATCGCCCATCTGGTACACCCCGTGACCTGAATCCTATAAAAGTGCCGCCGCACCGTTGTTGAAGGTGGGGCGCGGAAACACCGCTCAGCGGTGAATGACTATCGCAATCGCAACGCCCGGCAGACCGCCGGAAACCCAAGGGGGAAATCATGACAACCTTTAAATACTCGTCACAACGGCCTTTTGCCAAGTCCATCATAAGCTCCACGATTGCCGGTACCGTGCTGTCACTCGGTTCAGTGGCCCATGCCCAACTCGAGGAGGTGGTGGTGACTGCCCAGAAGCGTGCGGAAAGCATGCAGGACGTGCCCATCGCCATCTCCGCATTTACCGAGGACGCCATGCGCGATATGGGGATTACCAACGCTACCGATCTGGCGTTGGCCACTCCGGGCCTGGTGTTCACCTCCGTGGGCACCCTGGGCGCGCCCTATCTGCGGGGCGTGGGCACGCGCTTTACCCTGAACGGTCTCGACAACAGCGTGGCCACCTACGTGGGCGACCGCTATATCCCCCGGGGCAGCGGCAACCAGCTGGACCTGGGTATCGACGTGGAGCGGGTCGAGGTATTGAAAGGACCCCAGGGCATTCTCTACGGCCGCAACGCCACCGGCGGCGCCGTCCGGATCATCAAGAAGCCCGTCACCGAGGAATTCGAGGGTACCGTGCGCGCCGGCATCGGCAACTATGACTTATGGGAAGTTGCCGGTACCGTCAATATCCCGGTCACGGACACCTTCGGCATGCGCCTGTCCGGGCAGACCACCCAGCGCGATGCCTGGCAGGATAACCTGGCTCACGGTGTCGTACCCGGTGCCGTGGACGATATCAACAACAAGGATGTCACCAAGCTGTCGAGCCGGTTCCGCTGGGATATGAGCCCGGCAACGGTGGCCAATCTGTCGGTGGATTACTGGGCACAGGACGACTACCAGGGCCACGACGGCGCGTTACTGGGTCCACCTGAGCTCAACCTGGGTGTGGCCGCGTTCGGGGCCGTGGTCCCGCAAGGTCGGGAGGATATCTCCACCGATAGCCGTGAGCCCACCGATGGCGAGGAACTGGCCGGGGAGTTGCACATCGAGCACGCCATGGATGGTGTCGATCTGGTGTCCATTACCACCTATGCCGACTTCGACATGACTTGGACCTCCGAGGGCGACGGCACCTCGGCGCCGCTATTCACCCCGTCGATTGCCTTCGACGAATCGGAGACCTGGTCCCAGGAATTCCGATTGACGTCCAGCGAAGGGGACCTGGACTGGACCGTGGGTGCCTTCTATTATGAAGACACGCACTCCACCGAGTTCAACTTTTTCACGGCGATTCTGCCCAGCGTATCCCAGGGCCGCCAGACCACGGAAACCACGGCAGCGGCACTGTTCGGCCATATCGGTTGGGACCTTTCGGATCGCTGGGCACTGAAGCTTGGCGCCCGCTATTCCTACGAAAACCGCGACGTGGATCTCGTCAACAGCAATCGCGCGGGAATTGCTACCATCACTCCGGGCCTGCCACAGAAGTTCGACGAAAGTTGGAACGAGTTGACGCCCCTGGTGACGCTCGAATACCACATGCCCAACGCCATGGCCTACCTGACCTATACCCGGGGCTTCAAGAGCGGCGGGTACAATTTCCCCGCGACTTCCACGCCCGATGGCCTGGAGCCGGAAATCCTCGATATGGTGGAACTGGGGCTGAAGGGCGATTACTTCGATAGCAGCCTGCGGCTCAACGGCAGCCTCTACTACTATGACTATACGGATCTTCAGGTCACCCGGGCTTCCGATACCGGCGGGGCCCCGAGTACGGAGAACGCTGGTGAGGCTCAGTTGTATGGTCTGGACCTGGAACTTACCTGGCTGGTCACCGAGGCTTTCACATTATCGGCAAGCCTCAATGTGCTGGATTCGGAGTACGACGACTATATTCCCGCACCCCGGGTGTATAACGCTATTCTCGACGGCACCATCAATACCGCATCGCCGACGCCCGGCATGGGGGTTCCGGATCCCACCAACCCCAATCACGCGCCCTTCAACCAGTTCGAGGCCGACGGCGAATCCCTGTTGCGGTCGTCGGATTACTCCTACACGATCACGGCCGCCTATGAGTTTATGGTGGGCGAGGGGCGTTTGCCGTTGTCCGTCACCTACTCCTACAAGGACGACTACGATTACGACTTCGCCATCGACCCTATCGCCAGCAAGTGGCTCACTCAGGACGGCTATGGCCTGGTCAACGCCAGGGCTGCATACTACGGTGCCGGCGACAAGTGGTCCGTTTCACTGTGGGGTAAAAACCTCACCGACGAGGAGTACTTTAACGAGGTGGCGGGCAACGCCATGGGCCTGCGCGGTTTCTGGGCCATGCCGAGAACCTACGGCGCCACCGTGGAATACCAATTTTAACGACGCGCCGGAAGATGCCGGCCCGCAAGGCGGGCCGGCGTTTGCCGAAATCCGGGGCACGGCGGTGTTGGTGCCCACAGGCCCTTTCACGGATACGGGAACCTCTGGAGGACTGCAATGAAGCCGTTGCTGAAACAACCCCTGCTTCATTTCCTTGCCCTGGGCGTTTTGCTGTTTCTCTTCCACGGCTGGGTTTCGCAGAACGATAGCGAAGACGGCGATCGTATTGTTATCGACGACGCCGCTTTGCGGGAGTTTGTCCAGTATCGTAGCCGGTCGTTCGACGCGGCCTCCATCGACCGCAAGCTGGCGGCCATGAACCCCGAAGAGCGCCGGCAGCTTGTGGACCGTCTGGTACGGGAAGAGGCCCTGTACCGGGAGGCCAAACGCCTGGGCCTGGACCGTGACGACTATGTGATCAAGCAGCGGCTGGTGCAGAAGATGGAGTATCTGGCCCGAGGGTTCGGGGCGCCGGCAGGCGCTGTGGACCCGGCGGCGTTGAACGCGTATTACCGGGATCACAGGGAACGCTATCGCGAGCCACCGAGCGTTACTTTTGCCCATGTCTTTATCGACGCTGACCGGCATGGGGAGCCCGCGCAGTATGCCCGGACACTTGGGCAACAGCTCAACGCGGGGGCCGAGCCGTTTTCCCGGGCGATGGGTTACGGCGACCGCTTCCTCTACCACACCAACTATGTGGAGCGCAGCGATGACTTTGTCGCCTCGCACTTCGGCGCCGGCTTTGCCGAAGCGGTTTTCGATCTCGCACCGGACGACAGCCGCTGGCAGGGACCCATTGCTTCCGACCACGGCTACCATCTGGTGATGCTCACTGGCAAGGATTCCGGCGGCGTGCCGGCCCTTGAGACTATCCGCGACCGGGTCGCCCAGGATGCGCGCCGGGCCTGGCTGGACAGGCAGACCGAAGACGCCATCCGGACCATTGTCGACAGTTACGATGTCGAACGCCGGACCGGGCAGCAGGCCGCCCGGGAAGGGCAGCAGGACGATATCCAGGGT
>DGNJ01000072.1:0-34342 GCA_002388905.1 Cellvibrionales bacterium UBA4495
AGGCCTGATACTTGAGGGTCATATTGCGCCGGCCGATGGCACCGCGCGCGTTTTTGGAAATATGGGGCCAGGTGTCGGTGTCGTCCTGCTCGATTAACCCGGATGAACCGAGTTGCTGGACACTGCTGCGCAGCATCTTTTCCTTTGTAGCTTCCGGGCAGTCCTTCTCCGCGAATACCCAGGTCCAGAATTCGGATTGATGGGGTCCTCGGGGCACAATGATATGGGCACCGAGAGCGCCAAGCATCTCGCCGTCCGGCTGGGGCGCGTAGACGAAAGCCAGCTGGATATTGGGGAAAATCCCTCCCACCTGGGGCGGAGCCTTGACCAGAAGTTCTATCTGCCGCTCGGAGAGATGCCTGGCGAGCTGGGGCACCAGTTCCCCGGTCACCCCGGGAGGGGGAAGCTTGAGAAGCCGCTCCTCCAGGGTCATTCCGGACAGGTCGGTACCGGAATCCACAAAGGTCTGCTCGATGGGGATGCAACGCAGGTTGTGGCCGTTGGCGCTCACGTTGACCCCGTACATGGCCGGCGGGGTGCCGTCGTCGCCGGCCTTGAACAGCCCCATATCGGTGAGCCAGCGGTGCAAACTCAGGGTGTGGAAGCCGTCGCCACCGGATTGCTCGCCATTACACTTCCAGTTGCAGTCCAGCATGATCTTTTGGGGTGGACCCAGTACCTCCAGGCCCTGGTCGGTGCGGCAGAACAGCATATCCAGGTAGAACTTGAAGTCCCCCAGGAATTCCTCCAGGGAGGGACCGTCGTGCTCCCAGGTCGCGAAAATCAGGCCGCCGTAGAGCTGTACGCGGGCTTTTTTCAGGCCCAGCTCGGATTTCTCGCGGATATTGCCGTGCATCTTCTCCTTTTCGGCGGGGGCACCGACGAAATCGCCGTTGGGGCGGAAGGCCCAGCCGTGGTAGATGCACTTGTGAACCGGGGAGTTGCCCTCCTCGCCCAGGGCCACGCGCATGCCCCGGTGAGGACAGACGTTAAGAGAGGCATGGATATTGCCCTCGCGATCCCTGGCGACAATCAGTTCATCCTCGCCAATGGGGCGCACCATATAGTCATTGGGCTCCGGGATCTCGGATTCGTGGCCCAGGAGATTCCAGCACTTGCCGAAGAGCTGTTCCAGCTCCCACTCGTAGAGCCCGGCGTCATCCATCACCGCCAGGGATACCTCGCGGGTGTCGCGATTGATCAGATCGTCGACCGACCTGCCTCTACTCGGGCGGCCAACGCCCGGTACCTTTATGTTCATGGCCCACCCTGAACAATTATTGTAATACTTGCCTAATCTATACCCAGGCCGGGGCCAATATCAACTGCTTTCGGGCCGGCGCGACGTGGATTCCCGCCCCGACCAGTTCTACCAAACCAAACTGGACCGATCGTCACGGTAGAAACTCAGTCGACCAGAACCGGAGACCTGGACGACTTGTCGCCATTCTTCGATCCGCGGATATCGGCGTGACCCGACTGCGGATCGCCCTCCCGCCCCGGGGGCCGACCCAGTGTGCAGATAAGCAGTGAAGCCAGAATCGAGCCCGCGCAGAGCAACAGCAGCCAGGGTCGGTAACTGTCGGCGATATCGTAGGCCATTCCCGCGATGGCCGAGCCAGCACCGATAAACAGGCCATAGCCGCTCATCATCATGGCAAAGATAGTGCCGTAGCTACGCAGCCCGAAGTAGCGGCTCGCCATATAAGCGATGACATCCACCTCCGCGCCCAGGCAGAGGCCGACAACGAGGCCGGCTGCGACCGCTATGCCATAACCGCCATTGAGCGCGAACAGCAACAGGGAAGCGGCGCAGGGGAGAAGAAAAGCCGCGCCGGCGATCAGGCGGGTATCGTAAAGATCGAACAGCATTCCCATAAACAGGCGGCCGACGATCATTGATGGTCCGATAAAAAACGCCACCGACGCCGCCATGCCGGGAGACAGGCCGGAATCGATTAACATGGGCTGGATATGGACGAGAAACGTACCCACCGCCAGCGCCACAAAGGCCAGCGCCAGCAGCAACTGCCAGAAGCGACGGGCACGTAGCGCCTCGCTGACACCATACCCCGCCCCGGGAGAAACCGGGTTGGCCGTTGGGGAAACGGCCCCGGCCGATGGCTGTGTTCGGGGCGCGCGATCCCGGAACCAGGCCAGGGTCGGGATAAACATCAGCAGTGCGCTGGTCGCGCCCACCACCGGAAATATCCAGTTGACCCCCACGGCACGTACCAGCCAGATCACTAACGTCGGCGTCACCGCCACCATCAGCCCACCGCCGGTCAGGCACATTGCCAGCGCCATACCCCGCTGGACACTGAACCATTTCACAACCCCGGCGGTCCAGACCACCGGCGTGACAAACATGCTGGCGATGCCAAAAAAAGTACAGGCGGCAAGCCATGTCCAGATCTCCGGACCTGCCAGTCCTATCAGCGAGAATCCCAGCCCGAAAAGCCAGAGGCCCCAGAGTGCGACAATCCGTGTTCCAAGCCTGTCAGCGAGCACTCCCGCCAGAATATTGCCAACCAGGTGGATGGCCATGATCAGCGTCAGGCCAAAGGCAATTTCCCCACGACTCCAGTCGTAAACCGCCTGGAGCGGCTTGATCATGGTGCCAATAAAATGTGTGTGGATGCCGCCCAGGGCTATACCCAACGCCGCGGCCAGGACCACGCCCCAGCCGTCGTGCCATTCCTGCCTTGCTGTGTTTGCCATAAATAGGGTTGTCAGTGATTATTATGCCGCGAGAGAGAAGTTGGCCGGACGGTCCGGCACTCGGTGGACCAACCTGTACACTCCGGCCCTGCCTGTCTGGCCACGACGCCCGCGGGGTATAGGCAGGCACAACGTCTATGCCTTATCCATTGTCACCCGTGTGGCAGTCTGGATGGTGAAGGTCCCGGCCCATGATCCTTCTGCTCAAGGCAGCGCGCGGGCATTTGCCGGATCGAAACGCAAGACAATCTCTGAATAGTGGCCTGCCTGCCGCCGTGTATCGATATAGGCAAAGCGCACCGCCGACGTACCACCCTCCATGACCACCGGCGTATTCAGTGCCTCGCAGCTCTCGATTGCCCGGTCCCAGGCACTTTGGTCGGGCAGCAGAAAGCCGAGATGGTGAAAGCCGATATCGCCGGGATTGTCCGGAAGGGCCTCCAGGTAGATCGACGGCCAGTCCAGGCGCGGCTCGATCAACTCGATTTCGGCACCGGGGACAGCAAGATGGGAGAGGTTCAGCAACGCAACTTCATTACCCGCCTCGTCACGCAGGTCCCGAACCACATCGACCACTTCCGCACCCATGCGGCGTTGGATGCCGGCCACCGCGGCATCGATATCCCGAACCACATAACCAAGCTGAAAAAAACGACCGTAGACTGACACCCTGCACTCCCGCTTTGCAATTATTGATTGACCCGCGCTTTCTGTCTGCTGGCCGCCTCCCGGGGGCGCCCCTGACTATTTAACGCTGGCGTCGGGGTAACGATTAACGGCTTCCGCTAACAGGCGGCACAAAGCGCCAATTCGCGACATATATTAAATATATGTATTTCCTTGCCCAAATATAAGAATTCCGTATAAGTATAATTTCACATTGTTTCCAACATCTGTAATATACAAATGAGGGAACAATTAAGCAATTCGCTGCTCTAGCAGTGACGAGACTTGGTATTGATCCCGATATAACCAATAAACCGCGCCCATGCCGGCCTATTCTCGAAATAAGGCCGGTCAGAGCAATGAATGGCCCCATGAATAAACAGATGGAATGGACCTGGCAGGATGGCGTTGCGGTCATTACCGGCGCCGGTGGTTTGTTGGGCCGGGGCATGGCCGTGACCCTGGCCCGCGCCGGCATGGATCTGGTGCTGGCCGACACCGATACGAAGGCGGCGGGCAAGGTGGCGGAAGAGATCAAGGCATTGGGGCGCAGGGTTCTGGTGGTGACTACCGACGTTGCCGATCCAGAAGCACTCGAATCCCTCGCCGATCAGGCCTGGACGGTATTTGGCAAGGTCAACCTGCTGTGCAATAACGCGGGCATTGCGCTTCTTCGCCCTTATGGGGAGTTGACCCTCGATGACTGGAACCGGGTACTGGGCATCAACCTTATGGGCGTAATCCACGGCATCCACGCCTTCCTGCCCCGCATGGCCGACCAGGGCGGTCTCCGCCATATCGTTAATACGTCGTCCATGTCCGGAGTCGGAATCGCCTCACTGCGCCCGCTGAACGCACCCTATGTGACCGCCAAGTTCGCCATTGCCGGGTTGACCGAGACGCTGGCGCCCGTGGCTGCCGCGCAGGGTATCGGCGTGTCCGTATTGTGCCCGGGGATGACCGTCGCCGATCCCTCGAAGCCAATGACCTACGCCATGGCCAGCGCCGAATGGTACAGGGACAACCTCCTGGACCCCATACAGGTGGCCGAGGAGATGTGCCGGGGCATCGAGGAAAACCGTCTGCATATTTTCCCGCACCGGGCCGGGCTCGCCGAGGTGGAGCAACGCCACGCCGCCCTACTCGAGGGTTTTCGCCAGGCGGGGAAGACCTCGCCGGAAGAGAAAACCCGGGACACCTGAACACGACTTCAACAACCAGGGGATAACAATGGGTCATATCAAACTCGAGGATGCCGTCGACCTGCACTGTCATTTCGGCCCGGATTTCCTGAATCCCGGTCACGATCTCAATCATTCCGTCACTGCCCTCGAGGCCGCCACCGAGGCGGCAGACGCGGGCATGAAAGCGATTGTCCTCAAATCCCACGACTTTCCCACCGCCCATCTGGCCCACACCCTGCGGGAAACAGTCCCGGGTGTGTGCACCTGCGGCGGCATCGTGCTCGACCACCAGGTGGGCGGTCTGAACCCCTGGGCAGTGGAACATGCCCTGCGGTTGGGCGCGAAAATCGTCTGGCTGCCCACGGTAGCCAGCCACCAGGACTACCTGAACGGGCTGGGGGAGATCTTCGGCTACCCGGGTACGGGAATTATCACCATCGACGAGAAGGGAGAACTGCTGCCCGAGGTACGTGAAATTGTCGACCTCGTGGCCGAGCACGATGCCGTGATCGCCACTGGCCACACGACGGCCGCGGAACATTATGCCCTGGCCCGTGAGTTCGGCCGCCGCGGCAAGGTAGTCGTGACCCACGCCACCGAACAGATGGCCGGCCCCCACCTGACTCGGGCCCAGTGCGTCGAGCTGGCGGAACTCGGTGCCTATATCGAACTTACCGCCCAACTGTGCGTCGCCCATATGGGAATGAGCCCCAAACCGGTAAAGGCGGTGGCGGCGATGATCGAGGCCATTGGTCCCGAGCAGGTGGTCCTGGGAACGGATTACGGCTGGACGGAGGAGCTGCCCCACCCGGCCCAGGGCTTGCGGGATTATGTAGACGGCCTCTGGGAAGCGGGACTTTCGGAAACCATGCTCCGGCGCATGGCCTGTGACAACGGCGCCCGTCTGCTCGGGCTCAAGGACTGAATCTCAGGACCGGCACCCTGGTCCAGCTACAACCCCGACTATTAACCGGGGCACTCACGCGATGCGCACGTCATACCTGTGGTGGCCCGTGGGACCCGGTAGTAACACCCGTCTCAACAGCTAAAGGAGTTGAAACCAGCATGAACATCAGCACCACCATTCGTGATGAGCAACAATTTGAAGTGGTCTGGCCGCTGGGCCGAAGCGAGCGCATGGAAACCAACTTTGCCGATCGGCTTGGCGACCTGAACGGCAAAACCATTGCCGAAGTCTGGTCCTGGATGTGGGGCGGCGACCTGGCCTTTGCCGTGGTCCGCGAACAATTAAAAGCCCGCTACCCGGATATCCGCTTCATACCCTATACCGAATTCGGCAATATCCACGGGCCCGAGGAGAATGAAGTTATCGCCCGCCTGCCGGAAAAGTTCAGGGAACACGGCGTCGATGCCGTGATTCTGGGCATTGCCAATTGCGGCAGCTGTACGCCGGCGGTATTGCGGGCCCACCTGGCCTGCGAACGCGCCGGTTATCCTTCGGTATCCATTGTCGGGGAACCCTTCGTCGCCCAGTCCACCGCCGTTGCCGAACATCTCGGCGTGGCGGGGGCGGCCATGGCCGTGTACCCCGGCAATATCGAGGCGGACAGCAAGGATAACTTCAGGGAGAAATGCGCCAAAAACCTGCCGGACCCGATCGTCGAGGGGCTGACAGCGGGCAATATCGGCGNNACCGACCCGGAACCCCGGGATATTGTCTTTCGGGGCACCCTGGATCAGGTAATCGATCATTTTGAGGCCAGTCAATGGTCGGACGGCCTGCCCTTCGTACCCCCGACACCGGACCGGGTCGAGGCCTTTCTCGCGCACACGCCCCGCAACCCGGGGGAAATACTGGGCACACTCCTGCCCGCCAAACGGGAAGCGACTATCTGGAACGTCGCCGTCAACGGCGTCATGGCCGGTTGCAAGCCGGAATACATGCCTATACTCGTCGCAGCGGTTGAAGCCATGTGCGACCCGGATTTTCGCATCGAGGACCAGGGCGCCGCGCCGGCCTGGGAGATGCTCTGCGTGGTCTCCGGCCCCATCGCCCGGGAGCTGGATTTCAACCATGCCCACGGTGTGTGCTCGACGGGGACCCGACCCAACACCTCGGTGGGACGATTCCTTAGGCTGTATTCCCGAAACGTGGCGGGACACAGGATACCGCCCGGCGTCACTGACTACGCCGCCGTGGGCAATTCCTTCGTGGTAGCCATTGCCGAGAACGAGGAATACGTCCGGGACATCGGTTGGCCCACCTACGGCGAGGATCGCGGCCTGGCCGCCGGCGAGAACGGCATCACTTTGCAGGGCATCGTCGCGGCCAGCCCCTCCTTTCTCTATGCCGGGCCCGGGGACGGCGACGTGCCCTCCTACATCGAACCCCTGAAAGAAGTTTTCGGTGATGCCATGTGTGGCTACTGGGGCTTTACCGGCGCCACCTATGGCCAGTGGCATCCGCTGATTATCCTCAACCCCGATATGGCCAGGCTTATTGCCGAAGCGGGATGGACCAAAGACGACCTGCGCCAGTACCTCTACGCCAACTGCCGGATCCCGGCCCGGCATATGGAAAAACGCGGCGACCTGATGAATCTCGACCTGGCCGCCCAGGTCCGCCAGGGGGTATTGCCGGAGGTATACCACGAGACCGATGACCCCGAGCGGCTGGTACCTGTATTCGTGCGACCGGAATGGATCAATATTATTGTCGCCGGGGCACCCACCACATTCTTTCGCGGTTACATGAACAATCACGAACAAGGCGTGCCGATTACCCGGAAACTCTGAACATTATTTACCCGGCAATCTCACAGGTAAGTCATTGCCGGCTTGAAACGGTGACGGCAGGCAGCAGGAATCGCCAGGAGGAAACTCGATGACAGAAACGCAAAATGAACCGCTCTTTATGAACGATCTCCGGGCCCTGGTACAGGGTGACGGCCTCGACCTCGAATACCTCGGAACCGACAGCATGGCCGGGACCCTGAAGCTTCGGCTCACGGAAGGCCCCAACCCCTGCGCGGCCTGTGTGATGTCCCGGGAGCTTCTGGAAGATATTGCCCTGACAACGGTGCAAAAAACCGACCCGCGGATTCGGAAGGTCTTGGTCAGAGACGAGCGTCCGAACGCGACAACGCAACCGCGGCGAACTGATTTCAAACTTTAGGCGAGAAAACCCACGGCTCCCCACACCGGCAACAAAAAAATAATCAGGCGGTAAATTTCGGTAACTGTTGAAACGGAAAGCTTATCGGCGCCTCAGGAAGAGTAGCGCTTTAAAAAAAAGCCCCCAATTAAGGGGGCAATGGGAGAAGCATATTGATACGGACGGGCAATGCTGGGCGTTGCAATGCCGCCACCGGCTTTCGATAAAACGCCATGATGACAAGCAAAGGATTATTGCGGGCCGTTCATTTGACCAGGTCACCTGCTTCTGGCCCCTCCCCTGCATCAAAAATTTCCTTGGCGATACTCACGGCCGTTGCCACGGGAGGAAAGCCCACATAACCCGTCAGGTGATACAGCGTCTCCTCGAGTTCTTCTTTTGTAACACCGTTTTTCAACGCAATACGGAAGTGGTATTGCAACTCATGCGTCGAGCGGCTTGCCACCAGGGCGGCCAGGGTGATCAGGCTTCGATCGCGGCGCGAAAGGCCCGGCCTCGTCCAAAGCGGGCCGAATACATTGTTGATGGATAAGGCACCAATTTCGGGCGCGAACGAGCCCTCAGGTGGCTTCAACATGGCCTCCGCAGCATCCGGGGAAAGCATGTCTCGAACCAGTTCGACACCGTCATTATCAATTTTCTGGGTCATTGCAATCGATCTCCACAATCCGAGTTAATAGGGTTTTATTGATAGGGCTATCTGTATACGCCCGCTTCCAGCGGTGAGAAAAAGTTTAACAATTAGTATGATCCGCATTCGTTTGCCTCACAACGACCGGCGTTTACAGATGCGTCTTGAGTCGATCCCACGGCTTCCGATTGCGCCTTTGTGGGTAGCCCCAGCGTCAGTACAAGCATAATGGCGACACCGCCACCCACCATTAAGATCAGGAGCCACTGATCGTATGTACCGAATCGATCGAAACCAAAGCCGGCGAAAGTGGAGCCAACTGCCGTAGCGACACCGTAAGCGCCCCCCAGCACGGCATACATCAATCCGTACGCCTTGAGGCCGAAATACCGGCTGATCAGGTAAGCCACTGCATCGACCTCGGCACCAAGACACAATCCAGCCAGAATGCTAGCGCCAATTGCCAGGGGATAGTTGCCATCCAGATGGAGAAGGAGGAATCCGGCAACAGGAATAAGGCCGAAGGCAACGGCGGACACGAAGCGGGGATCGAAGAGATCGTATAACATCCCCATTGTGAGACGGCCGACAATCATTGACGGGCCAACGAAAAACGCCATGGACGCGGCCTGCGCCGGACTGAAGCCTGAATCGATAAGCATGGGCTGGATGTGGACAAGATAAGTACCTGCCGCAAGAGCCACCAGTACAAAAGCGGCCAGCATCTGCCAGAAGTGCCTGCGGACTACGGCCTCGCGGAAGCTGTATCCCGGCAATTGTTTTGGCGCAACACTGACACCGGCACCGGAACCTACTGAATCCAGATCCCGGAAATAGCGCAGGGTCGGGATGAACATCAGAATCGCACCGGTAACGCCAACCACCGGAAATATCCAGCTGACGCCCACCAGGCCAAGTAATGCCACGATAATGGAGGGTGTGATCGCCACCATCAATCCGCCGCTGGTCAGAGTCAGAGCAAGGGCCATTCCCCGCTGTGCCTCAAACCATTTGACGATGCCACCGGTCCAGATAACAGCAGACACACTGGCGGCAAGCATCGCAAAAACCACACAGGCCGCATACCAAGTCCAGAGCTGCGGCCCCGCCAGGCCCAGCAGTGAAAAGCCAATGGCGAACAGCCAGACACCACAGAGCGCGATCGGGCGCATACCAAACCGATCGGCAAGTCCACCCGCGACGATACTGGCGACCAGGTTGATGCCCATGATCAATGTCAAACCAAAGGCAATCTCACCCCGGCTCCAATCATAGGCCTTTTGAAGGTGAGGGATCATCGCCCCGATAAAGTGCGAATAAATACTGCCAATGGCGATGCCGAGCGCTGCAGCCAGCACGACTCCCCAGCCCCTTTGCCACTCGACAATCCCCCTACCCTTTGGGTTGGCTTTCATAACACTCACTGAATGATAAATTTCCAGGTTACCGGGCAACCGGTTTGCAGAAGGCCAATTTCAGCATCGGCGATCATGCGCCGTTATGGAAGCTTACTTTCCGGCCAAGAAACCCGGTTTTATCGGCTTCTGCTCATTAGCATGGTGCCGGGTATCGTTGATTGTTCAGATTTGAGGAAAAGATCGCGGCCGCCGGAAAGCGCAGGCGGCCACGATCCTGGATCCCAAAAAAAGCAAACGGAACTGTTTCACTTGCTGCCCTGTAACTCAGGCAAGCAAGGGAACCTTGATCCGATGCCTGGACCTGGGTGTCGTTTCCCACACACCGCTAGACTCGGGATCGAGTCGTAACGATGGATAACGATTCGCCATTTCCACGACGATTTTGGGAAGGATCATTCTGGTTATCGCGTTTCCGATACAGACATGGGTGCCATTGCCAAACGCCAGATGCCGATTTTCCTCACGATCAATATTAAACTCGAGCGGATTTTCGAATTGGTCCGGATCGCGGTTGGCCATGGAAATCATCGTATAGACCGGGGTACCTTCGGGTATGGTCCGGCCTCCAACGTCCACATCCTGGGTTGCAAAGCGCATGACCAGGGAAACAGGGGCATCAAGGCGGTAAACCTCCTCGCAGAATGCCTTGGCCAGGTTTTCATCCTTCCTTATTCTCTCGGCGATATCCGGATACTTTGCCAGGTAATGCATTGACGAGGCTCCCATGGCTGAGACAGTCGGGACGCCACCGGTAAACAGGACACAAACCATCGCCATCATTTCTGAATCCGACATGGTGCCGCTTTCGCTCGCATTGGCAATCATGCTCAGGACGTTCTTCCTGTCCTCCTTGTCGGCATTGGCCAGCACTTCACGCAGGTAGGCCTCGCCCTTCTTCCACCCTTCAATATATTCCTTGGGCTTCGGATCCCCGGGTTTGAGTTTGTCAAGAAGATAGAAAGTTGCGCCAAATTCAAAAAAGATATGCTGGTCTTCCGCCGGAATACCGAGAAACTCGTCAAACAGGACTTTCACCGCCAGCGGCCGGCCGATATCCTGCATGCCGTCAAACGGCTTGCCCGGCTCGATATTGTCCACCAACTCTTTAACTACCGAGTCCGTATAATCCGCCAGCTTTCTCACTCGGCCCGGCGCAAAAGCCACATTGACGACACGTCTCAACCTGTCGTGCTGGGGCGGGTCCGAGTAATTCATTACCGGCATCCCATTGAAAAAATCCACCCGTTGCATGCCCGGCAGATTAGGAGGTTTAACGCTCGAAAAAAGCTCCCAGTTACCCAGGGCCTGCAGGCACTGATCATATTTTGCGATATAGGCCGAGGGTACGTCACCCTCCATAAGCATAAAGCCCGGAGAGTCGTTGAGCAGTTTCTCGTCGAACGAAATTGGATTGTCCCTGAATTCCTCGCCAAAGGGATCAAATGATGAAAACTCGAGTTTATTGCTTGCTGAGGCACTCATAATAAAACTCCTTGGGTTCCTGCCAGTGAGACCAATCGCGCCCGTCACCGGCTGAAAAAACATTTGCAAATGGCTACCAATCTGGCAGTGCTTCCGGGCTCGCTTGCTAACCGCGCTGGATCAATGCCGCGTGGATACCGCCGTCGACAAGGAGGTCCGTTCCCGTGATAAAAGACGCCTTTTCGGACAATAAAAATTCGACCCCGTCGGCGATTTCGTGCATATTCCCCTGCCGTTTAAGAGGGGTCGCGTCCAGAAGGTCGAACTTCATCGGTTGGTTTTTGAACTCCAGATCCCCCATGGGTGTCGAGATCAGCCCCGGAGACAGGGAAACAATTCTTGCTCTTTTTTCGCCCCAGGCGGGCGCCAGACGCCGTACCATCTCGTTCAGCGCCTTCTTCGACAACTGATAACTCAGAGTGGGGTTGAGCTCTTCGCCCAGTACTGATTCGAGCTGGCCGATCAGGTCATCGGACAACGGCGATGACAGAGTCTCCGACACCTGCTCATAATTGGCCACCATATGGCCCGCCAGGGAGGAAATAAAAACCGCTGCGCTCCCCGCCCCGGCATGGGGAAGGAGGTGCCTGGCCACCAGGGCCGGCCCCCGCAAATTGACGGCCATGATGGTTTGCCAGTCGGCCATGCTGGGCGAAAGCCCGGCCACGTGGGCGAGGGACCGGAATCCACCGTCCTGCTCCACGGTACTGGCCAGGTCGGAAACCGAGGTTTCGTCCGTGACATCGAGTTTTTGAGTCTGCACGAGATAGCCAGTGCTGCCCAGGTCCGCTTTTACAGAATCCAACCTGGCCTGATCGATATCGGCGATCAGAAGCCTGTGGTGCTGACCCAATCTCCTCGCAACGGCCAGCCCCATGCCCCCGGCGCCAATGACGACACAAAGCGGCAGGTCGGGCCATGCATGCAATCTGGGATCGTCCAAGGTTCACTCCTTCGATAGGAAAAAGCCATGGCGATATTCGAATCGCCATGGCCCAGTGGCTTTAGAAATTGTAGCGTACTTCCGCGCCCCACATCCGCGGGGGACCGAAAATACCGGCGTTAAAGCCTAATATCTGGCCGGTAATGGAACCGGTGGCAATGAACTCTTCGTCGAAGGCATTATTCACCCAGACGGCGAGATCGACTGAGGGCGAGAAAGCTCCTTCGAAATCCACCCGGAAATTAGTCCTTTCATACCCCGGAATGAGCCAGTTACCCGCAAAGGTTCTATCATCCGTCCAGTAATAATCGCCCCTGAGGGTAACGTTCTGCAGAGACTGATTATCAACCGGAATGGTGTAGGCAACCGATGCCGTCGCGGTCTTTTCCGCCACAAACTCGAACCGGATCTCATTCGCGGCGCCGATATAAGGCGCCAGCGCGGCAGGCTTGTTAAAGGTATCGGTTTCCACATCCAGGTAACTACCCGACAGTCGAATATTCAGGTTTTCGATGGGGACAATGGTCAGTTCGACATCGGCACCGGAAATTTTCGAATCACCCTGGTTGATCATCAGGGTATTGCCCGCCGGATCATCTCCGGGGGTACAGGTGCCATCCGGCGAAGTGGGCGGAGGTACCGGTTGTCCCGGGTTGGCCGCCTGGACCGCTGCGCAATTAGCGGCGGTTGTGACCCCGCTGACGGGCGCCTGCACGTCTTTTCCCTTCATCGCGAACGCGGAAATATTGGTACGCAACGCTACGTCGCCAAGTGTCCAGTCGGAACGCAAACCAACTTCGACATCGGTAACGGTTTCCGGCTCAAAGGACTGGAACTCTGCCAGCCGACCGCTTAAGCTCGGCGAGTTGATGCCACCGGCGCGATACCCGTGCCTGGAGACGATATAGGCAAAATGGTCGGGGTTGATTTGCCAGTTCAATCCCACGGACCAGGTGGTTTCCTCGGATTCCGAGCTGGTAACAGCCGCGCCGGTCAACTGCGAAGTATCATTATTTTCGCAGGCGCTAAGATCAACGTTCGTGGAATCGTCAAATCCGGTGCCGGTGCAGGATTCAATATCATCCCAGGTGTGGCGAACACCGACTTCGAAGTCCAGGCCATCGACAAAGGCACTCAGATCATAGGTGCCGTGAGCGTACAGGGCCTTGCTTTCTTCCGTGGTAAAGTTAAACGCAGTTGGTCTTCCCGAGGTACCGGCCACGGCAGCAAACGCCACCCAATCGGCCTGGGGCCCGGTGGGTTCCGCCTCCAGCCAGAAGGCACCCACCTGCCAGTCGAGCTTGTCGTTCAAGGCCAGCCCTTTCAGCTGTATCTCGTTACTGTACTGCTCCAGTTCCCGCCGGAAGCGGCTCTTGATGTATTCAACGGGAGTCCCTGCAGGAAAAGCACCGGACCCGTCAGCGGTCAGCACCCGGAGACCGTCGGAATTATTAAGAGTATTCAGCTCGATATCCCGGTAACCGAAGATATTCACCAGGGTGAGATCGCCCAACTGGATCTCGGTGCGGTTGTTGATAATCACCTTGTCGGTAGTCGAAAAGGAACCGCGAGTGGTAAATACATCTCTCGGGCCACGGGCATTTTGCCCGGCGACCGCGGCTGCAAGATCGGTGTCAAGCCCGAATATTGTAGGCAAAAAGGCACCGGGGATATGTTCCACCGGCACGATGCCGTCATTGTTGTAATCGGTTTCGGTAATGTCGTAAATCAGGGTGTTGGAGATATTTTCCGTAGGCGTCCACAGTAGCGAAGCCCGAAAACCCGACCAGTCCGAGTTATCGACCTCTCGGCCAAAGGCGAGATCATCGGTGTAGCCGTCGCGTTTGTTGATGACCCCTGCCAGGCGAATAGCCAACTTGTCCTGAACCAATGGCACGTTGACCGCCCCTTCGTACTTACGCAGGCTGTACTCGCCAACCGAAAGGTTCAGGTAGCCTTCGAACTCATGGGACGGTGCCGCCGCCTCGAACAGAATAGCGCCGCCGATGGTATTGCGGCCAAAGAGGGTACCCTGTGGCCCCTTCAACACCTGTACCGACGCCAGGTCGTATTGCGGAATATAGCTGCCGTTATTGGGTTCCGGTACCTCGCCAAAGTAGGAAACCACGCCGGGAGACATAGTGCCGCTCAAGGCCTTGGATATCCCCCGGATCTGATAAACCGGGTTAGCGCGCGTTCCGGAGCCGGAAAGGTGTACACCCGGTGTCGCCTGCTGGATATCCTCCATATCGGTAATGCCGCGCTTGCGGATTTCCTCGGCATCGAAGGCGGTTACTGTTACCGGGACAGACTGGAGGCTTTCCTCTGCTCTCCGGGCGGTCACGACAATCTCTTGTAGCGAGCTCGCTCCCTCCTGAGCCATGCCGGCCGTGCCGGCCGTTGCCGCGAGAATCGCCAGTGGTAGCGAATAGAGCTTCGCCGGTTTTCTATCTTGGCTGGACATATCTGCCCCCTCTGTCAAGTTATCTGGTTATGAACCCTAAGATTTAAGTTGCATATTGTCTTGTTATGCAACTTAGGCACACTACCATAGCACCATATGAGTTACAATATAATTCGATTTGCAACTTTTTAGACGGAAAGGAATCCCATGCCACACTGGCCTCTATATTTTTTTACTATTTTTCGATTAGTTATGAAACGATTACGGCATTTCGGCCTATGCCCGGGAAGAACAAGCATTCTCACGACCAGGCGGTTTACCCGTGCGGGCTCAACTGTTGGCACATTGGCTGATATCCTGCCCAAAACCGGATGGCCGGTTGCAGTGGGCCGAGGCGGTAGTGCAAAGCAAAATTCTGTTAATCTTTGGTCAAGGGAAACAACCGTGGGATCTTTAAAGGAACGCTCAGAAATGGTGAACAAACTGGGACCTAGAGCCCTGAAAACAAGACAGAGAATTATCAATGCGGCACTGGAGCTGATTGTTGAACACGGCGAAACCGGCGTCAAAATGATTGACATCTGCGACAGGGTCAATATCTCCAGAACAACGATGTACCGCCACTTCGACAACATTGAGGAGATAATTGAAAATGTTTACCTCAATGTCCGGGAGGATTTCGCCAGGGGACTCGAGGACGCAGTAAAAAACAATCCCGCCGAAGAGGACAGACTGGACGTGGTCGTCCATTATCTGGGAGACTTTTTTAAAACCGGTCTCATCGTAAAACTGAACCAGACCGATCCGAAGTTTCTGAGAAAACTGAGTCTCAAAAATTTCGACGCCAGGGTTGCGCTTTATAAGCGGATACTGGAGCCTTTTTTCCAATTGGTCGAAAAAGAAAAAGGCGGTAAAATTGACAGGCAGCTTGTCGCCTATTTTATCACCCACTTCTATGCATCGCTGTCGGTATATGGAACCCATTCCATGCCCTATGATATAGAGACCCTGCTGCGCAAACTTATACGAGGTATAGCTCTGGAATCCTGAAATACCGGGCTTGGATGGGCAGCGGTTGCTCCATTGGTCTGTTCATCTTGCGAAATATTCACCAAGCGACAAGAACTGAAGCCTCTCTCCGCCGATCCAAGAGGTTGACTCGATCCACCGGAAAGGCACAGTTCCGTCCACTCTTCTTACCAGGACAAACAGGACCCCTTGACTGATTCTTTTTCGCTGTTTGAGGACATCAGGCGGGAGGCACCTCTCCCGCGGCTTCGGCAATCACCCTGAATGCATCGAGATTTTCTTCTATCGGCTCGCGGGTCAGCTGATCGCCATAGCGCACCACCAGCCCTGTAATGCCGCTGTCCAGCCAGGGCCTGATTCTCTCTCGGATTCGATCAAGGGGACCCACAAGCCAGGCGTCATCGATATATTCATCCGGTACGGCATTAATGGATGCCTCCCATAATTTCGGCTCCAGGAGGTTTGCCCCTTGCACCACCTGTGCTTCCGCATCGGCGTCGCCGCGGATTTCCTCCAACCGGTTAGCAAGATCCTCATAACCCCGGGCCACCATGAACTCCCGTTGCATTTTTGCCCAGGTCACCACATATTCCTTGAACGGCCGCATGGCGGCCTTGACATCGTTGTCGACAATCACATCGACATGTGCCCAGATATCGAGATCATCCAGCGACTTGCCATTCCCTGCCCGTTCCAGGCCTTTTCGAAGCAAGGGCAGTACACCGGGCAAGCTGCCGGGCGGCAAATTGGGGGGCATCCAGCCATCGCCGATTTCGGCAGCCAGCGCGATCATTTGAGGGCCGGAAGCGGCTATGATAACGGGAATTTCAGCGAGCGGCTCGATCCCCAGCCTGGCGGGCTTTACGCCGTGGGCACCTGGGCCACGGTAGGGAGCAGACAGGACTTTGCCCACATGATCGATGACTTCACCGGCGAGCCCCTGGCGCAATATGGCGACGAAATCACGCATCCGGTTCACGGGGCTACCCCAGGGCATACCGTGGTGACCTTCACACATCGGCGGGCTACCGCTGCCGACTCCGGCTATGACACGCCCTCCCCCCGCCAGATGGTCCAGGGTGAGCAAACCCAACGCGGTCATGGCCGGCGACCTTCCTGTTACCTCAATAATACGAGAACCCAATTTCAGGTGCTCGGTATGTCCCGCGACATAACCAAGCACCGCGGTGGCGTCGGAGAAGCCCTCGGCCGTAAAGACGGCATCATAGCCAAGTCGCTCGGAGAGCTGGATGCGCTCCAGCGGAGGATTGACAACCCTGTCCTGCCAGCGTATTTCCGTAGCGAGCTTGATCATTGTCTATTCCCTATTCCCTTTACTCTCTCCACTCTTCCCAACCATGAGAGCACAACAGACCTCATGACACTCGCACGATACCGGCAGGGCCAAATGCGCCGAATCACTCAAGTTGCCATTCTTCCCCCATCGACGAGAAAGTCCGACCCGGTTATATAACTGGCGGCATCGGAAGCGAGGAAAAGTGCCATCTGTGCCACTTCGACAGGCTGGCCGGCTCTCTGAATCAGGGCATCGCCAAGCATAACGCCTCGGGCTGTTGGGTCTTCAAGAAATGGTTTTGTCGCGGGACTTTCAATGACGCCAGGACTGATACTGACTGCCCGGACACCATATTTGGCACCCTCCACCGCAAGCTGTTTTGTCATGGCGAGGATGGCACCCTTGGCCGCCGAATGTGAGACCTGCGGTGCCGCATGGGTACCGGCATGGCCGGACACTGACGCCGTATTGATGACGACACCGCCCTGCTTTATCAGATACTTCCAGGCAAACCGGGTGACGAAAAACACGAGGTCGACTTCATTGCGCATGGTAAAGCGCCAATCGTCGATATCGATCTCCCCAAACGGCGCAAACTTTGCTGCCGAGGCGTTGTTGTATACCACATCGATGCGACCGTACAGGCTGGCAGCATCCTCAACCCATGTTTCAGCCTGTTCGGGGTCTCCCAGGTCTACAGGCGCATAGCCATGCATGGTGCCGCCGGCTTCGGCGACAAGCTTCGAGGTCTCGTTATTTTGCTCGGCATTGATATCGCATCCGACAACCACCGCGCCGTGCTCGGCAAAGAGCACTGCCGCCGCCCTTCCCTGGCCGCCGCCGGTGCCCGTGATCAGGACCACTTTCCCATCAAGATTGAATGGCGGTTTTCCCATAAGTCTGCCCCGGGTTTATATTTATCGGCCTCTTTTCGACCGTATTTTCCAAGAAGAGCATCCGGTTGATATTTAGTCTCTCGGCCAAGCGCAGGGGTAGGAGAACACGGCGATCTCCTGCCCGTCCCTGACTCTTGCCTGGCAACCAACCCACCTCCCGGTCTGGTGCATTTTTTAAATAGGAAGATGGATCAAGTACTCACCAGGAGGCTATCAGAGCCCCAATATAGTTACAATATATTTTTATGTGTAACTATTTAGCGGACTACCAGACAATAGGCAGATGCCTGACGGCCAGGTTCAGACCGCCAAAAAATACCGGCGGCTTGTCGGGGTCGAGCCGGAAACGGGGAACGCGCTCGAACCAGAGTTGCAGGAAATTGCGCAGTTCCAGTCGCGCCAGGTTTGCGCCCAGGCAACGATGGGGGCCGCTATTGAAGGTAATATGGTGCTCCTTGCGATCGGGGATGAAAGCGGCGGGGTCACTGAACGCCTCGGGATCGTAATTGGCCGCTGGAATATGCAGCAGTATCCTTTCGCCTTTTTTGAAATCGACACCCTTGAAGGTGACATCCCGGGTTACCTCACGAATGGTGGAGGCGATACCATGAAGGCGCAACAGTTCCTCCACGGCCCTGGAAATTCCGGAAGGATCCCCGCGCAGCTCCGCCTGGAGTTCCTGATTGACGGCCAGGTAGCGGATGCTGAACGTCAGGGCGTTGACTACGGTCTCGAGGCCGCCGAGAAACAGTAACATTGCGTAGCTCTGTAACTCCTCCAGGGTAAGCTTCCTGCCGTGTACTTCGATGGTCAGCAGCTTGCTGATCAGGTCGTCCCGGGGGCTTTCCTGGCGCGCCTTGATGGTTTCAGTCAATATCACGACGATCTGCCCGAATGCCTGGCGGCGGACGCTGCCCTCCGGGGCGGCGGTGGCGTCTTCCGCCAGTTTGCGGAACTCCGCCAGTCGATCGGTGGGCATGCCGGCCATTTTCATAAAGAGGGTAACGGGCAGGGGCTCGGCGATATCGGTAAGAAAATCACAATGGCCCTGATCCGCCACCTTGAGAATAAGGTCGTCCGCCATGGCCCGGAACATATCGGTAAACTTCGCCACGCCGGCCGGTGAAAAGTCCCGGTTCAGGGGCATCCGGTAGGCGGTGTGCTCCGGTGGGTCGAGACTGAGCGGAATCAGTTTGACCTTCTCCTCCATGGGAGGAATCATGTTCGATTCGCTGGAGAAAATGTCCGTGTTCAGGGTAATGTCCTGGACCCATTCCTTGCTGCATGTCACCCAGTAACCACCCAGCCTCGGGCTCCAGAAAACGGGGTTGTGATGCTCGGCGAGGTCCTGCATGCGCCAGTGTGGTTCCTCTATCAACCCCGGGTCATCAATATAATCGTAGTCGTAGACCAGGTTCGCCGGCACGTGGTCCGGTACCGGGGCCAGGCTGGCGCCTGATTTCGATGGGGCTTTCATGGTCTTACTCCTCTTGACGACCGGTTATCTGGTTGTACTGCTACCGGCGTTTCCCGGGCACGATAATATGAGGCGAGTCGATCTGCCTCTGCAGGAAGCCATCCCAGTCGGAGGCCCGTTCCACCAACAACTCCCGAACCTGGTGGTCGGTGGGGAGCATGAAAGTATCGTTGCGGATCGCGTCCACGACCATCCGACCCACCTCTTCCGCTTCCAGCAAACTGAATTGGGCGCCGGGACCGCGAATATCCAGTCCCTCGCTGAAGGTCCGTGTGGAACTCATGATATTGGTCTTGACCGGTCCGGGGCACAGGCAGGTGACGCCGATGCCCTGGGGCCTGAGGTAGAGGGCCAGCCCCTCGGATAACTGGATGAGTGCCGCCTTGGCCGCGGCATAGGGCAGCCGGTCGTAGGCGTAGGTATACAGGCCCGAAAAGGAGGCCGTATTGACGATATGGCCGCTGCCCTGCTCCAGGAATATGGGCAAAAAGACGGCATTGCTGCGCACCACGGACATCAGGTTGACATCCAGCACCCGCTGCCACTCCTCAACGGGCAGGTCCTCCGGACGACCGCTGGTGAGGATGCCGGCGTTGTTCATGACTATATCGATCCGGCCGAACTTCTCCAGCGTCGCCTCCTTTGCCGCGTCAAAAGCATCCGGTGCGCCTACATCGCAGTGGATAGCGAAGGCCCTGTCGTCGCCGATTGAGGCCGCCACACGGCGCCCCCCTTCTTCATTGATATCGGCGATAATTACCCGGCAACCTACACCCGCCAGGGCTTGCGCCGTGGCCTCGCCAATGCCGCTGGCGCCACCGGTAACCAGGGCGACCTTATTTTCGAGATTTTTCATAGTTGATACCTGGAATTTTTTCGCACCAAAAACCTGGTGCCACCTGATTGACCCGACTCAGTCGATCAGCCCGTGTTCCCTGAAAACCTTTTCAGCGACATGGGTCGCCTGGTTGGCCAGCGGAAAGCCCGCGTAGGCGGCCGAGTGATAGAGCACTTCCTCAACCTCCCCCACCGAACAACCGTTACGAATCGCCGTGAGCAGATGAATTTTCAACTCATCGGACTGACCCAGGGCGATGAGAATACCCAATGTGACCAGGCTACGGGACTTGCGGTCGAGCCCTTCCCGTGACCAGAGTTTGCCGAAAACAAAATCCACAGCCATTTCGCCACGATAGGCGCCAAAATTCCTGGATCCAACACTGGCTTCGAGGGAAGATGCCACCTCCTCGCCGAGCATGGATCGAACAACGTCGAGCCCCTTTTTTCGTTCTTCGGACATAATTAACTCCACATATCAGGAATCTGTTCACACAGGCTTCTTTGATCTTAATCGAAAACTCATCCGATCCGTCGAACGACTCCCGGGTATTTCGTTCAGACACTGATCTAATGCTCGAGGTTCGCACGCGGACTTAAAAAAACGGGCAGATGCCGCGATCTTTGCGGCATCTGCCCAAATCCGGGGGAGCACTTACTGACCGAATTTGTAGTTGACTTCGAGCCCGTACATGCGCGGCGCGCCCACCTGGCCGGTAAAGATACCGATACTGGGTGTGGTTGAAGCACCGGCCATCCAGTACTCTTCGTCGAACAGGTTCTTGGCCCACAGACCGACGCCAAAGCCGCTGCCCAGTATACGGTCCATCTGGAAGCGGACATTGGTCAGGGTGTAGGAGTCGGCCACCCACTGGCCGACGAGATACTCATCGCTCCAGTAGACATCGGCGTTCATTACCAGATCCGTCTCAAGCGCATCGACGGGCATGGCATAACGCGCGGATACCGTGGTCGACCACTCGGGGGTGGGCGAGGTGATTTCGGGCGCGGACGTTCCCGGGAAAGGAGCGGGAACCTGCTTGTCCACGGTCTGGTTCAGGTAATTAACCAGCCAGGTGAGCTTGAGGTTATCAGTCGGTTGCAGTACCAGTTCACTTTCGACACCCTCGATGGTGGTGGCCCCGCCATTGAGGTTCAGCGAACTGTAACCGGGCAAAGGCGCCACGGGATTAGCGGCAAGAAAACCAGCCACATTCACCAGCCCCTGAACATCATCGTAATCGGTCTGATAGACCGAGAGATTGTAACGCCCGACAACATCGCCCACCATCCAGTCGGTTTTTATGCCCGCTTCGATATCGGTGATGTATTCAGGATCATAGGTCTGGAAGGGCTCAAAAGGCGTACCGGTAAACCCGGGCGTGTTCAGCCCGCCTTCGCGGTAACCGCGTCGGGACGTGACATACAAGAACACATCATCGTTGAGCTGGTAATCCAGGCCCACGGTCCAGGTGTCCTCGGTATTCTCCAGCTCCGGCTCAGCCACCGGGCAATTGCCCGGCCCGGTCTGGGCGCGATAATTGACGGTGCTCTCCGAGTAGGCGCAGGCGCTGGATTCGCTCCAGGTTGTTCGATAGCCCAGGTTGAGGCTCAAACCCTCGACCCAGTCGGAAAGGTCGTAGCCGAACTGGCCGAAAACAGCCTTGTTTTCACGGTCATAGAAGGCAACACTCCAGGGTGTCTGGCCAAATACAGGGGGCGCAAATGCAAATTGACTGCCCGACGGTCCCTCTGCTTCGGACTTCAGGTAGAAGGCGCCCACCACCCAATCGAGCCTGCCGGCAAATGCGCTACCCAGGAACTGCAACTCGTTGGTCAACTGGCTGCTGTCATCTAGGGAGTTGGCGGCAAAAACCGGCAGGGCTGTGCCGTCGGTATCCTGGAGCACGAAGGACTGGGATTCCCGGTAACCGAAGATATTACGGATTGTGAAAGCATCCAGGTCCCACTCGGTCTTGTTGGATACGCCCCAGAACTTGCGATCGACGATGGGCTCCTGGCTGTAAGCAATCTTATATCGTCCGAGCGCTTTCTGGGTGGCAACGACTTGCGCCGGGTCACCCAGGATCCCGACAAGGCCGCCGCCGGGAGCATTGGTCACCTCGTCCGGCACCGATGCAGTACCCGTCTCATGCCCTTCCATGTAATCGGCAATCAGCAGGTTGGACAATGCCGGGGTGGGCTCCCAGAGCAGGGAGATGCGGGCGCTTTCATTGTTGACATCGTTCAGGTCGTGCCCGACACCGATATTTTCCACATAGCCGTCCCGGTGTTGTTTCTGGACGGCGACGCGCATGGCCAGGGTGTCGCTCAGGGGCACGTTAACAGCTCCCTCATAGAGGGCGGAATCGTAGTTGCCAAACCCGGCCTTGGCATAGCCGTGGACACCATCAAAGCTGGGCTGCTGGGGGGTCAGGAGCACCGCGCCGCCCAGAGTGTTGCGGCCAAAGAGGGTACCTTGCGGCCCCTTGAGGACCTGAATCCGCTCCAGGTCGAAGGTCGGGATCAGCGAGGCATTATAGGGCAAGGGAACGTCGGCCACATAAATCACGACTGCCGATGCGCCATCACCGATGGGTACCCGCTTGAGACCGCGCATGGACACGTCCGCATTGACCCCACCGCCCGTGGTGACTGTCCTGAGCCCCGGGGTCAGGTTCGTCAGGTCGCTCATATCCTTGACGTTTTTCTCGATAAGCTGGTCGGCGCCCAGGGCCTGTACGGATACGGGCACCGCCTGGGAGCTTTCTTCCCGGCGCCGGGCAGTGACGACAACTTCCTCGATACTGGTAAAGGCCGGGCCGGCCGGTACCTGCTCCTGGGCCCAACCCTGGCTGGCCGCGGCCACTGCCAGTGACAGCGCGCAAACCTTTGCGTTAGCAATTTGCATAAGTCCTTCCCTCTTCCCGATTTTTTGTAAAATGGCAAATACCCTTGCGCGACTCTGGTCGCGAGGCAGGCGGAACAATATTACATATTTTAAATATATGAAACATTACAGGGAAAAATGAGTCGTTTTCATCGATTTTATAGCGAATTATAGAACACGATAGTTATATAATGTTTCATAATGTCGATCACGGAAAAACCTGTTCACTCCGCTATGGCACGCCGAAAAATGGCACGCCGAAAACTACAATAACTCCAGGAGCAAAAAGAAAACCATGTCCATGACCAGCGCCAAAGCCAGCACCATTGATCGCACCGGCCGGGTGGAAGCGACCATCGGTCGAATCGTCGACACCGCTTTCGAGCTTATGCTGAAACACCATATCGAAAAGCTGACCATCGCTGAAATCAGCCGGGTCTCCTCAATTTCGAGGCCTACCATCTACCGACACTTCAGCAACCTGGAGGCGATTCACGAGGCTGTATTCCGGCGTGTGCGCAATGAGTTCGATCGGGGTATGAATGACGCCATCGCCGCCAACCCCAAAGTCGAGGCCAGGATCGAGGTCGTTGCCGACTATATGGCCCTGTTCGCCCAAAGCCGCTACCCCCAGCAATTGAGCAAGACCAATCCCGATTTCGCCCTGGAATTGGTGACGCGCTTCTTCGATAGCCGCACCGACCTGTACGAGCGCGCCCTGGCGCCTCTGTTCGATATGGCGGAGACGGTCTCCGGTCGTCCGCTGGATCGCCGGTTTGCCGCGGAGCTGCTCAATCACTACTATATTTCCCTGAATCTGACCGCTTTCAACCAGCCTGCCGACGCTATCGGCGGCAAGTTGCGAAAACAGATCAGGACGATTCTTCATGCCTACAAGGACACTGAGTCGGGGGCTAGCGGCTAGACCCCCGAGGCGCCTTCAGGGCATTTCGGGAGATTCCGCCCAATCACACCATGAATACCCACCGCGATCTTGAAGACCTCCTGGACCATATCCAAGTGGCCGCCAATCGAGACCTTCGACAGATGACCGTGGCAACGATCCTGGAGGCTTCGGGAACCCGCTCCTTCTCGCCCCTGCTTATGCTGGTGGGGCTGCTGGTCGCTTCACCGTTAAGTGGCATCCCGTTTTTCCCCACGCTGAGTGCCGCGATCGTCCTGGCGGTATCGCTGCAAATATTGCTGGGACGGGAGCATTTCTGGCTTCCCGGTTGGCTGCTGCGCCGCACCTTACCCGGTGCCCGATTGAAATCGGCCATCGAGTGGCTGAAACCCGGGGCCCGCTTCGTCGACCGCCTGATAAGACCCAGACTGTCGCTTCTGGTCAGGGGTCCCGGCAAGTACCCTATCGCCCTGACCTGCCTGCTGATTGCGGCGACCATGCCCCTGATGGAACTCATCCCTTTTTCCTCATCGGTTGCGGGGCTTACCCTCTGCGCTTTCGGCCTGGCCCTGGCCTCCTACGATGGCATTCTGGCGCTGGCCGCTTACGTAACCACAGTGATACTGGCCGGACTTGTTATTGCCGGCTTCTCCTAAGGCCTGATAAGCGACCCATTCCTCAGCCTTGCCCCGGCTGGTTTCGGAGTCACCGGTGCTGGCGAATAGATCAAGCCGGATAGAGGTAATACCGAACCATTTTGTAAAGCCAGTTGGTCATCCCGCGCCAATGCGACTACCTTTAGATGACTCGCCCGGTACGAATCCAACCGGGCCCGCTGATTTCTAAACCTGAAAGGGGGTGAGTATGCGGTTACGCCAATTGAAACAGTTCTCATTAATCGCCGCGCTGGCAATCTTAACCATGACAGCCGCGGCCGGCGCCGACCCGGTCGCCGGGATGGCGGATATCCTGACGGGCCTGAACCACTATCCCGATAGTGAGGAAAAGGCCAGCCTCAATGCCATCGCCACAAACGAGGCCAACAGCGAAGCGATAAGAACCATCGCCGGTGCCATTCACGACATGGAGCACCGTGTTCAACCCGAAGACAAGGAGAAGCTGCAATCGATCGCCGAAGATGACTCCGTGGACCCGGAAACCCGGGAACTTGCCAGGATCCTGCTTGGTATCAATCACAAACCCGATCCGGAAGCCGTCTCCAGCCTAAAGGCACTGCAATAGGCATCCTGGAATAGCTTTTCGGACGTATCGACGGGATCGGGTGTTCCCCGATCCCGCAGCACCCACCAACCCGCTACCGTGCCAACACTGTTCCCGCAGTAATCACCACCACGCCACAAACGGCCGGCAGCCACACCAGCCTTTCTTGCCGATGCCTCTTGCCACTCTAGTCCTTGTTGAAAAGTTAACGACCCGATAAGGCTCTCTTAAGCTACCCCGCCTACGCTGCCGGTTATCGAATCAGGAATGCCGACAGGAGAGCCACCATGTACAGCGCATCGTCCCCGGCCACAATGGAAGAACACAGGGACCATAACACCCTGGGCGGGCTGCGACGGCTGCTCGCCCCGGGCCCGGACTTCTGTCTCATCGACCACGACCATCCCCAACGGGAGCCCCTCCAGGACTTTATCCGACAACAATTCCATCACCATCACGGGGCCCGTATAACGACCTTTCACCCGCTACTACTGACCCTGTCCTGCCTCGGCAACTACCGGGCGGCACTGGGTATACGCTGCGCTGCGGCCGACCACCTGTTTCTCGAGCACTACCTGGACGATACAGCGGATAGTGTCCTGTCCTCGGCGCTCAAAGGCCACCCGGTGGCCAGGAATCAAATCGTCGAGATCGGAAACCTGGTTTCGACCCTGAACGGTGCCACCCAATTATTGTTCCTGGTGCTGGTGGCAATGCTCCACCGGGCCGGTTACCCGTGGGTGATGTTTACCGCGACCCCCCAGGTCCAGCGAAGCATTGCCCGCCTGGGCTTCGCGGTCACTCCCCTGTGTCGCGCGGACCCCGAGCGCGTACCCGGCGGTGCGAAGCAATGGGGCCGCTACTACGACAATGCCCCTGAAGTCATTGCCGGCGATATCCGGGCAAGCATGGCCATCTGCGATCGGAGCCGGTTGATGCGCGCGGCCTTGCAGTTCTACGACATACAGATCGATGCGCTGGCCCTTCAATTTACAAAGGCCGGTACACGTTAAGTTCATGACCGATTTATTGAGGTTCCTGAAACAACGATTGCCAACCACGGCGCCGATGGTAGGGGTAGCTGAAGGTCCTATCTTATGCCTGTCGGAACTGGACCGCCGGACATCCGCCCTGGCCACGGAACTGTCTGAGCGGGCCATTAATTGCCTGGCCCTGGATGCCGACAACGGTCCCGCCTGGCTTGTCGCCGACCTGGCCTGCCAGCGGGCCCGCATTCCCCTGCTCCCTTTGCCGGGTTTTTTCTCGGACAGCCAGAAGTGCCACGCCATGACCGCCACCGGGGCCGACGCCTTGATTAGCGACCGCACCTGCACTGCTTCCCGGTGGGGAAGGACTATTTTTCCGGTTGACGACAACGCCATGGTCCTGACGTACCTGCCGACCGGGCAGCGCGCCAACGACCGGTTACCCCCGGGCACCGGCAAAATCACCTTTACTTCCGGATCCACCGGTACTCCCAAAGGGGTTTGTCTGAGCAACGGGCAACTGCTGCACCAGGCCGCCACCCTGGCACTTGCGGCAGGCCAGGACAGCCCACGACACCTGTGCCTGTTGCCGCTGCCGATGTTGCTGGAAAATGTCGCCGGCGCTTACACAGCCATGGTCGCGGGCGGGCAGGCAATCGTCCCGGCCCTGGACCGCCTGGGCTTCAACGGCAGTACCCTGGTGGATCCCGGGGCCCTGCTCCGGGCTATCGACACGGCCGCACCCCAGACAATGATTCTGGTTCCCCGCCTGCTGGAAGTACTGGTTTCCGCCTGCGAACAGGGTTGGAGTCCCCCCGAAAGCCTCCGCTTCGTTGCCGTTGGGGGCAGCCGGGTGCCACCGGCACAAATTCATCGGGCGCGCACGCATGGGATCCCGGTCTACGAGGGCTATGGCCTGTCGGAGTGTGCCTCCGTGGTAAGCCTGAACACGCCGGCCAACGACCGGCCGGGCACCGCCGGCAAACCCCTGCCGCACCTCACTGTCACCTTCGACCGTGGCGAACTGACAGTAGCCGGCAACCCCTTTCTCGGCTATGTCGGCGAGCCCCGGAGCTGGGGGCAGGAAACCGTGGCCACGGGCGACCTGGGCGAAATGGAAGACGGTTTTCTGGTCCTGCGGGGACGGCGCAAGAATCTCCTGGTGTCCAGTTACGGACGCAACATCAGTCCGGAATGGGTGGAGAGCGAAATACTGGCCGGCCCGGCCATCGCCGACTGCATCGTCTTCGGCGATGCCCGCCCCTGGCCGGTGGCGCTGGTCCAGGCTGCACCCGGCGCCACTGACCACGATATCAACCGATGGCTGGCGCACTGCAACCGGACATTGCCCGATTACGCCCGCGTTCACCGCTGGCAACACCTGCCATCCCCCCTGGCGGACGTGCCGGGGGCTCTCACAGCCAACGGCCGGCCCCGGCGGGAGGCGATCACCCGATACTACCGCCGGATTCTCGACGATCTATACGCGGAGGGAACCACCCTTCCCGCACACGCCTGTAAGGAGACTCTCGACTGATGAGTTTTTATGATCTTCTAGTTAAAGAAACCGAAAGCGACCGGACACGCCTGCTGCACGCCCCCCTGATCACCCGGGCGCTTGACGGCACCCTGACCCGGGAAGAATACCTCGCCTTTCTCGGGCAGGCCTACCATCACGTCAAACACACAGTGCCACTGCTCATGGCCACCGGCGCCCGCCTGCCGGACACCCGGGAATGGCTGCGCCGTGCAGTGGCTGAGTACATTGAGGAAGAACTGGGCCACGAGGAGTGGATACTCAACGATATCGCCGCCTGCGGGGGAGACCGCGAGGCGGCCCGGCAAAGCCGGCCCGCCCCTGAAACGGAGCTGATGGTGGCTTACGCCTATGACACCGTGAACCGGGTCGACCCCTTGGGGTTTTTCGGCATGGTATTCGTCCTGGAAGGCACCAGCGTCCGGGTCGCTTCTCGCGCCGCCGAACGCATTCGGGTTTCGCTGCAGCTACCGGAATCGGCGTTTTCCTACCTGAATTCCCACGGCGCCCTGGACCTGGAGCACATGGATTTTTTCGAGCAATTAATGAACCGGGTTGACGACCCCGGCGAGCAGGCCCGGATTATTCATTGCGCCCGGATGTTTTACCGCCTCTACGGCGACATCTTCCGCGACCTCACACGAAACCCGCTCGCCGCGGCGAGCTGAGGGAAGAGCATGGATATCACGGATCGAAATGTTCTGCTAACGGGCGCCAGCGGTGGCATCGGTACCGCCATTGCCGAGTGTCTCGCCGAACGGGGTGCCCGACTGACCCTGGCGGGCCGCAACAAGGAAAAACTCGACATTATGGCCTCGCGCCTCGGTGGCGGCCACCGCACGATCAGCGCCGATATTGCCACCCCCGGGGGCCGGCAGCGCCTGGTCGATGCCCTCGCCGGCGGGGAACCGGACATCCTGATAAACAACGCCGGAACCCTGGATTTCGGCCTCTTCGATGAACAGGAGCCGGACCGGATCGAGGCCATGATACACCTCAACCTGCTCGCGCCCATCCTGCTGACCCGGGCACTGCTCCCCGCTCTCGAAAGCCGGCCGGAAGCGGCCATTGTCAATATTGGCTCCACCTTCGGCAGTATCGGGCACCCGGGTTTCGCCAGCTACTGCGCCGCCAAATTCGGCTTGCGAGGGTTCACCGAAGCCCTGCGCAGGGAACTGGCGGAAAGCAACATTCATATTCATTACCTGGCCCCTCGAGCCACCCGCACCGAATTGAACAGCCACCCCGTAACCGCCATGAATGAATCTCTCGGCAATGCCACGGACGACCCCGCCACGGTTGCGGCGGCCCTCGTCGAACTCATCGCCAGAGACAGGGGTGAAAATCGCTATATGGGATGGCCCGAAAAACTCTACGTGCGCATTAACAGCCTGCTGCCCGGCCTGATCGACAGGGCCCTGGCCAGGCAGTTGCGCACCATACGCGATTTTGCCAGAGAGTAACCCGCAACCCGGAGATCACCCCATGAACGCAATAACCCGCAATCTCGCCGTCGTACTTGTATTCGCGGCCCTGAGCCTGAGTCTCGACACCCTGGCCGACCAGTCAGGCGACATACGTCACCTCCAGAGCCGCTGGGCTGAGGTCAACTATCAGTTGGCCGGCAAGGCTCAGAAAACGGCGTTTGAACAATTGATCGAAACAGCCGAGCAAACGACAACCCGCCACCCCGAGAGTCCCGAGGCCTGGATCTGGAGCGGTATCATCAAATCCAGCTATGCCGGTGTCGCCGGGGGCCTGTCCGCACTCAAGTACGCCAAGGCGGCAAAAAGCGATCTGGAAGCGGCCATGAACATCGACGATTCGGCGCTGTCCGGCTCCGCCTATACGAGCCTGGGCACGCTTTACGCACAGGTGCCGGGCTGGCCCCTGGGTTTCGGCAACGACAAGAAAGCGGAAAAAATGTTGAAAAAGGCCGTATCCCTCAACCCGAACGGCATCGACAGCAATTATTTCTATGGCCGCTTTCTCGCCGACGAAGGCCGTTATCAGGAAGCCCGGACCTATCTGACCAGGGCCCGGCAGGCGCCGTCCCGACCCGACCGCCCCCTCGCCGACGCGGGGAGACACGAGGAAATCGATAAAGCACTGGCGGAAGTGGGGGCAAAACTCGCAAAATAGCAGGCATGCAGATCTTATTGGTTGAAGACGACCTGCCACTCGCCCGCAGCCTGGTTTCCGCACTCCGGGACAAGGGCTATGTGGTCAATCATGTGGATCGTGGCAAACTTGCCATCACCGCCCTCAATACAGAGCGGCCCGACATCGTCGTGCTCGATCTGGGCCTGCCGGACATGGATGGTATCGCCGTACTCAAGGCGTTGAGACAGAACGACAAGGAGCTCCCGGTTCTGCTGCTCACCGCGCGGAACACAATCGAAGACAAGGTCGCGGGACTGGACAGTGGTGCCGACGACTACCTGGCCAAGCCATTCGACATGCCTGAATTGCTGGCACGCCTGCGTGTACTGGAACGGCGCCTGAGTTCCGTGCGCTCAACGGAAATCACCGTTGGTGAGGTCAGTCTTGACCCGGTGCACTTACAGGTAACCCACCGCGGCGAGCCCCTGGAGCTATCCAGGCGTGAATATATGCTTCTCAAGTGCCTGATGGAAAACGCCGGCCGGGTCATGACCCGCGCCGGCCTCGAGTCGCGCTTGTATAGCTGGGGCGAGGAAGTCGCCAGCAACACCCTGGAGGTTCACGTCCACCATCTGCGCAAGAAACTGGGCGCGGACTTTATCAAGACCGTGCGCGGCGTGGGGTACAGGATTCCCCGACAATGAGGTCGATTCGTACTTTCCTGATCGTGGCCACGGTGGCGACCATGACCCTGGTTACCTTTGTCGCCGCGGTCCAGGGCTATCGCTCCGGGCTGCGGGAAGCGGAACGTCTCTTCGACAGCCAGCTCCAGGAACTGGCCCGGTTGGCTGCCAACCTCGGCCCGGGCTCGGAAGATCTTGGCTACCCCCGCCACCAGGTATACCAGTTATGGCAAAACGGCATGCTGCGGGCGAGGACACCCAATGCGCCGTCCTCGGCCATCGGGAGTCTTGAATCCGGTTTCGACTACGCGAATTTCGCAGGACACCGCTGGCGAACCCTCGCCCAATATCACCCGGAAAAAGATCTGACGGTGGTGGTCGCCGCCCGCACCGATGTGCGCTTCGCCATGGCCGAGGGGATGATCATCGAAGCGGTCACCCCCATCGTCCTGAGCATGCCCGTAGCCGCGCTGCTTATCTGGCTGATAGTCGGATACGGCCTGGGACCGCTGCGGGAACTGGCGGGCCGGCTGCGGGACAAGGAACCCAGGGACCTGGGCCCGGTAGTACTGCGTGACAATCCCCGGGAACTGGATCCGGTTCTTCATTCCATTAATGGCCTGCTTGAACGTCTTGAGGCGTCCTTTGAAAGAGAGAAACGTTTCGCCTCGGATGCCGCCCACGAACTGCGTACGCCGCTAAGCGCCCTTAAGGTGCAACTTTATAATATCGAACGACAACTGCCGAGACATTCGGAGGAATTCCGGCAGCTACAGGACGGAGTGGACAGGATGGGACACCTGGTGGAACAGATCCTCGCCCTGGACCGGTCGACTCTGACACAATTCAATGCAGCACTGGAGACCGTCAATCTTACCGATCTCGCCAGGGAGGCCATTGTCGATGGCTATCCGTCGATTGAGCGCAAGAATCAGAAGATCGAGTTGACCGGGGAGACCTGCCGCATCCGGGGCGACCGGTTTGCCCTGGAGACCCTTTTGGCAAACCTGATCAGCAATGCCAGCAAATACACCCCGGCGGGCGGCGAGATTGTCCTCGATACCCGCCCGACAGCGGAGGGAGTGATATTGACCGTCGAGGACAGCGGGCCCGGTATTCCGGAGGAGGAGAAGCAACGAATATTCGAGCGCTTCCACCGTTTGAGCGGCGACCGCCACGCCTCCGGTGAAAGTGGCTGCGGCCTGGGTCTGGCCATTGTCAGGAACATCGCCAACCTGCATGGTGCCGGCGTCGATGTGGGGCGATCCCGCTTCACCTCCGGTGCGGCCTTCCGCATCATTTTCCCCCGACAATCCGATAAGGAAGACTGACCATCATGTCCCGGCTTCATTTGCTACTGCTACCGTTGCTGGCGGCCGTGAGTGTCGGTGCCGCAATGGCCGAAACGCCCGTCATCCGCATAGAGATACGGGACCACCTGTTCTACCCCGACCATGTAAAAATCCCGGCCGACACCAAAGTTAAACTGCTGGTACATAACACCGACCCCACTCCCGAGGAATTCGAGAGTTACGAACTGAACCGGGAAAAAATTATCGTCGGCGGCAGCCGTGCGGTTATTTTCGTGGGCCCCCTGCCCCCCGGCGAATACCCTTTTTTCGGGGAGTTTTATCCGGAAACCGCCCAGGGCAAAGTTATTGCCGAGTGAGACCACCCATGCTGCTATCTTCCGTCATCCTTGTCCTGCGGGAAATTCTTGAAGCCGCCCTGATCGTCAGCATACTGCTGGTTTTCTCCCGACAACTGGCCCTGTCGGGCCGGTGGATCGGCACGGCCCTGGTCGTGGGCCTTCTGGGCGCGACCATCTACGCCGCACGAATCGGTGAGGTGTCGGACTGGTTCGGTTATGTGGGCCAGGAAGTGGTTAACGCCACCATGCAACTGATCCTCTGCGGCCTGGTTGCCGCCTTTATCCTCCTGTTATACCGGCAGCGGCGCCGGGCCCTATCCTGGCTCATGGCCCTGGTCCTCGTCCTTTCCCTGACCCGCGAAGGCTCGGAAATCCTGATCTATTACAGCGGCTTTCTTCACCAACCGGAACTGCTGGCCCCGGTCCTGCTCGGGGGCGGGCTGGGCACCGGTATTGGCCTCAGCGCCGGTGCCCTGCTCTACTATGGACTGATGGCCCTGAGGCCGCTCTACCGCCAGCGCCTTAGCCTGGTGCTGCTGGCCCTGTTCGGGGGCAATATGGTCTCCCAGGCGACTCTACTGCTGATCCAGGCGGACTGGCTTCCCGCCGGCGGCGCGGTATGGGACAGCAGTACCTATCTTCCGGACCAGTCCGTGGTCGGCCAATTGCTCTACGCACTGGTCGGCTATGAAGCGACGCCATCGGGGCTGCAGACAGCCGGCTATCTGGGAGCGACGGCTGTGCTGCTGTTCCTGCAGTGGCCTTTCTGGCGGCCCTCTTCTGAACCGAGACTATCACAGGCACTGAAACCATGAAGTCCAACACTGCCTTTTCCCGAGGCACTATCGCCGCGACCCTGTTGTTCCTGCCTCTAACCTTATGTGCCGACGGCGTCGTTATCGACAGGATCTATCATCCTTACGTCCAGCCCCTGGAGCGCGAGCTGGAGTGGCGCGCCGTGCACCAGGACAACCAACCGGGCCGTCCGGACCGACAACAACTGCACCGGCTGGCCTACGGCCAGTCCCTCAATGACCGCTGGTTTGCCGAGGTTTACCTGGTGGGCGAAAAATCGGCGCGGGACTCTTTCGATATCGAAGGCTACGAACTGGAAGCTCTGTGGCAACTCACCGAACAGGGACAATACTGGGCCGACTGGGGCCTGATAATGGAACTGGAAAAAAGCGCCCACGACGACATCTGGGAAGCCAGCGCAGGCTTGATTGCCGAAAAGGAACTGGGCCGCTGGAGCCTGACCGGCAACTTTTTCCTAAGCCAGGAATCGGGCGGCGACATCGACGACGAACTGGAGAGTTCCCTGGGGTTGCAGGCACGGTTTCGTTACTCGCGCCTTCTGGAACCCGCCCTCGAATTTTACAGCGGTGAGGATACACGGGCCCTGGGACCGGTCCTTTTGGGCAGCATCAACCTGGCACCCCGACGAACGCTGCGCTGGGAGGCCGGCGTGATCTTCGGCCTCGACGCCGACAGTCCCAACCGGACATTGCGGCTGTTGCTGGAATACGAATTCTGAACGAGAGCCGCCTCAGGTTTCCCGGGCATAAATTCGCAGGTGAAGACTGTTGAGAAAACGCCTGACCGGCACATCGCCACGCGGCGCAAACCCCTGATCGGCAAAAAACCGGTCAAGCTCTTCCGGCCGGGTCGGATGTTGCCGAGAACGCTTGCCGCCCAGTGCTGCCCGCAGGCGACGCTTGATGGAGGTGAACGACCAGGGGTGGAGATAGGAGATCAGCACATAATGCCTCGCCACGCGGCACAGTTCTCCGACAACCCTTGCGCGGACCTCGTCATCCGGGAGATGGTGGTACAGACGAAAACACAGGACCGCATCGAAACTTCCGGCCCCGTAGGTCATGGCCTCCAGGTCATTAATTTCGATCCGGCATTCGAGGCCGGAGCTCGCCACCTCGCGACGGGCGACTTCCACCACGCCTTCGCCCAGATCGGCGCCCACCGCCGCGTAGCCATGGGCGGCCAGCAGCAGGGTCGCCCGGCCAGTGCCGCAGGGAATATCGAGGAAACGGCTCAGCGCCGGTAATTTGTCCAGGGCCCGCTCGATAGTCCTCATTTCCAGCCGGTGCCGGGCCGGTTTGCGCTCGAGGTATTTTTCGGCGGTTTCTATATCGCGCTTGATACGCGATTTATAGGCAGGAGCCTCCAGATCAGACATAGGTTTCCTTAGGGCCTGTTCACACTAATAGGATTGCACCTGCTGGAAGCCA